>PFJE01000014.1 GCA_002783865.1 Sphingomonadales bacterium CG_4_10_14_3_um_filter_58_15
AGAAATTTGTTCCGTTCCATCCCCGCACGGGTCGGCATTTTTCTCTGAATCCAGTGCAAGACGTGCATGATCGAGCGCGCCGCAAAATCCTTGTCGTGGATATTGGGCTTATCGTCATCCATGTTCGCGCATCAGCCGTCCCTGCTGCCTTTTCCAGTCCCGGTCCTTTTCGGTTGCCCGCTTGTCCGGTGCCTTCTTGCCCTTTGCCAGTGCCAGCTCCAGCTTCGCCCGGCCCTTGCTGTTAAAATAGATCGACAGCGGCACAATCGTCATGCCTTTGCGCATTACCGCGCCGTGCAGCTTGTTTATCTGGCGCCGGCTCAGCAATAATTTTCGCGGGCGCGTCGGCGTGTGATTGTACCGGTTGCCATGACTCCATTCCTGAATATTGGCATTGATCAGCCAGACCTCGTCATCCTTCACCTCGGCATAACTTTCCGCGATCGTGCCCGACCCGGAACGAAGCGATTTCACTTCCGTCCCGGTCAGCATGATGCCGGCTTCAAACTTGTCATCGAGAAAATAGTCATAACGCGCGCGCCGGTTTTCGGCGACGACCTTCTGCTTGTCAAATTCCTCCGGCCGCGGTTTCGCCATCAGACCAGTCCTGCGCCTTTCAGGGCAGCATCTACAGCCTTGCGGCTGGCGTCAGATGGCGGTGTCATCGGCAAGCGCAAGTCGGGCGAGAAATTGTCCAGGACCTGGGACATGGCATATTTGATGGGACCGGGAGACGCATCCGAGAACAACGCCTTGTGCAGCGGATAGAGAACGTCATTCAGTTTGCGCGCCTTGGCATAATCGCCCGCAGCGCAGGCCGCCTGAAACTCGGCGCATAATTTCGGCGCGACATTGGCGGTCACGGAAATACAGCCAATCCCGCCGGCTGCGTTGAACGCCAGCGACAGCTCATCGACTCCCGACAGCATGACAAAGTCGTCGGCACAGTTCAGACGATGCGCGGTCACCCGGTCGAGGTCGCCGCTGGCATCCTTAATCGCGACCACGTTTGGCAACTTCGATAACGCCGCCACCGTGTCGGGCATGATATCCGTAACGGTCCGTGCTGGGACGTTGTACAGGATCAAGGGCAAATCAACATTTTCGGTCAGGGTGGTAAAATGGGCGGTGATGCCTTCCTGATTGGGGCGGTTGTAATAAGGTGCTACAACGAGACCCGCAGCGGCTCCGCATTTCTTTGAGAAATTGAGATGCAACATGGCGTTGGTTGTGTCGTTGGACCCGCAGCCCGCGATAACCGGCACCCGGCCGGCAGCTTGCTCTATGCATATTTCGATCACCCGATGATGTTCGGCATTCGACAATGTAGATGATTCACCGGTTGTTCCGCACGGCACGAGCGCGCTGCTGCCCTGGTCGATCTGCCAGTCTACCAGAGCGCGAAACTGGTCTTCAGCAAACGATCCGTCGCGAAAGGGAGTCGCCAGAGCCGGTATTGAGCCCGAGAACATCTAATAATCCTTTATGTTTCCCTTGGAAATTGGCAAAGTCGCCACCAAGTCATTTTCAATATTAACGGTGATATAGTTCGCCGTTCAGCGCCTGATAAGGAGCCTAACCGTAAAATGTCCAGCATGGTATCAAGATTTGTTATTGCAACGCTGCTTTTCACCCCCGCCACCTGCATGGCAGCCGATAATATCGGCGAGCAAATGGGCTGGCAAAATGAAAGCGCCGGCCTGTCCGATCCGACTGGCGGCAATGCGGTGCTGGGCCTGCAACGCTGGCGCGTGTTGACGCAATCCGACAATTATTCATTCGAGGATTATGCCGGATTTCTGGTAACCTTCCCCGGATGGCCGGAAGACACCAGAATGCAGCGCAACGCCGAACAGGCGATCAATATCAACAGCTTTTCACCAGCTCGCGTTCTGGCCTTTTTCTCACGATTCGAACCGACCACCAACGCCGGCGCGGCCAAATATGCAGTTGCCCTGCAGGCCAGCGGCGAGCGGGATAAAGCCAATCAATGGGCCAGAACGGCCTGGCGCGGCGGGACGCTGACCGACGAAGATGAAGCGGCGCTGCTTTCACGATTCAGTTCCGCCTTCAGCATCGAAGACCATGATGCGCGCATGGATGCCCTGTTGTGGGCGAGAGCGACGCGCGACGCAGCGCGCCAGCTTGGTTTCACCTCGCCTGCGCGGCGCCCGGTGTTCGAGGCCAGACTGGCCCAGCTGACCGAATCCTCCGATGCCAATGAAAAGGCCACCGCGGTCGGTGCCATCGCCCGCGATGACGCCGGTTATCTGGCCGATCGCGCCCGCTATCTGCGCAACAGCGGCCAAAGCTACGCGGCGCGCCAGCTGCTCGCCACCCGTTTGCCACTGCGCGTCAAGCCCGCCTCTCCCGACACCTGGTTCGAGGCGATGCTGATCAACGCGGAAGCGGCTGCCAACGACCGGCAATGGTCGGTGGCCTACGATATCGCCTCAAAAATTGATGACGCCTATTATGTTCCGACGCGGATCGCTGACCAGAATTCCCGGGTGCGCGACAAATATTCGGATCTGGCGTGGATTGCCGGCACCGCCGCCCTCAACGGAATGCGGCAACCAGCCAAGGCTGTGCCGATGTTCGATCTGTACGCGCAATCCTATGACTCGCCCAATATTACCTCCAAAGGCTATTACTGGGCCGGACGTGCGGCTGCTGAAGCCGGGCAAGCCGACCAGGCCAAGGCCTATTTCGAGAAAGCAGCGGCTTTTCCCGACTATTTCTATGGCCAATTGTCGCTTGAGCGCCTGGGCCGTCCGCTGCCAGTGTTCAACCGCAAGCCGGCAGTCGAAATCACCGACAAAGACCGCGAAGCTTATGACAATGAACCTCTGGTCATCGCGGCCAAGGCCTCCACCCGCACCGGTCCCTGGAGCGAGCAGATCCGCTTTCACCGCGCCCTCGCTTATAACGCCAAGACCGCCAAGGACTATATGCTGCTCAGCGATCTGGCGACCCGTATCGGCGCCCGCGATCTCGGTGTGATCAAGGGTATCAGCGCTCTCGGCGCCGGCGTCGGCCCGATCGACGATACCTCCTTCCCTACGATGCAGGTTCCCTTTGGCCATGAAAGCACCTGGACCCTGATCCATGCCATCACCCGACAGGAAAGCCAGTTTGCCGAGGGCGCAATCAGCCATGCCGGTGCGCGCGGGCTGATGCAGTTGATGCCCGGCACCGCCCGGGAACAGTCCGGGAAGGCCAACCTGTCCTACAACGCCTCCTCGCTGACCGCCGACCCGCAATATAATATCAAGCTCGGCAGCGGCTATATCCAGCGGATGATGGATTATTACGGCGGCAGCTACCCTCTCGCGGTCGCGGCTTATAATGCCGGACCCGGCAATGTGAACAAATGGCTCCGCGCCAATGGCGATCCCCGCATGGGCGGTATCGACTGGGTCCAGTGGATCGAGGATATCCCGATTTCGGAGACGCGCAACTATGTAAAGCGCGTGCTCGAAAATGCGGTCGTCTATGACACGAAGAATCCACGCGGACCAACGATCCGCAGCGATACACCGCTGTCGCGCTATATCGGGAAAAATTACAAGGGGTAGGGCGGGGGACGTCGCATGTGGCAGCACAACGGTCCGTCGCTGCCTGATGCTATAACCGTAATTCAGCTCTCTTGGGTATTGTTGCTACTACCACCGCAATCGAAAGCCCTCCATTGATCAACATGGGGAAGTAGCGTTTCGCCATAAACCAAAATATAGTGCATCGTCAAAACTAGCGGCGGCTCAATAGACCGACAGATAAAGAAAAAGTTGGTGCACCCGACTGAACTCAATCGAGTTGCGTACACCTTCGGAAGACAATTCGAGGGTAGCGCCGTTACCGATTGACAACCTTATTTGTCCTGCTAAATTTTTCGCTTGGCATGCGCCGCCGTCTCGAAACATTTTTCTGTGTGTCGCTCCGAATGCCATATTTGCAAATAGGGGGTTTGCATGCGTATATCCTTCGGATTGGTAGTTTTGAGTTTTGCTGTTTCGGCCTGCTCTGGCACGGAGGAGGATGCAAATTCACCCAATGTGCGGGAGGAGGCAAGCCGCGCTGCTCTTGTGTCTGCCGACTACCGCAAATCTTTTGACCGTGCATGGGAAATGGCTGGTGAGGGCCGAAGTCCGACAACGGCGTGTGCTGGCGTTGTTGGCAAGGCAGTTGGCCTTCTACAAACCACGGCGACCGATGGACAGCCGCGTGCTGATGCATTGGCAGCGCTAGATGCCTGTTATGTTCAGGTGATGGCTCGCTTTGTAGATGCGAAGCTCGCGGAAGGTAATCAAGGAAGCTCGGGATGTATCAGCTTGCTGTCAACGCTGCCAGTTCATCGTAGCTCACTTGGCAGCTTTTTGGACGATGTTGGCGAAAACAAAGCTGATTACGATCGCCGTCTGAACGAGCTGATTGGCGACAAAGTAGGTTCGGCTTGCCCCGATTCCGTATCCGTTCTTCTGGGCACGTAACTTTACCTCTATTTGAGTAGATGTCCGGATAGTTCAATCCAATGGATACGTAAGTCTAACAATTCATGCTAACGGGAGAGCAACATGAAAATCATCCAATTCGCGAAAATGACAGCCGGGACTGCCTTGGTTTTTCTTGCATCCTGCGGACAAAATGACACTGCAGGAGCTGAGTCCGCTGGTGACGAGACCGAAATTTCGACCGCTGGTGAAGCCGTAAGCCGCGATTGGATTCCTGCCGGGATTATTCTGCCTCAACCACATACCGTGATTCGAGACAGTAAGCTGGGTACCCGAACATATATTTTGCAGGTCGTGGTTGAGAAAGATCCCAAAGATCAATTTCCACAATGGCAAGCCGCACTCGAACAGGCTGGCTATGAGATCGACGACAGCATGCTGTTTGATGGCAGAATCCTGTTCCAGGGGGCAGAGGTAGAAAGCGGTCAAATTGCGGTTTCACAGCCAGAAGATCAGAAGGGTTATATGATCCAGATCGATGTCAGCAAGGTCTCATAACAGGAAGACATGGTAACCGGCCTGATGGTCTCGTCGCGAATGCCGCACCTGTTGGAAATGCAGCTATCCACAGTCGAATAGAGACGATAGGGATAAGCATTCGATCATGGTCTGCAGGGCTTGGTTGACACGATCGCCTGCCTAACCGTCTAATCCTCCACCTTATACCCAAATGCCTTGTTCGCCAGCTTCACCAGTGCCGGATCAGCGTCGGGCAAATTCTCCGGCAACGCCGCCTCCAGCGACTCCGCGACATGAGTCATCGAAGCAATGCGCGCCGATTTCTTGTCGTTGCCGGCTATCACTTTCCATGGTGCCCAGCGCGTGTCGGTAAATTCGAACATGTCGTGCATCGCGTCGAGATATTCGCTGCGCTTCGACCGATTGCGAAAATCCTCGGCGCTGATTTTCCAGCGCTTGTGCGGCGTATCCAGTCGCTTGGTCAGACGCTCGTCCTGCTCCTCCTGGGTGGTATGCAAGAACAGCTTCACCAGATTGGTGCCGCCGTCGATCTGCTGCGCTTCAAATTCGTTAATCTCGTCATAACCGCGCTTCCAGTCGGTCGGCTCGCAAAATCCCTCGACCCGCTCGACCAGAACGCGGCCGTACCAGCTGCGGTCGAACACGCCGATTTCGCGGCTGCCCGGCAGCTTCTGCCAGAAGCGCCAGAGGAAATGGCGGTCTTTTTCCTCCTTGGTCGGCGCGCCGATCGGCCAGACATCATAATAGCGCGGGTCCCATTCCCCGGTCATCCGGCGGATCGCACCGCCCTTACCGGCCGCATCCCAGCCCTCGAACACCAATATCGACCGGCTGCCATGGATGATATGCTTGAAATGAATCCGGGCAAGACGGTCCTGCAGGCTGGCGAGCTCGCTATCATAGTCACCGTCGAATGACTTGCCGCTTTCATAGTCGGACAGGTTTATGGTCATTTTCACTCCATTTGCCCTGAGCCTGGACACCCGCGGGGCGAACAAAGCGTGGCAGCATCTATTGTCTGTGAACGGACTTCGACACGTTCATCCTGAATGGAACACTCTATATCAGATGCGCGCAAACAACCAATTGGTTAACCGTGATCGTTATCGCTGATTTTCAACGCCTCCAGATTGCCGCAATGCCCATTCATCGAGCGCGCGTTGATGATCGCTCACCCGCTGTAATGATTGGGTCACTTCGATCTTTCCGGGCGATAGCCGTTCCGCTTCTTCGTAAAGGGCCAGCGCCGCTTCGAGCTCGCCGCGCTGCTCGGCGCAAAGCGCGCGATTGAACAGCAGGGAGATGTGAACCATTCCGTTCGCGGCGGCTTCGTCCCACATCCGGCAGGCCTCTTGCGGATCATTTTTGGTCATTTTGACCGCGGCCTTGAAATATTGCCCCTCCGCTTTGCTCATGCCCTTGCGGCTTTCCAATATCCTGATCTCCTGACGATATTGTGCTGGCGCCAGATCGTTGCGAATCGCGTTGGCCGTGTCGGAGAGCATGGTCCGGATCACCGACTCGCTACTGGCGAAGTCCTGATCATCGCCGAAACATACTGTCTGTTCGTTTTTATGGGGAAAGCTCTCCGTATAAAGGCTCCGCCCGTCACTATATCGAGTCCCTCGCACCTGCGCCCGAAAATCGATCGTCCGGGTCACGCAATCGACGTCGATATTCTTGTAGGTGACACATTTGTCCTTGTCATCGCGCTCGATGCAGCGCCGCCGTTTTGCGACCGTCTCATATTGGTCGATGCCGGCGGTGACATTGCCGGACAGACTCGCGTCCGGTTCCACCGCAGACCGCCCGCCGATCACATCAAAATAGGGTTGACCAAATATCGTCACGGCAGACAGCCGGTCTTCCACCTCGAACGCCAGCGCCCGGCCATCGCGACCACCAAAACGGTCGATGGTAATGGATTGAATGTCAGTAAATTCAGGGGAATTGGCGGGTGTCATCCCGTCGATGACCAAAATCTCCGCCTGCGCATTGCCAGAGAAGCAGGTTAGCGCCAGCAGGATGGCACCGGTCACGGTCGTTGTTGCGTTCAATAATCTGTTCATGTCCATCCCCCGCAGTTTGGCCGTTCACAAATATCGATACTAATATGAATATACTCTTAGCCGTTGATGATCAAATCGGCAATCCGTTTTGGCTCCTGCATCGGCATAAAATGGGTGAGATCGGCCAGATAAACGTCCTTTCCCACGGCGAAACGAGCCGCCAGTTGCGGGGGCGTCGGCGAGGATGCGAAATCAAAGGTGCCTTGCTGTTCCAGCTGTGGTGCCCTCAGAACGATCACCGGTTGTGCAATCTTTTCGATCAGCGGATAGGGATCGACAGAAGCGCTGGTGGCGTAGACCGAGCCTTCGGTTTTCGGTGGGCAGGCCAGCTCAAAACCCCCTTCGCCATCGGGCAACAGCCCATATTCGCAATAATCGTGCAGCACCGCCGGATCCCACAGCCTGTAGGGATGACGATCCTCGAACCGCTCGAACATTTCCTGCGGCCCGGTCCAGGAATTGCGCCGGCGCGCAACCATCTCGTAGGAATCGCTGTAATTGGGCGCCTTCCGATAGACTTCACGGGTCATGATCACCGGATCGATCAGCACCAGTTTTTTCACGCTATCCGGAATTTGCGCCACCATCTGGACCAGACAATGGCCGCCCATGCTGTGGCCGACACCAATATCGAAACCGATGCCCAGAGATTTGACCAATTCCGACGTCGCGCCGGCAATCATGGCCCAATCCCGGATCTCCGGTGTGGCACTGCGACCATGGCCGAGCTGATCGACAGCCACGACATGCGTGCCAACGGGAAAGGCATCCACGACCTTGTCCCAGCAACGGGCATGGAAACCGGTCGCGTGGAGCAGCAGAACCGACAGGCCTTCGCCTGCCTGGCCCCATTCGAAATAGCAGATATCGCCATGCGAGGACGGGAAATGATGTTCTTGGGGGTGCGTCATATGTTGATTCCGTTAGTCCTGAGCCTGTCGAAGGGCGCCTCTCGTCGATAAGCATGGTTCGACAGGCTCACCACTAACGGATTTGGGCCTAACCTTCCTTCGGCGGTTCGACCACGCGAATATGCAGTTCCCGCAATTGTTTGGCAGCAACCGGACTCGGCGCGTTCATCATCAGGTCTTCGGCCTTCTGGTTCATCGGGAACAGCACCACCTCGCGGATATTCGGCTCGTTGGCCAGCATCATCACGATCCGGTCGACGCCCGGCGCCGAGCCACCATGCGGCGGTGCGCCATATTTCAGCGCGTTGATCATGCCGGAAAATTCGGTGTCGACCTGCTCCTTCGTGTAACCGGCGATCTCGAATGCCTTGTACATGATGTCGGGCCGGTGGTTCCGGATCGCGCCAGACGACAGTTCGATGCCGTTGCAGACAATATCATATTGCCAGGCGAGAATGTCGAGCGGGTCTTGGTTTTCCAGCGCTTCCAGCTCGCCCTGCGGCATCGAGAAGGGGTTGTGCGAGAAATCCATCTTCTTCAGTTCGTCGTCATATTCGAACATCGGATAGTCGACGATCCAGCAGAATTTGAAGGCGTTCTTGTCGATCAGATCGAGCTGTTCCGCCGTCCGCGTCCGCGCGACACCAGCGAGTTTCGCCGCATCGGCTTCCTTGCCTGCCGCAAAGAACACGCCATCGTCGGGACCACAACCAAGATCGGCGAGCAATTTCGCGGTACCTTCTTCACCGTGGTTCTTGGCGATCGGCCCGCCAGCCGCACCTTCCTTCATGTTGATATAACCGAGGCCGGCAAAACCTTCGCCGCGCGCCCAGTCATTCATCGCATCGAAGAATTTGCGGCTGTTCTTGCCCGCTTCCGGTGCAACAAAGGCGCGCACCGTGCCGCCGGTCGAGGTGATCTTGTCGAACAGGCCGAAACCGGAGCCCTTGAAATGCTCGGAAACATCCTGAATGATGATCGGGTTGCGCAGGTCCGGCTTGTCATTGCCATATTTCAGCATCGATTCCTTGTAGGGAATGCGAGGAAATTCACCGGCCGGAGTGACCGAACGACCGTCAGCGAATTCCTCGAACACCCCAGCCAGAACCGGCTCCAGCGTCTGGAACACATCTTCCTGGGTGACAAAGCTCATTTCGAAATCGAGCTGGTAAAATTCGCCCGGCGAACGGTCGGCGCGGGCGTCTTCGTCGCGGAAACAGGGGGCGATCTGGAAATAGCGGTCGAAGCCGGCGACCATCAGCATCTGCTTGAACATCTGCGGCGCCTGCGGCAGCGCGTAGAATTTGCCGGGATGGACGCGGCTCGGCACCAGATAGTCGCGCGCGCCTTCTGGCGAAGAAGCGGTCAGGATCGGCGTCTGGAATTCGGTAAAGCCCTGGTCGGTCATCCGCTTGCGCAGGCTGGCGATGACCTTCGAGCGCAGCATCATATTGGCGTGGACCGACTCGCGGCGCAGGTCGAGAAAGCGATAGCGCAGCCGGATATCCTCCGGATATTCCTGCTCGCCGAACACCGGCATCGGCAATTCTTCGGCCGGGCCCTGCATGTCCACCGTATCGGCGACCAGCTCGACTTCGCCGGTCGGCAGATTTGTGTTCACTGTTTCATCATCGCGGGCGACGACCTTGCCAGTGACCGTGACCACAGACTCCACTCGCGCGCCATCGAGCATTTTGAACGCCTCGCTGCCAGTCTCGCTGACAATCTGGGTCAGGCCGAAATGGTCGCGCAGGTCAACAAACAGCAGATTGCCGTGATCGCGCTTGCGATGGATCCAGCCGGACAGACGAACGGTTTCGCCGACGTCCGAAGAGCGGAGCGCGGAACAATTATGGGTGCGATATGCGTGCATGATAGACCTTTGGAAATCGGGTGCTTTCCCAGTTGGAAAGATTGGAGGCGTAACACAGGTCTGCGGGCCATTTGTCAAGGCTTGAGATTGCCGGAACGGGCGGTGCGCGGCACAGGATGCAGAGTTTTGGATGTCAGGGCTATTCCGGAATCGGCCTCTAGCTTTGGCTTTTGTGCACGGCAAAAATTGGGTGGGAAGTGGGCTAACAGGTTTTGGATTGGGAATTAAGAAAGCAGACTTTGGTTGGATCGGCAGGAATCAAATAGATTGTGTCGTTCACCGATGCAAAAGAGTTCGTTGAAGCGTTCCGTTCGCTAAGATTTCTAGATTTAGAGTGTAGCTCGCTCAAATTACTTGAATGGCGTAGCATAGGGATCTACTGTTCAGTGGGACGTAGCCACAGCGATGAGGTAAAGTAATAATGGCCAAATGTACCGCACCAGTTCGCGGCCATACGGGCGGCGGCGCGGCGTCCTGCCCAGTGTGCTCTAGCCGATCGCGTTACGGCGGCTACAGTCGCTATGACTCTGGATCATACTCCTCGCCTTCATACTCCTCTTCAGGAAGCAGCAGCGGTCGGAGCATTGGAGGCGGGTCGGGGAGTCGCACAAAAAAGGCACCTTGGTCGGGAGCAGGCTCGGCAACATGGTACACACCTGAGCAAGTGCGGGCACTCACGCCGGTTCGCGAAAATGTCGAGAGCATAGCGGCGTCGCAACCTGACCTTCGAGATGTGTTTCTATGTCACGCATGGGATGACAGACAGGGCTCTGCCAAGCAACTCAATGATCTGCTCGAAGCGCGGGGCGTCCGCGTGTGGTTCAGTGAGAAAGACCTTGGCCTCGGGGTGCCGATGATGCGGGCGATCGACAGAGGCTTGGTGAATTCGCGCGTCGGCATTGTTTTGGTAACCCCCCGCCATGTTGCAACGGCTTAAGGCGGAAGGCGTGGCAGACAAAGAGCTTTCAGCGCTGCTCCGGCGCGAGAGACTCGTGCCGGTTGCTCACGGAACGACTTATGAAGAGCTTGAGAAAGTTAGCCTCCTTCTAGCCTCCCGTGCGGGGCTTAGCACCGCAGAAGAGACGATGTCGGAAGTTGCAACGAAGATCGCCGAACTTGTCGCTGCTTAGCAAATAAAACAATCGCCGTAGGAATGGCAGCTTTCGCTAACTCCCTACCTAAAACCTGCCTTTCCGGAATCCACAACAGCCGCACCTTCTTGGATTGGCTGTTAAAGCACTCTGAATGCCCGCTTTCGTGCTCCCAAAAATCGTAAAGGAACGTCCAAAGTTGGGGCGATTGCAGAATCGCAGCTTCAGCATAATTTTATCGAACAGCCTAGATCAACCCAAGCTTCACCAACTCCTCATTGGCAAAAACCCGCCGGTCGGCTGCGTCCGGCATCACCTGCGCCTGCGCCCATTTCCAGTTGGCGAAATTCTGTTCATAGTCCCGCTTGACCCGCCGTTCGTCGAGATTGTTGGTTTTTCCCCAATGTCGGGTAAATGCGATCCCCGCATTATCCAGCGCCTCGACCACTTTCTTGTAGCCTTGATGACTGGATTCGACGTTCGGCCCATCAAAGTCGATCACGACATTATCCGGCCAGTGCGCGGGCGCGAGCAGGCCCTTGGCCTTGCTGACAAAGCGCAAGGTGACGACCGTCCCGCCTCCCCCGCGCCTGAAACTATCAATAATCAAATCAAAGGCTTCACTCAGCTTGCTCCGGTCCATTGTCACCGATCCGTTGAACAGGCTGGCAATTGGCATATGCTCTTCGGTGGTATGTCCCCAGGTCGCGATCGCTGGCGGATCATCGACGTCGCGATTCTGGGGATAAGCCTGCTCCATCGCCAGCTGCAATATTTCCGCCTTGAAAAAATCGCTTTCCGCCATCGCCTTGCCGAGCAGTGTCAGCGCATCATAGCCGGCGCCCATGTCGCCGGGCGGTGGCGGGGGAATGCTGGCGTCGAACGGACGCTTGTAAAGAAATCGCAGCAGCGCTCTTTTGTCGAACGGGTCAAAGGGATTCAAAATAAGTTGTTGAAAATAAGGCTCTTCATCCAATCCGAAGGCGCAGGAAAATTTGCGAAATTCGCCGCGACACAGCCAGTCGATATGCTCGCGCTTTATCTTCGCCGCTTTCTGGATATTCTGCACCATGAAGATCGGATCAGTCTCGATCAGCATCGCCGTGACAAAGCCCATGGCGCCGACATGCAGTTGCGCGGCGGCAAAAATCCGGTCGCTGCGGATGATCTCCGAACCGGTTTGCGCGATAAAATCATCCGACAGCACGCCTTGTTTCGGCTCAATCCATAAAATCCGCCCCGGCGTCACCAGTTGCACCGCCCGGACATGGTCCTGAATACCGCCGGCCTGCCACACGCTGCCGTGGGTGCCGGTTGCGCAGGCGCCGGCAAAGCTCTGGCCATTGCTGGCCCCGCCAGTGCGCAGCGATCGGCCCATTTCCTCTGCACTTTCGTAAACTTCATCGACCGTTGCACCGGCCTGGACCAGCAGCAGGGCTTCCGCCGCGATGTCGCAATCCTGATGCACGTTCAGGGCCGACAGTTTGAAGGTCCGGTTGAGCCGCAAGGTCTCGACCAGCCAGCCATCCTCGACCACGTTGATCGGCGATGGGGACCAGCCCGCGCCGATCGGTCGCACCGGAATCTGATATTGCCTGGCCTCTTGCAGCAGGGCTAGCACGCTCTCGGCGACCCCTTTCAGATGCGCTCGACCGTTCATCTGCTCGCTGTTGGCCAATTCAACCCTGCTCTTGAGGTTGCAGGCGGCGGTCTGGTGATAATTGGCCCAGACTTGGTGGCCGAAATGAAGGACCCGCGCCATCAGGCTTCTCCCACATCGGAATCGCCAGCATAGCAGCGATAGGCGATGCTGACCTTCCGGACGAAGCCAAAGGTCACAAGACAGATGATGATCGCCGGTCCGGTCATGAAAAATCGCATATCGTTGATGCCAAGCCGCGAACAATCATCTGCTTGCATGGATCGCCCGCGACGCGAGGCAAAACCCCAGGCCAAAATCGTGATCTCTATGGTCTTGCCGCCAATCGGTCGTGGATCGGCGACCGCCAGGCAAGCGTCACCCCATTGCGCCATAATCTGCCCCAGCAACAGCAACACCAGTATGATGATCAGAATCAGTGACCAAAATGCCATGGTTTTCCCCCAATTTTATCCTGCACCCATGAATAGTTTGCGGGACGAGCCGCCCGCTGTATAGGATAAAAATGCATATCCATAAATTGCTGACAGACAATCAGGACATCGCCGATATCTGCGCCCGTTTTGCGACGGCCGATTTCATCACGGTTGATACCGAATTCATGCGCGAGAATACTTACTGGCCGATTCTCTGCCTGATCCAGATTTCCGATGGCAAGGAAGCCGCCGCGATTGACCCGCTGGCCAAGGGTGTCGATCTCGGCCCGCTGCTCGAACTGATGGTCAACAATGAAGACGTGCTCAAGATTTTCCACGCCGGCGGCCAGGATGTCGAAATCATCCACAATCTGACCGGCAAGACGCCGCACCCGATCTTCGACACCCAGATCGCCGCCATGGCGATCGGACAGAGCGAACAGATCGGCTATGCCAATCTGGTCGACAGCTGGCTCGGGATCACGCTGGACAAGGGCGCCCGGTTCACCGACTGGTCGCGACGCCCGCTCAATGCCCGCCAACTGGAATATGCCATCGCCGACGTCACCCATCTCGCGACAATCTTTCCAATGATGCTGGAAAAATTGAAGGAGACCGGTCGCGGCCGATGGATCAACGCGGAAATGGAAAAGCTCGCCGATCCCGAAAATTATGTCAACGATCCGGAAAAAGCGTGGCTCAGGATCAAGTCACAGGGCCGCAATCTGGACATGCTCGGCAGACTGAAAGCCCTCGCCGCCTGGCGGGAACGGGAAGCGCAGTCCAAGGATCTGCCACGCGGACGGATCATGCGCGACGAAACGCTGGCAGACATTGCCGCTCATCCGCCCAAGGATCAGACGAAACTGGGCCAGGTCCGCGGGCTTTCGGCCGGATGGAAGAATAATGATATCGGTGCGCGCCTGATGGATATTATTGATCAGGCGGAGCCACTGTCCCGCGATGACCTGCCGCTAAAAATTGGCCGCCGCCCGAAAAATGGCAAGTCCAATGCGCTGGTCACTGACCTGCTCAAATTGCTGCTCAAAATCCGCTCGGCGGAAATGAATGTCGCGTCGCGCCTGCTCGCCCGTGCCGATGATCTGGAACGGATCGTCGCCGGCGAACGCGAAGACGTGCCGCTGCTGGAGGGCTGGCGCTACGAGGAATTTGGCCGGGATGCGCTGGATCTGGTCGAGGGCCGGGTGAGCTTCACGGTCAAGGACGGCAAGCTCAAAATGACTCATCAGCAAGAGGGCGACACTGCGGAAGCGGAGTAGCAAAAAGCGGTCGTTATTTGTCCCGGTCAACCAAGATAGAGACTGGATCAACCGCCGTCATTGCGAGGAGCCGAAGGCGACGCGGCAATCAAGAGCGTCTTGCCGCCATCGTCGGTGATTACCGCTCTGGATTGCGTCGCTGCGCTCGCAATGACGTCCTTGGTGCAAGGGAATATCCATCAAAGCGGACTAGCTATTCGGCCGTCATTACCGGTTCCAGTCCCATGATATTGGCCAGATGCCCATGCCGTTTGGCAACCGCGTCGCCATATAGATGGACCAAATCACCGGCGATCGTGAGTTCCAGCTTTTTTCCCGTTTTCCGGATATGAGTCTGTTCCAGCGGATTGCGGGTTCCGCCGCTTAGCCGCTGAGCCAGCCGCATCGCCAGTCCCCAGCTGATCGCACGCTGCGTTGCCGCTTCGCTGGCGAGTTTGCCGCCACCCGGGAAGACATGTGTGCCGCCGCCGAAACTGGTGTAGAGCGCCTGCCCCAGCATCTCGCGTTCCGGGCCGCTGATGCCAACCCAGTTGCCGTGCAGCCCGATTTCCAGTCCGCGCTCGGCGCGAAAATTGGGATTGGCGCGCCAGGCGACATCACCCAGATTGCAGGCCGCCTGACGGATCCGATGCCAGTCGACCGGGTCGTCAGAAAAAATTTCGGCGATCCATTTGCCCAGCAATTTGCTGTTCGCGGGAAAACGGGATTGCGCCGCTCCGGCGTCTTCTGTGCCCAGCAACAGCGGATCCCGCGCCGCTTCCTGCTTACTGATATGCTGGAACAACAGGCCTTCCCGCACCCCATAAGCGGAAACGACCATCTTGCTGCTGTTCAGATAGCGCACCAGCATTGACAACAGCCATGCTGCATCTTTCAACGTCGGTATCCGGGATGTGGAGAGACCGGGGACATTTTTCAGCTTGTCCCGGTTCAAACGCGCCAGTCGGCTGACCAGCCGCTGCGCGCGCCGCGGTTCCATTTCGTAATTGTGGATAACAGGGAGCGGATAATTGCTGTCGAACATGTCGAGCCGGGCCAGCGAGCGCCACGATCCACCAACCAGATAAAAGGGCAATTCTTGCGCCTGCTTTTCCCAGCCGGTTTTCTTCAGCATTTTGCGCACCTGGCGTTTCAGCCTGTCCTGTCCCTGGCTTCGTAAATCGGCAACCCTGAGGACCCCGAGCGGAAAGGAAAAGCGTTCCAGCACTTCACCCTTATCGATCAAGGCGAGTTCGAGGCTACCGCCGCCAAGATCGCCAACGATGCCTTTCGCATCCGGGATGCCGGAAATGACGCCGAGCGCGGCCAATTCCGCTTCTTCCTCGCCTTGCAACACCTGCACATCATAGCCGATGGCACGCGCCGCTTTTAGCAGATCCTTGCCATTGCTGGCATCCCGCACCGCGGCTGTGGCAAAGCTCTTGATGCTGTCGACTTCCATTTCGGTGCTCAAGCGATGAAAGCGTTTAAGCCCGCGAATCGCCAGCCGCATCGAATCCTCGCCAATCGCACCGGTCGTCGACAATTCCTTGCCGAGCCCGGCCATCACCTTTTCATTGAACAATATCGCAGGAACCCGGACCGGCCCCTGATACACAACCAGGCGAATCGAATTGGAGCCGATATCGACGATCGCGGTTCGTTGGCTGTTGTGTTTTTTCCGCCCCTGGACAAAGCGGGATATGGTATCTTTTTCGATCAGCACCTCTGTCACACCTTCTTCTTGCGACGGCGCAAGCTCAGGCGCGGAACCGCATTGCTCTTCTTGAGCGCCTTGCCGCGCCCGGAGAGCGACGGGTTGGTCATGAAATAGCGGTGCAGGTTGAACGGCTTGTCCGAAGGCACCACCCGCGTATAGCTGCCGTCGGAATTTAGCTCCCAGCTCTGCTCGTCATCGATCAGATTGGCCACCATGACCTGATCCAGTATCTGGTCGTGGACGGTGGCGTTGGTGATCGGCATCATATATTCGACGCGCCGGTCGAGGTTGCGCGGCATCCAGTCGGCCGACGAAATATAAAGTTTCGCGCCGTCATTCGGCAGTTCCCGGCCATTGCCAAAGGCCCAGATACGGCTGTGCTCGAGAAAACGGCCGACCACCGACTTTACCCTTATATGGTCCGACATGCCGGGGACATCCGGCCTCAGGCAGCAAATACCCCGGACCACGAGATCAATTTCGACTCCGGCATTGCTTGCCTGATACAGTTTCTCGATCAGCGCCGGATCGACCAGCGAATTCATCTTCGCCCAGACCATACCGGGCTTGCCAGCGCGAACATTGGCAATTTCCTGATCGATCAGTCCCATCAAGTCATTGCGCATGTCCCGCGGCGACATCGAAATCAGTTCCAGCGCCTTGGGCTCGACATAGCCGGTGATATAGTTGAACAATTGCGCCGCGTCCCGCGCCGCCCTCGGGTCAGCCGTAAAGAAGCTGAGGTCGGTATAGATTTTGGCGGTGATCGGATGATAATTGCCGGTGCCGAAATGGCAATAGGTGCGATAGCCTTCCTGTTCCTTGCGCACGACCATCGATATTTTCGCGTGGGTTTTCCATTCGATAAACCCATAGACGACCTGTACGCCCGCGCGTTCCAGAGCGCTCGCCCAGAGCAGATTCTGCTCCTCGTCAAAGCGTGCCTTGAGCTCGACAATGGCGGTCACCGATTTTCCGGCTTCGGCGGCATCGATCAGCGCACGGATCACGGCGGATTGCTTGCCGGCCCGGTACAGGGTCTGCTTGATCGCCACGACATCGGGATCGGCAGCTGCCTGCCGCAGAAATTCGATCACCACCTCGAAGGATTCATAGGGGTGGTGGACCAATATGTCCTTGTCCCGAATCGCGGCGAAACAGTCGCCGCCATGATCACGGATTCGCTCCGGGAAACGGGGACTATAGGGCGTGAATTTGAGATCTGGACGGTCTTCGTCGACCAGGATATCGAGATCACCGACGCCGACCAGACCGTTGATCCGGCTTTCGGTAGCGCCGTCATGCAGCAGATTCTCGCGCAACATCGCGACCACCGGCTCGGCGAGATGAGGCCCCATTTCCAGCCGGATCACATCGCCGCGGCGACGGCGTTTGATCGCGCTGCGGAAATAGCGGACAAGGTCCTCCGCTTCCTCTTCCACCTCGATATCGCTGTCGCGGATGATCCGGAAAAGGCCGCTGCTTTTGACCTCATAGCCGGGAAAGAGAATGTCGGAGAATTCCTGGATCACCGTCTCGACCGACACATATACCGCAGATTCACCGGGCAAACGGATGAAGCGGGGCAGACCGGACGGGATCATCACCAGCTCCCTGATACCAAGATTATCCGACTCGCGGACCAGGTCGAACACCAGGCTCAACCCCTTGTTGGGTATGAACGGAAACGGATGGGCCGGGTCGAGCGCCTGTGGCGTCAGCACGGGAAATATCTGGTCGATAAAATGCTGTCTGAGCCAGGCTTTTGACGCTTCGGTTAGCGCGCCCACATTCGACACGAAAATATCTTCATCGGCCAGCGTCTTCGATAGAGCGGACCACACCCGCTGTTGGTGCGTAATGAGTAAATCCGTTTGCGCTGCTATGGCGTCCAGCTGTTGCGTCGCGGTCAGGCCATCGGCGGAGCGCTCCTCGATCTTCTGACGATATTGTCCGACCAGGCCGGCAAAACGAACCATGAAAAATTCATCAAGGTTGCTGCCTGAAATCGACAGGAAGCGTAGCCGTTCGAGCAACGGATGGGCGGTATTTTCGGCCTCTTCGATCACCCGCTCGTTAAAGCCCAGCCAGCTTATTTCCCGATTGAAATAGCGCTTGCTGCTATCCTCGACCGATAGAGAACCGACATCGTCCCCCGGCGATAGGTCCGCATCCAGCGACTCGGCAACAGGGTTTTCCATGGGTTAAAATTCCACCTTTTTGTCACTAACGTCAAAAAAACCGAGCGCCGATTTCGCAATCGACAAATTGATCGGTTTTTTGGCCTCGATTGCCAGCGCATCCATTTTTTCCGCCAATTGACGTACCATAGCATAAGACCGGACCATCCGTTTTTCCAGATAGCGCAATGCATCTTCGGATATGGTCAGACCGCGCATCGCGAAATATTTCTGAAACAGCCCGTCAATCATCGCCTGATCCGGCGCGCCGATTTCCAGATGCAGCGACGCGGCGAGACGGGATTGCAGGTCCGGCAGCACGACGTCCCATTGCTTCACCGGCCGCGCCGAGACCAGCAGCAGCGGCCTGTCCTCGTTATTCGCGCGGTTCCAGAGATGGAATATCTCGACATCCTCATGGTCCGCAGCATCATCAAGGCAAAGGCCACCGCTGTCCGTGACAAATGCCGCCGCCATCGTGGTTTTGCCAGAGGCAGCCGGACCAGTCAAAATCAACGTGTTGTGCGGCCAGTCGCGCCAGTGCTGCAAATGACGATGTACCTCGGCATTGGCAGCGGTCACCAGATAGCCGCCCTGGTCGGGCGACGGTTTTTGTTCAAGAGGAAGGGCAATCTGACTCACGGCCTCATTCCCCTACTGTCCGGAACGACTGATGCGCAAGGCGCCCGCTCCTTGCTGGACCTGCCAGCCTTGTGCCCGCAGGGCCTGGGCAAGAGCCGTAATATCACCTCTATAGGTCACGCTCATGACAGAAACGCCGCCGAGCGCGAGGCTCGACGTCGAAGCGGACGTGACTCCCGGGATCGAACGCACCGCCGATTCTCCGCGGCCCACCGCGCCGACATCCGGGGTGTCAAATTGCAACGAGATACTGGTTGCGGCAGCCGACGCTGCCGATGGCGCATCGCTGCCGGTTCCCGACGAATCGGTGCCAGCCGGAGCGACCGAAGAAACACCCTCGCCACTCTCGACAGCCACATCCTCATCGATATCAAAATCCGCAAGATCCAGGTCATCGAGATTGAAAGGATCTTCGATGATCAGCGACTTGTCCGTCTTCAGAATGCCGCGCGTCAGGGCGCTGGCATAGATATTGTCCAGCCGCGCAATCCCCTGGTCGAGCATCTCGGGAATATTTTCGCTGCGCTTCACTTTCAGGGTAAAACTGTCGATAAACCGGTTGTCCGGGCCATAGCGGGCGGTAAAGCGCCCGGTCACTGGCCCTCCAGGATAGGCATAGGTCAAGCGGACGATCGGTATGATGACATCCGCCGCACCAAATTGATCGAGGATGTTCCGCCACCAGCGCCGACTGGGCCGGTTGGCCTGCCCGGCGGTCAGCACCAGCGACTCACTATCCGATCCATAGGGACGAACATAATCGATCGCGCTGTCGCCGGAACTGAAGCGCGCCCAAGCCTTTTGCCATTCGGTGCGGTGTTCGAAAACCTGAGGCGAGCCCCCGCTCCACATGATCGGCAGCACCAGCAGCGGCGGTGACCGCAATCGCCGACCGCCCACACCGAGGATCGATCCCGCCCTGGCCCGGTCGAACATGACGCCCAGCGTAGCGATATAGCGCTTCGGCCCGATCTGCTCCTGCTCGACGATAATCGCCGAAACGATCGTATTCAGCGTCCCGTCGGTCAGGCCTTCGGTATCGCTGCCGTGGGTCCGCTTGTAGAGCATCTTCCAAGCTAGCCGCTGGGCTTCTTCCCAGCCCTTTTTGCGGGCCTCGATGGCGTTATCGCCATGGACATCCACCTTCACGCCCATGACTTCAAAATCACCGGTGCTGGCCAGCGGCGCAACCCCGCGTTCGGTGCCTTCCAGCTGGGCATAGACAACCGTACCCGCGAGCATGGTCACGACGGCAATGATGGCAGCGATCTTGATTTTGAAGTCAGTCAAAAAACTCATTTGCGCCCTTTTGACGATTATGGCGTGGAAATCCAGCCGCGACTTGTCTAATCGCACAAGTTATGAGTGAAAAGCAAAATGAGCCGGATTCCTACACCTATGCGAAAGCCGGTGTCTCCATCGCGGCAGGCAATGCCCTGATCAAGGCGATTGCGCCGCTGGCCAAAGCCACGGCCCGCGCGGGAGCCAATGCCGAACTTGGCGGTTTCGGGGGATTTTTCGATCTCAAGGCGGCAGGGTATCAAGACCCTCTGCTGGTCGCTGCCAATGATGGTGTGGGCACGAAGCTCAAGCTTGCGATCGACCATGATCGCCATGACACGGTCGGAATCGATCTCGTCGCCATGTGCGTCAATGATCTGATCGTGCAAGGCGCCGAGCCGTTATTCTTCCTCGACTATTTTGCCACCGGCAAGCTGGAAAACGGCATCGCCGAACGGGTCGTGGCGGGAATAGCCGAAGGCTGCAAGATGGCGGGCTGCGCGCTGATCGGCGGTGAAACGGCGGAAATGCCGGGCATGTACGCCGAAGGCGACTATGACCTCGCCGGTTTCTGTGTCGGCGCGGTGGAACGCGAGAAGGCCGTGACGGGCGCGACGATTGCGCCGGGCGATATCCTGCTCGGCCTCGAATCCTCCGGCATTCATTCCAACGGTTTCTCGCTGGTCCGGCGACTCGCTGCGGACAAGGGCTGGAAAATGAATCGCCCTGCCCTGTTCAACCCCGACATATTATTGATCGAAGCGCTGATCGCGCCGACCCGAATCTATGTGAAATCGCTGCTGCCGCTGATGCAGTCCGGCCGGGTCAAGGCGCTCGCCCATATCACCGGTGGCGGTCTGCTGGAAAATGTCCCGCGCGTATTGCCCGATGGCATGCACGCCCATGTTGACGCGTCCAGCTGGGACCAGCCCCGCCTGATGGCGTTCCTGCAGGCACAGGGCAATATTGAGCCCGAGGAAATGGCGCGGACGTTCAATTGCGGAATCGGAATGGTATTGGCGGTCGCGCCGGATGAGGTCGACGCAATCACCGCAGATCTGGCAGCCGCTGATGAAAAGGTCCACCGGATAGGAGATGTTCGCGCGGGCACCAAAGGCTGCTCGGTGACAGGATCGCGCGGCATCTGGTCGGCAACGGATGACTGGACCGCGACCCACAATGGCTGAAAAAGCCAAAATCGCGGTATTAATTTCTGGCCGCGGGTCCAATATGGCAGCGCTTGTCTACGCCGCCAAATCATCGGATTGCCCTTATGAAATTGTGCTCGTGGCTTCGAATGACCCCGATGCCCCCGGCCTGTCGCTGGCGCAAGCAGAGGGCCTGACGACTTTCGCCCATCCGCACAAGGGTCTGTCGCGCGAGGCGCATGACGCGATCATGCACGACGCCCTTGTCCAGTCCGGCGCCGACTATGTTGTGCTCGCCGGCTATATGCGGATCTTGAGCGATGGCTTTGTCCGGAAATGGGCGGATCATATGCTCAACATCCATCCCAGCCTGCTGCCCAAATATAAAGGTCTCGACACCTATCAGCGCGCCATCGATGCCGGCGACAGGGTTGCGGGATGCAGCGTCCATCTGGTCACCGCAGAACTGGATGATGGCCCGGTGCTGGCGCAAACCGAAGTCGCGATCCTGCCCGATGACGATGCCGACCGCCTGGCAAGCCGGATCCTGATCGCCGAACATCAACTCTATCCTGCAACGCTGGCCAAATATGTCACCCGTGAGGCCGATCCGGACTGGATTTTGGCTCAGGTCCGCAAACGCGCTCTGGCGCTTGAAGAAACCCATGAACGACCGAGCTTCGGCGCGCCTGGATGGCGGGTAGGCAGCGATACGACGGGAAAATATTTCGCCTATTTCGCCCAGAGTCATCATGGCGAAGCCAGTATCGCGCTACTCGTCAAGACCACCGGACTGGACGAACAGGCCGCGCTGATCGACGCTGATCCGGACCTTTATTACGCACCAAAATTTTACGGAAAATCCGGCTGGATCGCGATCCGTCTCGATCGCGGGGATACGGATTGGGAGCATATTGCGGAACATCTGTACAGGAGCTGGTGCCAAGTCGCGCCAAAACGCCTTAGCAAGATGCTCGAGATAGCAGATCAATTTTAGAAAAAGGGTGCATCACGGGCCGGAAATCTTTGGACAACAAGGAGGAGGGAGAAATGTTGCCCAAAAAAACATCTGCGACCCTGAATGGGGAAAGAAACTCCAACCCGCGATGCTTGTAAAGAGATAGACGCCCGCCAGCGTAAAATCGATACGGCACTTGGACCGTATCCACGCCAATCCTACATTCCCGCTTCAACCGCCAGCCGGACCATGTCCGCAGCGCTGGGCACATCGAGCCGTTTCATCAGGATCGACCGGTGCATCTTGATGGTTCGTTCACTGAGCCCCAATTCATGGGCAATCTGCTTGTTGAGCAGGCCCTTGGCGATAAATTGCAATACTTCCCGCTGCCGCTTCGACAGATCCTTCACAATCGCCACGGCCCGCATCCGGCGCGGTTTGGCAAGGCTGGGAGAATCGCCGTCGATTTCCACTTGCGAACCGAGGAAATATTCCAGTTCACCCTCTTCATCAAACAGCGGCGCGACCAGCACGGCGTTCTGGAAGGGCGTGCCGTCCTTCTTGTAATTCAATATCTCGACCAGGACCGATTTTTGCTGCCGCACGCCGCGCCGGATTTCTTCGGTCAACCACGGCTCGGTCGCCTCGCCGGACAGAAAGCGGCAGTTTCGGCCAATAATGAAGTCGCGGTCATAACCGGTCAGCTCCTCGAAAGCATCATTGACGGCAACAATCGGATTGTCGGCCAGTCGCGGATTGCTGATCACCGACGCGATCGGGCTTTTTTCAATCAATGCCATGACCGATCGCTTTGGCAAATCTGACTGGGAGATCGCCACCTGGTCTTGTTCGCTGGGATTATTCTCGCGATCCATGCTTCTAAGCTACCCGAGATCCATGGCTAAAGGCAAGCGGTAGCACGAAACATTAAGCTATCGGTCAAAATTGCGGGCCACCGCTCGAAGCATTTTTATAGCATGTCGAATCGCAAGACGGATGGTCGTACGGATGGGAAATTTCGGGACCATTTGTCACAAATGCAATGTCTGCCGGACGAGCCCCGGATCTCAGGATTGCTTGATCACGCGCCTTCTTCGACGGTTTTGCCTTGCCGCAGCTTTTTGAGCCGACGGGTGACCGCAAGCGGACTGCTGGTTCCACGGGCCAACAGATAATAGAATGCCGGAATGATGATGAGCGTCAATATGGTTGAAATCGCCACTCCCCATACGACAACGGTTCCAATGGCCTCCCGGCTCGCCGCCCCGGCCCCTGTCGCCAGCATCAGTGGCAAAGCGCCTGCAACAGTAGCGATGGACGTCATCAAAACAGGCCGGAAACGGCGTTTGGCGGACTCCAGGATCGCTTTTTCAAATTCCATGCCTTCATCGCGCAGCTGGTTGGCAAACTCGACGATCAATATGCCATTTTTCGCGGCAAGACCGACGAGCATGACCAGTCCGATCTGGCTGTACAGATTCAGCGTGCCGCCCATCACCGTGAGACCCAACAAACCGCCGCTAATCGCCAGCGGAACGCCCAATATGATGACCAGCGGACTGACAAAGCTCTCGAACTGGGCGGCCAGCACGAGATATACCAATATGATAGTGAAGCCGAGTACCAGCCAAATTGACCCGCCGGTTTGCCGCAAAGCCCGGCTTTGCCCTTCATAGCCTATGGCAACAACCTCGGGCAGCGTCGCCGCTTCATTGTCCAGAAACGTGAGCGCTTCACCCAGGGAATAGCCTTCACCAACCGTACCCTCCAGCGTGATCGCCCGCAATTTGTTGAACCGGTTCATCTCGCCCGCTTCGGCCCGGGTCGTCAGCGTGACAAGACCCGATAGCGGCACAAGATTATTGTCCCGCGCCCGGACATAGACATTGGCAAGATCTTCGGCGGTGACCCGGTCCTCCGGTTCCGCTTGCAGGATCACGTCATATTCCTCACCGCGATCAACATAAGTGCCGGCGTTGCGAGAGCCCATCATCGTCTCCAGCGTCCGGCCGACTTCCTGAACCGAAACGCCCAGATCCGCAGCCCTCAGCGTGTCGACATTGACCACCAGTTGCGGGCGCGTTTCCTTATAATCGGACTCCAGAGTGGCGATGCCGGGATATGCCTCGGCGGCCACGAACAGCGCGTCGCGGGCGCGGGTCAGTTCTTCATAGGTATCACCCGCAATGACGAATCGGATGGCCTCGCCGCCCCGCCCGCCAATCGTTGATCCGCCGGAGACAAAGGCTCTAGCCGATGGATAGTCTTTGAATACCCCGTTCAACGCCGACACCGTTTCCGCCGTCGTCATGTCCCGTTCGTCCCATGGCTTGAGGAACATGATCATCCGGCCAGAGGAGAAGTCCCCCGACGGACCGAAAGATCCAGGTGCGCGAAACAAGACACGCCTCAGCGGCCCGTCCTCTTCGGTAAAGGGCAGCGCCAGCTCCTCCAGATCAAACATGACCTTGACCAGCCGGTCCCAGCCCGCACCCTCGGAAATCGACGCGCTGCCGAACATGAACCCAGTATCTTCCGGCGGCGCGACCTCGCTCTGCAGCGTTTGCAGCGCAAAAACGGCGAAGAGCGCGGCCAATCCGAAGGCGACCCCGCCAAGCAGAAACGGACGGCGGACCCAGCGGGACAATATGCTTTCATAGCCTGTGCTGGTTTGCTTGAACTTGTGGTCGACAAAGCGGCTCAATCGGGTTTCCGCGCCGCCCTTTTTCAGGATCTTGGAGCACATCACCGGGATCAGCGTGAGTGCGGTGAAGGTGGAAATGATGACAGCGACAATCATTGTGATCGCCAGCTCGCGGAACAGCAGGCCCGTTTCGCCGGGCAAAAACATCACCGGCACAAACACCGCCACCACAACCGCCGTGGTTGCGAGCACCGCAAATCCCACCTGCCGGGCCCCTTCAAAGGCGGCAACGAGGCGCGTCTCGCCGTTTTCGATCCGGGAATAGATATTTTCCAGCACGACAATCGCGTCATCAACAACCAGCCCGATCGCCATGACCAACGCCAGCAACGTCAGCAGGTTGATCGACAGACCAAGCAGCCAGAGCACGAAAAAGGTGCCGATAATGGAAATGGGGACGGTTACGGCGGGAATGATAGTGGCGCGGACCGACCCCAGAAACAGATAGATGACCGCGATCACCAATATTGCCGCAAAAGCCAGCGTCTCCCAGACATTCTCGATCGCCTTGGCAATGAAAACGCTGCTGTCGTAGCTCACCGCCAGTTGCACGCCGGGCGGCAGAAGCGGTGTGATTTCTGTGATCCGGTCCTTGATGTCGTTCGCAACCTGGAGCTCGTTGGCGCCGGATTGGCGAATGATACCCATGCCGACACCGGGCAAACCGTTGGACCGGAAATGGGCATAGACATTTTCCGGACCCTGTTCGACCCGGGCGAGATCGCCCAGACGCAACAGCGCTCCATCAGCCGTGCGCCGGATCACCAGCGCCTTGAAATCATCGACATTGCTATAAGCTCTGGCAACCCGGACGGTTAGATTAAGGTCCGAAGATTCAACCCGGCCAGCGGGTAACTCGACATTTTCCCTCCGCAATATTTCTTCAATATCATTGGGAGATATGCCGGACGCCGCCATTTTTTCTCGATCAAGCCAGACCCGGATCGCTGGCCGAGAGGCACCGCTGGCCTGCACCCGGGCGACCCCATCAATCGAAGAAAAGCGATCAGACAACACCCGATCGGCATAGTCGGCCAGCCACAAGGGGTCCTTACCCTTGCCCGTGAGGTTGAGCCACATGAACGGACGCGCATCGGCATCCACCTTGTTGATTTCCGGCGGATCCGATTCTTCAGGCAGATTGTCCAAGGCCCCGGAGACACGGTCACGCACATCGTTCGCCGCCGCGTCGACATCGCGGTCCGGCGAGAATTCGATGGTAATGTCGGAGCGCCCGTCCCGGGACGACGAGCGGATCATTTCAATCCCCTCGACCCCGGCGACACGATCCTCCAAGATCTGGGTAATACGCGATTCCACGACATTGGCAGCGGCACCGGGATAATTGACATCGACGGAAATGATCGGCGGCTCGATCGCCGGATATTGCCGCACCGGCAAGTCGAGAAAAGCGACAATCCCCGCCAGCACCAAAATCAGGCTGAGAACAACCGCGAAAACCGGCCGCTTTACCGAGACATCGGAAAGGATCATGACTCGGCAGATCCCTTTTTATCGCTGACCTTCAAGTTGTTGTCCGCAGATTTTTTCGTGTTCTTCTGTCCCGGAAGCACGGCCTTCACCGGCGAGTCATCACGCACTTTGACGGTGCCGTCGGCGACAATTTTGGCGCCAAGCGCAATACCGCTTTTCACTTCGACCATGCCCTTGGATCGCAGACCGATATCGATAGCGGTGCGCCGGGCGATCCCCTCTTTATCAACGACAAAAACGAAATTCTGGTCGCCCTGCGCCACCAAAGCCGTTTCCGGGACCGCGAGACCGGTTCGGGTTTCCGATACAATACGCACGCTCATCAGCATGCCCGGCCTCAGCTTGCGGCCATCATTTGGCAATTTTGCCCGCACCGTCAAACTGCGCGACAGCGGGTCAACCAATGGACTGATGTTATCAATCGTACCGAAGAAGCTCTGGTCGGGATAAGCCGCCGTTTTTGCTTCGATCACCTGGCCGGGTTTCAGCGCGCTGAGAAAATTCTCCGGCACGGTAAAATCCAGCTTGATCGCAGAAATATCGCTGATCGTGGCAATCGGACTGCCTGATGTCACTACGGTTCCGGGAGACACCGTCCGCAGGCTGAGCACGCCGTCAAACGGGGCGCGAATGACGCGATCGGAAATACGGGACCGTATCGCATTGGCATCGGCCCGAGCCGCATCACGCAAGGCGGTTTGCTGATCGACCGAAGAATTGGTGGCGAAGCCTCTTTCCTGAAGTTCGGTCAAACGATCCAGCTGCTTGCCGGCTTCGCGCGCTCTTGCGACGACCGAGCTGAGATCAGCCGATTCTTCGCCGCTCGACAACCGCGCGATCACGGCACCGCGCCTGACCGTGGCACCATCTGCATAGGCGATGCGCTCAATGCGTTCGGTGACAGGCGACGTGATGACGGTTTGTTCATTGGCAAAAGCGGTCCCTACCGCTTCAATCTCGCTGACAAATTCGGCTTGCGTGACGGTTCCACCGACAACAACCGGTGGATCATCCCTGCCCTCGTCCCTGTCTCCGCCGCCACAAGCAGACAAGGCGATCAACAATCCCAAGAGCCAGAAACTGCGAAGCGTCATTTGGGATACCCTTATCCATTAAAAACACAGCTTTACTTATGTCGGGCGAGGTCGCAACCGCCAATAGAAACCTGCTATCGCTTACATGTTCCTAATCAACAGAGGGATACGTACCAAAGAACCATGTGTTCGATAGTCAAAACGAAAGTCGAAACGGGGTCCGGTCGCGCCCACCCGCCTTCAGGAATTGGCCGCTACTATATTTTGTCGCGAAATGAGCGCGGTGGAGAACGGACAGCAAGCGGATCCCTTACCCATCATTGGTGTGCAAGCAAGCTGTCAAAATCGGCGCAAGGCCAACGGAAAATTAGGAAACCACGCCTTCCATAACCGACTTCGCATTGTCGACGCGAATCGCCGCGCCATTGATGAACTTGCTCTCGTCCGATGCCAGAAACAGCACCGTATTGGCGATATCATCCGGTTCGCCGAGCGCGCTGGGGGCCGGGCCTTCGCTCGCCGGACGCAGATCGTCACGCCCCACAACCTTCGGGCCGATCCCGACCACCATCGGCGTCAATATGCCGGCGGGATGGACGCTGTTGCAGCGGATATTATATTGGTTGTTGGCGCAGTGCACCGCGACACTGCGGGTCAGGCTCTCGATCGCGCCCTTGGCCATGGCATAGGCGACGACAATCGGCTCGCCGACGATCGAGGCGATCGAGCACATGTTGACGATTGCCCCGCCGCCCGATGCCTTCATCGCCGGCACCGCATATTTGCAGCCATAAAAAGCACCATCAGCGCTGACCGCCATGACGAAGCGATATTCATCGGCGGTCTGCGTTTCGATAGTCCCAGGTTCGACCACCCCGGCATTGTTGACCAATATGTCCAGCTTGCCATGTCGCGACACGACATCGGCAATCAGGTCTTCCCAACCCTGCTCGTCGCGGACATCCTGAACATGAAACTCCGCCGCATCGCCAATCTCTCCGGCAACTCGCTTCCCGTTGTCCGCGTCCATATCGGTCAGAATCACGGTCGCGCCCTCGCGTGCGAACATCCGCGCATCCGCTTCCCCCAGCCCCTTCGCCGCGCCTGTTATTATTGCCACTTTGCCTTGCAGTCTGCCCATGCTTTATCTCCACCATGATCTTTGCCGTGAAAGCTAGGACCAGAGTCAGATAATAACGACTGACAAAATGAGGAGACGACCGGAATGTACACATTGGAGCAGCTGTCTGCGCGCGAGGAAATTCGCGATATCCTGCACCGCTATTGCAAGGGGATTGATCGCCGCGACTGGCCGCTGGTCCGCTCCTGCTTTGCCGATGATCATGTCCACAAACATGCCGAATATGAAGGGCCGCCGGACGAGTTTATCGGTTTTGCCAGCCAGGTACTGGAACATATCCCGGGCACCCACCACTCGATCTCCAATGTCCATATCGCCCTGTCCGAAGACGGCAACAGCGCCACCACCGAGGCCAATTTTGTCGCCTATCACTATATCGAAGCGGGCAATCCGGACTTCGCTCCCTGCCAGACCCATGGCAAAGCCACCGACTGGATCGTCGCCGGCCGCTATTGCGACACGCTGGAACGGCGCGACGGCAGCTGGATCATCATTCGGCGCACCGCCTATCACGACTGGGAACGCGCCTCGGAAGCGACCGGTTCAGCGGTGACCGTGGGACATCATGCAGGGGGCTGATTTGTAATATGGGATGGAACACAGTGGCTAAGGTGATTTTCCCCGGCCGCTTTTGATGGGATGGCAAGGAACATCGTCAATCCGTGGAAACGGACCCTGATTTACACTTTGATGGACATTGGCAAATGGGCGGGATGCGGACCGTCCGGTTTTGGACCGCGTTCGTTAAAAGCCGGCATCGGCATGGTTTTTGCTGGTGGGAGGCTGGCGTGAAGTGCAACGACCAGACGCGTTAACCTTATCCCGGACGGCGGCTAAATCTCCATAACCTGCCCTAAGAAACAGGTTTCTTCTTTTCCTGACAGCCCATATCACTGCGGGTCAGGTGCGATATGCAAACGATAAACGAAGCTCATTTTGACAATTTTTTAGGTTCGATTCAGTTCAATCCGATCGCAACAGTCATCAGTGATCCCAATTTAAGGGATAATCCCATTGTGGCGGTCAATGACGCCTTTTGCGTGCTCACGCAATATCCACCCGAAGAAGTAGTAGGTCGAAATTGCAAATTTCTGGCAGGGGATGAAACGGAACCCTGGCTGACCGACAAAATTCGCGATGGTGTTCGTCGCCATAGCCCGGTGCTGGTGGAAATTTTGAACTATAAGCGGGATGGAACCAAGTTCAGGAATGCCGTTCTGGTCGCACCGATTTTTGATGATGGCGACATATTGCGCTATTTTCTGGGCACCCAGGTAGAATTGCCCGAAGAAAACTGGGATTTGTTCCCCAACCGCAAACGCCACGCTCGCGCACTGGTAGGCGATCTGTCCAACAGGCAGCGACAGGTACTCCAGAAAATCACACAGGGTCGGCGCACCAAGCAGATCGCGCACGAATTGTCGCTGAGTGAAAAGACAATCGAAATGCACCGTGCGCTGCTGTTTCGGAAATTGAACGCGATCAATGTTGCTGATGCCGTCCGTATCGGAATTGATGCTGGCCTCTGATTGCTGCGTTACAGGGTAAACCCCTACAGGGCTAATCCCAGCTTCTCTTTCCACGGCGAACGGCCATTGTGCCTGCCGAAAGTGGAATCCGTTAATCGGCCAAATTTGTCGCGACCGGTTTTAGAATAGAAACTTGGTTTCCAACAAAACTGTGCGCTTTCAAAGATAACAGGAGCTCTCCCATGGACTTAATCACGGCATCGCAATTTTCTCTCGTTTACAACGCTTTTTCATTCACATTTGCAACCATGGCTGCGGCCACTTTGTTTCTATGGCTGGGACGATCGCAGGTCGGGCCCGCTTATAAAACCGCATTGACCATTTCGGGTCTGGTTTGCGCAATAGCAGCCTATCACTATCTTCGGATTTTCGACAGTTGGAACGAAGCCTATGAACTGAAAGACGGCGTCTTGGTTGCAACCGGAGTCGCCTTTATCGATGCCTATCGTTATGTCGACTGGTTGCTCACCGTTCCCTTGTTGCTGATCGAACTGATATTGGTGATGCGTCTCACGCAGGCTGAAACGACATCCAAATGTCTCAAGCTTGGCTTTGCCGCTGCGCTGATGATCATGCTCGGCTATCCGGGTGAAATCGCCGACAACAACAGCACCCGCGCGCTTTGGGGCACTTTATCTGCCATTCCTTTCCTCTACATCGTTTGGGAATTGTTCAAGGGTCTCGGTGAGTCCATCGAACGTCAGCCCGAGAGCGTTCGCAAGCTGATCAAGGATGCAAGACTGGTCACTTTTGGAGCTTGGGGTTTCTACCCGATAGTATATATGATCCCCTATACGGGTCTGGCCGGTGGAAACGTCGAGACAGCGCTCCAAATCGGCTATACTATTGCTGACGTGATTGCCAAAGTCGGCGTCGGTGTGATGATTTACGTCATCGCGGTGCGCAAATCTGCTATCGAATATCCCGAATATGCCAAATAGAGCGGGTTGATGGCTAAGTTGGTTTCCCAATCGACATTGAACGACGAAAGGCGGGGCCGTCTGGCCCCGCCTTTTCTTTTCCAATCGGCTGAGCCAAAGGATCCGGGCAGTATAAGCCCGGCCATTCTCGCTCTGACGATTGTTCTGCTGTTTGCGCTCAGCCTTTCATCGGCAGCACTGCCAATGCTGATCGTATCAGCATGTGTTGCCCTGCTGGTCATCGGTTTGCCACACGGCATGTTCGATTATCTGACATTGCGTAAGGCAGGTCGTGGCAGCTGGATTAGGCTAGCTTCTTTGACCGCAGGATATTGCGGATTGGCGGCCATTGGCTTCTTGGGATGGCAGGTCGCCCCAACATTTTCGCTGGTCGCCTTTATAGTCATCGCGATCAGCCATTTTATGGAGGACTGGGCTCCCGAAGGATCAGGGCTATTCGCCTTGGCCATGGCTATCAGCGTGATTGCCCTGCCTGCCTTATTATATTCCGCCCAGTTGTCAGCGCTTTTCATTCTCGTTGGTGGTGCCAATGCGGGCGCCATAACCGATTACATGCGTCTGGTCGCTCCGGTTTTTGGTCTCATCGCTGTCGCCAAGCTAATTATCGACTTTGGTGATGGCAAATCTGACCAAGCGTGGCGCAATCTCTTGTTGCTGGCAGCCCCATTGCTGCTCCCCCCCGGAATCGGCTTTGCCATTTTTTTCTGCCTCTATCATTCCCCGAAACATTTCGCCGCAGGCCGCCGCGATTTAATGAATCAACATGACAAGCCTCAGGGTTTCTTTCTGTATATGTCCGTGTCATCAGCAGCAGTTGTCCTGTGTGTCCTGCTCGCCCACCCCCTCATTGCAATGTCCGAAAGATTGATTGTGACGGCGTTTCAGACGCTATCCCTATTGACGCTGCCGCACATGATGTTGCCTTATATCATGGACAAGGTGCGCAAATTCTCGACTGGGAACGCGCGGAAGAGGTGACGGGTTCGGCGGTGACGGGGCGTTCTAACGCCTGGCCCCTACCCTCTCGGAACGGCCAGACAGAACACCCATTCTATCGGCTCTAGACCAGCAGATATCCGCCATCGACCGTGATGATTTCACCGGTCATGAACGCCCCGGCGTTGCTTGCCAGCAAGAGTGCCGGGCCCATTATATCCGCGTCATGCCCCCAGCGGTGCAGCGGTATCATTCTGATTTCCCGCTCATATTGCTCTTTATCCTGCTCAACCAGGCTGGTCATTTTGGAATGAAAGCGTCCTGGCGCAATCGCGTTCACCCGAATATGATCATCGGCGAGGAGGCTGGCGAGATGGCGGGTCAGCTGGTGAATAGCCGCCTTTGATGTGCCATAGCTGATACCGCTTCCGGCACTGCCGATGATTCCGGCGATCGATCCAATATTGATGACGGAGGCGCTTTTCTCGGCCGTCGCCTTTGCTTTCAGCAATGGCAAAAGCTGCTGGGTGAGGAAGAAAGGCGTCTTCACATTCAGGTCCATGACCTTGTCCCAGCCTATTTCGGGAAATTCTTCAACCGATGCTGTCCAGCCGGTGCCGGCGTTGTTCACCAGCACGTCGATATGATCTTCCCGTTCCGCCAGCGCCTTGGCAAAGGCGGCAATTCCCTCTCCGCTACTCATATCGCCGGTAAGCGCGACACATTCGCCACTCTCGCTCAGACCGGACAATTCTTTGGCGGTCTCGTCACATTCGTCAGCTTTGCGAGCAGTGATATAGACCTTGCTTGCTCCTGCTTGCAGAAAGGCGCGTGCCATGGCTTTCCCCAAACCCCTGGACCCTCCCGTGATAACGCAGACTTTATCATGCATCGAAAATAGATTGTTTTGCATAGGAAACCTTCTTTCAAACTGGGCGCAAGTTCCACGCTACACGCAAATTCTGTCAATTGTCAGGAAGTTTCAGATAAATCTCGCAGCGAGAAACTGTCGTCGCGAGCGGAGCCGGCGTGACCAATAGCCAATAAAAACGCCCGGCCGCAAGAATTGCAACCGGGCGTCTATAACCGATAAATATGCTTAGCGCTTAGCCGACGATTTCATCATCCTTGAAGAAATAGGCGATTTCGATCGCGGCATTTTCTTCGCTGTCGGAACCGTGGACCGTGTTCGCTTCGAGGCTTTCGGCCAGTTCCTTGCGGATCGTGCCCGGTGCCGCGTCGGCGGGGTTGGTTGCGCCCATGATGTCGCGGTTGGCCTGCATTGCATTTTCGCCTTCGAGAACCTGGACGACGCACGGACCGCTGATCATGAAGTCGACCAGTTCGCCGAAGAAGGGGCGTTCCTTGTGGACAGCGTAAAAGCCTTCGGCCTGTTCGCGGGTCATGTGTATCCGCTTGGATGCGACGACGCGCAGTCCCGCTTCTTCCAGCATCTTGGTGACAGCGCCGGTGATATTGCGGCGGGTAGCGTCGGGTTTAATGATCGAAAATGTCCGTGTCACGGCCATGATATTGCTCCATAAATTCGGGGATAGTGTAAGTTTGCGCCGCCCTTAGCCGCTGCACTGCACCATGGCAAGTTTTCGATGCGTTACCGGCTGTTGCCGCCGGCAATAATCGTCGCGGTCACGCCGCCATCGGGGGATTTGTTCGCGGAGATATGAACGCCCTCGCCATCCCCGCGTTCGCCGCCGAGCATCTGCATATCGCCCGATTTGACTTCGGTTTTTATGCTAATATCTTTTGATTTCATTTGCTTGCGGTAGAAATCCATCACGTCATCAACACTGTCTGACGTCTGGAACACCAGCATCGCGCCGGACTTGCCTTCGCCCATGCCGGCCATGCTGGTCTGAACTGTGGCGCCGGGATAGAGCGGGATATCCAGCGGCAAATCCTTGATCGCCTTGTCGCCGGTGGCGATGCGCACTTCGCCCTTATCCGACTTGATCACCGTTTCGCTATTCTCGTCATCGCCGCGCACCGAATAGCTGCCCCTGTTGCCCTCGCCATCGTCAAAGGTACCGGTAGCCCGTTCATCGTCATTGCTGCCGCAGGCGGCGATGGCGAAGGTGACGGGCAGGATCAGAAGTTTGTACATGGGCAGGCTCCGGATTTTATCGCGCGACCGGTCCGGAACCTAACGAAAATCTGCGCGATTGGCAAATCATGGGCCTTCCATCCAGCGGCCGCCATCCTGCTTCCAGTAGCGCGGAGTGACAGCTTCATCGGCGCTCAATTGCCGCCAGACGGAACGCGCATGGTCGATCTGCTCGGCGCTGAACAGGAAGAAGGCGCGCTCGAAGGCCAGCGCCTCGTCCCGCCACAAGCCGTCCGACAGGATGATGTAGCTCGCCCCATTGGCCGGTTCGCATTGCTCGGAAATCAGGATCGGCTGATCGGAATCCCGCCCAGATCCGCCAAAATCATGGGCGAGAAAGCTGGCTGGCTCAGCGCTCCACAGGCAATCACTGAGCGCCGTCCGGCGCGCCTCGTCCTCCGCCACCAGCAACAGCCTTTTGCCAACCTCCAGCGATTTGCTCGCCAGCATCGGCACCAGCTTGTCCGCCGGATCCCGGGTCAGATGGTAAAAATCAATCCGCACTGCGACAACTTCCCAACTTTCGTGTCAAGCGCCGCATTGGTGCAACCGAATCAATCTTCGCAATGATCGGCGACATATTGGTTGAGCAGCCGCACGCCATAGCCGGTCGCGCCTTTTTCCCAGACCGGGCTCGGCTTGTCGGCCCAGACCATACCGGCGATATCGAGATGCGCCCATTTGACACCATCCTTGACGAAACGCTTGAGAAACTGCGCCGCTGTAATCGAACCAGCACCGCGCGGTCCGACATTCTTCATGTCGGCGATCGGCGAATTGATCAGCTTGTCATAAGCCGGGCCGACCGGCAGCCGCCAGAGCGGATCGCCGGATTCCTTGCCCGCATCGAGCAGGTCATCGGCGAGATCGTCATCATTGCTGAAGCAACCGGCATGTTCGTTGCCCAGCGCGATGATCATCGCGCCGGTCAGGGTTGCCAGGTCAATCAATACGTCCGGTTTGAATGTTTCCTGTGTCCAGTGCATCGCGTCGCACAAGACCAGTCGCCCTTCGGCATCGGTGTTGATCACTTCGATGGTCTGGCCATTCATGCTGGTGACGACGTCGCCAGGGCGCTGTGCCTTGCCGTCGGGCATATTCTCGACCAGCCCGCAGACGCCGACGACATGCGCCTTGGCCTTGCGGCCAGCGAGCGCCTTCATGGTTCCGGCGACCGCTCCCGCTCCGCCCATATCCCATTTCATCTCTTCCATGCCGGCGCCGGGTTTCAAGGAAATGCCGCCGGTGTCGAACGTCACGCCCTTGCCCACCAAAGCCAAGGGCGTTTTCTGCTCACCATTGGTGCCATCCCAGCGCATCGCCAGCAACCGCGGTGGCCGCTCGGACCCTTGCGACACGCCGAGCAAAGCGCCCATGCCAAGCTTCTCCATTTCGTCCCAGCCGAGCACGGTGAATTCTACGCCCATGTCCTTCAATTCCTCGCAGCGAGCAACGAAAGATTCTGGATAGATCGCATTGGCCGGCTCTGCGACAAGCTCGCGGGTCAGGGCAACGCCATCAGCAACGGCCGACAGGTCCTGCCAGACTTTGGCGGTTTCCAGATCCTGATCGAGTATCGTGATTTGCTCAAGCGTGACCTTTTGCTTTTCCGGCATGGTTGTGCGGTACTTGTCATGCCGCCAGCTGCGCAACTTGGCCCCGAATAGCAGCTTTGCCAGATGTTCCTCGTCAAGACCCGACGGATCAACGATCACGTGCTTGGCTCCGGACGCCAGGATCTTGGCGATCGCTGACCCGCCTGCAGATTCCGCATCCTTGGCCTTGGCTTTGCCCAATCCGGTCAACACCACCCGCAGAACTTTATCCGCTTCGGTTACGAAAATCTCAAATACCTCGCCCAGCTTCCCCTCAAACCGCGCCGCTTTTGCCCCTGCCTTTACCGTTTTCGCTTGCTCGAGTTTAAGGTCGAAATCGTCAAATCCATTCTTGGTGATGGCAAAAATGATCGCGTCGGCATCCGCGGGCCGCTGACTGGCAAAGTTGAATTTCATCGAAAAACTGTCCTTGTTCTTGTGTTTGGAGGAGTGAAAAGCTTCAGTGATTCACTCACCGGTCCGACTCAATTTATGATCGGATCCACTTTTATCCTATCGTGCGGCGTTGCTGCACCGTCTTGGTTTTCTGGTCAAGCACCTGTTCATCAGAATCTGGCAAAGAAAATTTGCAGACTGGGCAAACAGGTGCAATAGGCGATCGGAAGATGGACCATGCTATATTTCATGCCGTCCAAAATGGGGCTAAAAGTAGGTTGAGCCAGTCGATGAAATCCTCACTCGCCCTTTTCACTCTATCTTTGGCCGCGGTCGCGCCTGCGTCCGC
>PFJE01000119.1 GCA_002783865.1 Sphingomonadales bacterium CG_4_10_14_3_um_filter_58_15
TTCCCATTTCGCCGCAATGCCTATATTTTTGACCAGATGAACGGCGCGCAGAGCCAGATTCCCGCGTTCATGATCAACATCCACCGGGTGTCGAACAAAGCGGATGCCGAAGCCTATGTCAGCCGTCTTGATGCCGCCGGTCCGCTGATCGAGTCGCTGGTGGTGCAGTCGGCAGAGCGAGCGAACGACGGAATCATCGTTCCCGACTGGGTCTTCCCCTATGTGATCGCCGACGCCAAAAATGTGATCAGCGGTGCGCCGTTCGAGGATGGCGAGGATTCACCGATCTTTGCCGATCTGAAAAAGAAGGTCGCCGATCTTGATATGCCCGAAGCCGAAAAATCGGATCTGGTGGCACGCGGTGGAGCGGCGATGGTCAACAGCCTGAAACCGGCCTATGAAAAACTGATCGCCGAGATGGAGCGTCAGCAGGCGAGTGCGGTCGATGGTGACGGCATCTGGCGGTTCAAGGATGGTGCCGCTTATTATGCCGAGCGCCTGCAAAATTATACCACTACTGACCTCACAGCCGATCAAATTCACCAGATTGGCCTCGACAATGTGGAGCGTATTCATGGGCTGATGCGCAAGATCATGGCGGATGTCGGGTTCGAAGGCAGTTTGCAGGATTTTTTCCAGCACCTGCGCAGTAGTGATGAATTTTACTATGACAGCCGCGAAGCCTATCTCGCCGATGTCGATGGCAAATTGGCGGCGATGACCGCCAAGCTGCCGGAATTCTTCAATACGCTGCCGAAAGCGCCGCTCGTCATCAAACCGGTCGAGGCGTTCCGCGAGAAATCTGGCGGCAAGGCCTTTTACAATGGCCCGGCACCCGACGGATCGCGCCCCGGGACCTATTACGTGAACCTCTACAATTTGCGCAGCATGTCGAAGACGGAACTGGAGGCGCTGGCCTATCATGAAGGCTTGCCGGGGCATCACTTGCAACGGACGATCCAGACCGAACTGGGTGATTTACCGCCGTTCCGACGTTTTGGTGGCTGGACCGCCTATACCGAAGGATGGGGACTCTATTCCGAGGAGCTCGGCAAGGATATGGGCTTCTATCAGGACCCTTATAGCGATTTTGGTCGGCTCGGAATGGAATTGTGGCGCGCCTGCCGACTGGTTGTCGATACGGGCATTCATGACAAGCGCTGGAGTCGCGAACAGGCGATTCAATATCTGACCGACAACACGCCCAATCCGGAGGGCGATATCCGCAAGGCGATCGAGCGCTATATCGTTTATCCCGGGCAAGCGACTGCCTATATGATTGGCAAACTGAAAATACTTGAACTGCGGAGTCGGGCGCAGGATTCGCTCGGCGACAAGTTTACCATGGGTGATTTTCACGATGTTGTCTTGAAAAGTGGTCCGGTGCCGCTCGACATCCTCGAAGAACGAGTGGACGCCTGGATAAATGCGAGCAAGTGACGGCAATCGGCAGCGATTGTCCTAAATTGTCAAGCATATGATTGTAATCTGTCGTTTCTGTCCAATGATTCTCGGCTAATTAGGGTGATAGGGACATTGCGACCCGAAGGGCTCTCGCCACCGCAAAGCGGTGGTAACAGAGTTCTTTTCCTTTTCGGCCTGGCTATTAATTTAGTCAGGCCTTTTTTTTACCTTTGTTTTTCAGCTATAAAGGAGCATCCATAACCAATCTGAACCTGGAGGGGGACAGATCAGGGGGTCGTCGCTTGGTAAGTTTGAGATATTTTGCGCCTGCAGAAGATGTTCGGGATTTGGTCTCGGTCTATTATCTGTTCGAGGTGGATCAACCACAATTTTCCGACAACGAGCGGGCAGCAATCGCGCAATTGCGCTTTCTGCTCGAAGGCAGCGCCGAAGTTGGCTTTGCTGACGGCAGCAGTTTTCCGGCCAGGGATGCGATGCTGCAAGGCCCTTCTACAGGGTCGATGCGCTTTGACGTGACTGGACCGTTCCGCATGTTTGGCGTCGGGATCTTGCCCGCCGGCTGGGCCATTTCTACCCGGAAATCCGCGGCAGATTATACCGACCGGGCGGTCAGTGCGAACGAGGTTTTTACCCACGAGATTGACAAAAATCTGGAATATCTGCGCAGCTGCCAGACCGCCGAAGAGATGGTGGCCTGGGCGGACAAGGTCTACCGGGCGCTGAAACCGCGGCTGAAGCCGGAGACGGCCGCATTCACCAGAATGGTTGATGAGTGGCTGTCGTCGGAGCCTTCGCCGCCGGTCAACGGTCTGATGGAGCGGTCTCAGCAAAGTTCCCGGCAGGTGCTGCGCACGGTGAACAAGCTCTATGGCATGCCGCCCAAATATCTCGCGCGCAAATATCGCGCACTGCGCGCGGCGCGGGCCTATGCCGAGGATAATGAAGAAGAGCTGCTCGAACTGGTCGACGCTTTTTACGACCAGTCGCACATGATCCGCGAAGTGAAATTCTTCGCCGGAGTGACGCCGACTCAGCTGCGGGTTGGCGAGGGCGAGACCGCTCGGCTGATCGACCAGCGCGCGGATCTCAAGGGCAAGATTGCGCCACTGATTTCCGACACCTGACTGGAAGAACTGGAAGCATCTTCGCGCCTTTCCGGAATCCTCGGAAGCCGCGCTAGGCTTGCAATGTTGGATAAATAAGACTAAATCAGTCTTGTTTAGAATTCACTGACAGCGATTCGAGAAATATGCGCCTTTCCAACCTTGCCGACTATGCCGTAGTCCTGATGTCCGCCGCCGCGCGGCATTGTGGTGCTGCGCGGCTGGCGGAAGGCAGGCTCAACGCGACAAAGCTCGCACAGGAGACCGGTGTCCCGCTGCCGACGGCGAAGAAGCTGGTCAGCCGGTTGACGGCTGCTGGCCTGTTCGAATCGACCCGCGGGATCGGCGGCGGCATCCGGCTCGCCCGTCCGCCAGCATCGATCAGCCTCGCCGACATTGTCGAGGCGGTGGAAGGGCCGCTGGCGATTACCAGCTGTACCATCGATGGCAATCATGACTGTCTGCTGGAAAGCGGCTGCACCGTGAAACCGCATTGGGGCGTAGTCAATCGTACGATCCGGCAGGCGCTGGATGATGTCAGTTTGGCTAGCTTGTCGGATATACCTTCAACCCATATGAGTCACCGTTCGTCTCGAACGCAAACGAGAGACGGTGATCATGCGCGGAGTGTCTCGACTTCGCTCGACACGAACGGAATAATGGCGGGATAATGCTATGAGTGAATCAGTGAAGACATCTGACTATGATGCAGACCGCAAGGAAATGAATGCCGAGGCGCAGCAAGCCGTCGACAAGGCGAGCACTTACGAGTTCGGCTGGTCGTCGGACATCGAACAGGATTTCGCGCCCAAGGGCCTGAACGAGGATACGGTGCGGTTCATTTCCGACAAGAAGGGCGAGCCCGAGTGGATGCTCGAATGGCGGCTGAAGGCTTTTCGCCAGTGGGAAAAGATGGAATCGCCGGACTGGGCCAAGCTCGACATCCCGATGATCGACTATCAGGATGCCTATTACTATGCCGAGCCCAAGCCCAGGGAAAAGCTGGGCAGTCTCGACGAGGTCGATCCCGAAATATTGCGCGTCTACGAAAAGCTCGGCATCCCGATCGAGGAGCAGAAAGTGCTCGCTGGCGTCGAGGGCGCGCGCAAGGTTGCGGTCGACGCGGTGTTCGACAGCGTGTCGGTGGCGACCACCTTCCGCAAGGAGCTGGAAGACGCGGGCGTGATTTTCCGGTCGATTTCAGAAGCAATCAAGCAATATCCTGACCTTGTCCGGCAATATCTGGGCAAAGTCGTGCCGATGCATGACAATTATTTCGCCACGCTCAACTGCGCCGTGTTCAGCGACGGCACCTTTGTCTATATTCCGAAGGGCGTGAAATGCCCGATGGAGCTGAGCACCTATTTCCGGATCAACGCGGAAAATACCGGCCAGTTCGAACGCACCCTGATCATCGCCGAAGAAGGCAGCTATGTCTCCTATCTCGAAGGCTGCACCGCGCCGATGCGCGACGAGAACCAGCTGCACGCGGCGGTGGTCGAGCTGGTCGCGATGGACGATGCCGAGATCAAATATTCGACGGTCCAGAACTGGTATCCCGGCGACGAGAATGGCAAGGGCGGCATCTATAATTTCGTTACCAAGCGCGGCCTGTGTCAGGGCAAGAACAGCAAGATCAGCTGGACCCAGGTCGAGACCGGCAGCGCGGTGACCTGGAAATACCCAAGCTGCGTGCTCAATGGCGAAGGCAGCGTTGGCGAATTTTACTCGGTCGCGCTGACCAACAATTACCAGCAGGCCGATACCGGCACCAAGATGATCCACAACGGCAAGAACACGCGTTCGACGATCATCTCCAAGGGAATCAGCGCCGGTCACAGCGACAACACCTATCGCGGCCTGGTCCGGGTGGGTCCGAATGCGGAAAATGTCCGCAATTTCACCCAGTGCGATTCGCTGCTGCTCGGTGACCAGTCGGGCGCGCATACCGTGCCCTATATCGAGGTCAAGAATCCGACCGCGACGATCGAGCATGAAGCGACGACCAGCAAGATCAGCGACGACCAGATGTTCTATGCGCAGCAGCGCGGGCTCGATGCAGAGGCGGCGGTGAGTTTGATTGTGAATGGCTTTGCCAAGGAAGTGCTCAAGGAACTGCCAATGGAATTTGCGGTCGAAGCGCAGAAATTGCTGGCGATCAGTCTTGAAGGGTCGGTTGGTTGATCATGTCCCGTCCTTCCCTTCGTCATTGCGAGCGCAGCGACGCAATCCAGAGCGGCGCGCGCCATCTCTGGATTGCCACGTCGCCTGCGGCTCCTCGCAATGACGGGATAAGCGAACTTTGCGGCTTCGCGCCTTCGCGTGAGTCAAATTTTTGCGCACAAAGACACAAAGACACGAAGTGACAATCCAAGAATTTGTAATTGAAAAGAAACATGATGCTAAAAATTGAAAATCTCCACGCCACGGTCGGCGACACAGAAATCCTCAAGGGGCTTTCGCTCGAAATCAACGCGGGTGAAATCCATGCGATCATGGGCCCCAATGGGGCGGGCAAGTCAACGCTCGCCTATGCGCTCGGCGGACGGCCCGGTTATGAAGTGACCGCGGGCAGCGTGAGCTTTACTCCTGCCGTTCGTCCTGAGCCTGTCGAAGGACAGGGTGAGCAGGAGAGCGGTGCTTCGACAAGCTCAGCACGAACGGGAGAAGGCGAAGCGGTGGATCTCCTCGAACTGGATCCACACGAACGCGCGGCCGCCGGTATCTTCCTCGGCTTTCAATATCCGGTCGAAATTCCCGGCGTCAGCAACCTGCAATTTCTCCGCGAAAGCCTGAATGCCCAGCGCAAGGCGCGGGGCGAAGAGGCGTTGAATGGCGCGGAATTTATCAAGCTGGCCAAGGATAAGGCGGCGCTGCTGAAGATGGACATGGATATGCTCAAACGCGCGGTCAATGTCGGTTTTTCCGGCGGCGAGAAGAAGCGCAACGAGATGGTGCAGATGGGCATTCTCGATCCCCAGCTGGCGATCCTCGACGAGACCGACAGCGGCCTCGATATCGACGCGCTGCGCACCGTCGGTTCTGGTATCAATTCGATCATGCGCAAACCCGACAAGGCAGTGCTGCTGATCACCCATTATCAACGGCTGCTCGAATTGGTCGAGCCGGATTTTGTTCATGTGCTGGCCGATGGCCGGATCGTCAAGACCGGCGGCCCGGAACTGGCGTTGCAGCTGGAGAATGAAGGCTATGAAGCGATAGCGGAGGCGGCGTGATGACCGCTGGTATCTTTATATCTGTCGCCCCAGCGCAGGCTGGGGCCCAACCCGTGTCTCGTAAAGGCGCATTTGGTCTGGGTGCCAGCCTGCGCTGGCATGACGAGGTGTTGAAATGAACGCTCCGCTCCCCACCCGCCGCGACGAGGCCTGGCGTTATGCTGACCTCAAGGCGCTCGAACCTGTCTGGTCGACTCTGGCCGGTCCCGAGCAGATCACTGTGCCGGCTGGAGAAAGCATGTCGCGTCAGATCGCCGAACTGCCGGTGGTCGACGGCGTCGGCGTGATCGATCTCGATGTCGCCATCGGCGACAACGCCACCTTCACGCTGCATCTGCTGGCCCACAACGCCGATTATGGCCGGATTCAGGTCAAGGCGATGCTCGGCAATGGCTCCCATTTCGAACTGGGCGGGGCAATCCTGGGTTCTGGCAAACAGACGCTGGAAATCGTTACCGAGACGATCCACGCCGAGCCCAATGCCACCTCCAATCAGGTGGTGCGCTCGGTGCTGGCGGACAAGGCGACCGGCAGTTTCCTCGGCAAGATCAACGTCGCGCGCCATGCGCAGAAGACCGATGCGGCGCAGTCGGTCAAGGCGATGCTGCTCGATCGCGGCGCCACCGCCAACGCCAAGCCGGAACTGGAAATTTTCGCCGATGATGTGAAATGCGCCCATGGCGCGACCGTCGGCGAGCTCGACAAGCAGGCTTTGTTCTACATGGCCTCGCGCGGGATCGACCCGGCGACGGCGAAGAAGCTGATGCTGCAGGCGTTTATTGCTGATGCCTTTGTGTCGGTTGGTGATGATGCGGTGCGGGAAGAGATTGAGGGCAAAGCGCTTGAGGTTTTGGAGGGATTGTCGTGAGTGGAACCTACACTCGTCATCCTGAACTTGTTTCAGGACCTCCCGAGATCCTGAAACAAGTTCAGGATGACGAAACAGGAGCGCCTTTATGAACGCCCCCGCTAATATACGGACCAGTCACAGGTCCGACTTCCCCGGCATCGGAGCCGACTGGCATTATCTCGACTCCGCCGCGACCGCCCAGAAGTCCAAGCCCGTGCTCGACGCCATCGCCCGCGCCTATGGCCCGGACTATGCCACCGTGCATCGCGGCGTCTATGCGCGCTCGGCCAATATGACGCTGGCTTATGAAGCCGCACGCAAGCGGGTCGCGGGATTCCTCAACGCTGCGTCCGAGAACGAGATCGTCTTCACCAGCGGCGCGACCGACAGCATCAATCTGGTCGCGGAAAGCTGGGGCAATAAATTTATCGCACAGGGCGACCGCATCATGCTGTCGCAGCTGGAGCATCATTCGAATATCGTGCCGTGGCAGATGCTGGCCGAGCGGGTCGGCGCGCAGATCGATGTCGCGCCGCTGACCGAAGATGGCCAGATTGATCTCGACTGGATCGAGGAGAATCTGACCGAACGGCACAAGCTGGTCGCGCTGGCGCATGTGTCCAATGTGCTGGGGTCCTTGCTCGACGCCAAGCGGGCGGCGGCGATCGCGCATAAGGTTGGCGCGAAGCTGTTGCTCGACGGCTGTCAGGCCGCGCCGCGGTTGCCGGTCGATGTGCAGGAACTGGGCTGCGACTTCTATGTCTTTTCCGGGCATAAAATATATGGCCCGACCGGCATTGGTGCTTTGTGGGCACCCTATGCAACGCTCGAAGCGATGCCGCCATGGAAAGGCGGCGGATCGATGATCGACCGTGTGTCCTTTGACGGCACCACTTATGCACCGCCGCCGGGCCGCTTTGAAGCGGGTACGCCGCATATTGCCGGTGTGGTCGGGCTGGATGCCGCGATCCAATATGCCAGCGGCATTGGCATGGACGTGATCTCGGATCACGAGAACGCCACCTTGGCCAAGGCGCGCGAGGCTCTGTCCGGGATCAATTCGGTGCGGGTCTTCGGGCCTGACAAGAGCATGGGCATATTGAGTTTCGCGGTCGGCGACGTGCATCCGCACGATGTCGCCACTATATTGGATGAAGGCGGTGTGGCGATCCGGGCCGGGCATCATTGCGCCCAGCCGTTGATGGACTATCTCGGCGTGCCGGCGACGGCGCGGGCGAGTTTCGGAATTTACAGCGATGACAGCGATGTCGCGGCTCTGGTGGACGGCATCAATCGCGTCAGAACAATTTTTGGCTAAGGTGACGATATGAACGAAGAACGGAAGATATTGGTGGAAGAAGTCGACAGCGTCGAGAAGCCGAAACTGGCCAAGGTCGAGGATGCGGTGGATGATACGTTCGTCTCGAGCGAAGTCGAGAGACCGGACGACAGCGAGCAAAGTGTCTCGACTGCGCTCGACACGAACGGAAAAGCGACTCCCGTACTCGCGCCGTCGCCCTATGAGGCGGAAAGCGATTCGGCCAAGCTCAATCGCAAGAAGGATTATCTCGAGGGCTTTCTGGCGCAGAAACCGGAAGCAGCGCCAGCGGGCGAAGCGGGCGGCGACGTCTATGAGGCCGTGATCGATACGCTCAAGTCCATCTTCGATCCGGAAATCCCGGTGAATATCTATGATCTCGGCCTGATCTACGCCGTCGAGATCACCGCCGACAATCACGCGATTGTCACCATGACCCTGACCACGCCGCATTGCCCGGTCGCCGAATCGATGCCCGGCGAGATCGAGATGCAGGTCGGCAGCGTCCCCGGCGTCGGCCATGCCGAGGTCAATCTCGTCTGGGACCCGCCGTGGGACCCGGGCAAGATGAGCGACGAGGCGAAGCTGGAACTGGGGATGTTGTGAATTAATAGCCCCTCCCCTTCAGGGGAGGGGTTGGGGTGGGGCCTGTCCTCACTCACAAAATTCGGAAGCTGGCATCGAGCCAGCCTCCTCATAAACCACCCCTTGCCCCTCCTTTGAAAAGAAGGGGTTAAGAAAGAAGAAGAGCTATGACCGACACAAAAACAAAAACCCGCGCCATTCCGGCAGCGATCCAGCTGACCCCGGCAGCGGAGCAGCGCATCGCCGACCTGATGGCCAGGGCGCCCGAGGGCGCGATCGGCGTCAAGCTCTCGACCCCGCGCCGCGGCTGCTCGGGCCTCGCTTACTCGGTCGACTATATCAGCGAGGAAGTGCCGTTCGACGAGAAGATCGTCACCCCCGGCGGCATATTCTACGTCGACGGCGGCTCGGTGCTCTATCTGATCGGCAGCACGATGGACTGGGTGGAAGATGATTTCACCGCCGGCTTCGTGTTCGAGAATCCGAATGCCAAGGGCGCTTGCGGCTGCGGGGAGAGTTTTACGGTTTAACAGTCTGAAGTAGATGATTTCAATATTGACGTGCGACGTCAGAAACTACCGACTTGCATTAGCTGTCCCGATGTTCTATATTTGTTCCTTTCATAAGGGGGTTTCCTTGTCACAAATTGAAGAACCAGTTCGCTTGCAGGAAGATGAACATACAGGAGATCGGTTCTTAATTTATGGAAGCGACTCGGGGCCCAAGGTGGAGGTTCATTATCAGGGCAATGAACTGTGGATGACACAAGCACAGATAGCTAACCTTTATGGTCGCGACGTTTCGGTAATTTCACGGCATATCAACAAGGTTCTATCTGATGAGGAACTGGCGGAGGATACTTATTTGCATGATATGCAAATAAGTACGGCTGGCCGACCGGTGGCCCTTTATAGCTTAGATATGGTAATGGCGGTTGGCTTCAAAGTGTCATCACCTCAAGCAATATTGTTCCGGCGCTGGGCTACAGACAAGCTGGTACAGTTTGCTACTAAAGGATTTGTCATCGATGCCGCCAAACTGAAAGATCCGGCTAATGCGGATCGTATTTCAGAACTACGCGAAATCATTAGAGATATTCGCTCTGATGAAGCCAATGTTTATCGAGAGCTTCGGTCGATCTGCGCGATGTGTAAAGATTATGATGGCAGTTCAAAACGTTGGCATGATTTTTATCGTAACACACAAGCTAAGTTAGTTTACGCTGTGACCTCGCACACGCCAGCCGAGATTGTTAGGGGGCGAGCAGATTCTAGATCGGAAAACATGGGGCTGACGAACTGGCCAAACGCGAACATTCGGAAAACCGATGTCAGTACTTCGAAGAACTTTCTCGCTGATAGCGAAGTAAAAGAATTAAATCGGCTTACAACCATACTGTTGGACATATTCGAAGATCAATTAGATATCGGTCAACTCACCACAATGGTTGAGGCTGAAGAACTTTTAGACCGACAATTGCAACAACTCAGTCGTCTTGTTCTGAAACATGGTGGTAAAGTAAAGATGGCAACCGCGAAGGCTTTTGCTGAACGTGAATATGGAAAGTTTAAGGAAAGGCAAAAAGCCATTCGTCATCAGGAGGCGGACAAGACAATTGCAGAGATAAAATTGGCGCAGAAGAAATTGCCTCGCGGCAAAACAAAGAGGTGATATCAAAGGACCCCGACACTTTCACGCCGGAGTCCTAAATTTCAAAATTCAATCAAAATGTCGCCTTAATGAAAAGCCTACAGCTTCCCCGTCAATTCCGGCACCGCGTTAAACAGATCCGCGACCAGGCCGATATCGGCGACCTGGAAAATCGGTGCGTCCTCGTCCTTGTTGATCGCGACGATGATCTTGCTGTCCTTCATGCCGGCGAGATGCTGGATCGCGCCGGAGATGCCGATGGCGATATAGACCTCGGGAGCGACGATCTTGCCGGTTTGGCCGACCTGATAGTCGTTCGGCACATAGCCTGCATCGACGGCGGCGCGCGAGGCACCGATGCCGGCGCCGAGCTTGTCGGCGAGCGGGGTGATGACTTCCTCGAATTTTTCCGAAGAACCGAGCGCGCGGCCGCCGGAGACGATGATCTTGGCGCTGGTCAGCTCGGGCCGTTCGGACTTGGCGATTTCCTCGCTGACGAAGCTCGACAGGCCGGATTCGCCGGCGCCGGTGACGCCTTCGATTGATGCCGAGCCGCCTTCGGTTTCGGCCTTGTCAAAGGCGGTGCCGCGGACCGTGATGACCTTCTTGGCATCGGAAGATTTCACCGTGGCGATCGCGTTGCCGGCGTAGATCGGCCGGGTGAACGTGTCTTCGCTTTCGACCGAGAGAATGTCGCTGATCTGCATGACGTCGAGCAGGGCGGCGACGCGCGGGGCGATATTCTTGCCGGTGGTGGTGGCGGGCGCGAGGAAGGCGTCGTGCGATTCCATCAGGCTGGCGATCAGGGGCGCGGCATTTTCGGCAAGCTGATTGGCCAGCGCCGGATCGTCGGCAACATGGACGGTGGCGACGCCAGCGACCTTGGCCACCTGTTCGCCGACGCTGGCGCAGCCGGAGCCGAGCACCAGCGCGTGGACTTCACCGAGCTGCGAGGCAGCGGTGACCACGGCCAGGGTGGCGTCCTTCATGGTCTTGTTGTCATGTTCTACGAGTACGAGAGTTTTCATTAGTGTAACTCCTTCAATCTTGTCCGGTCCGTTAGCGCTGAGCTTGTCGAAGTGCGCTTCAAGACCTTAGGCGTCCTTCGACAGGCTCAGGACTAACGGATAAAAGCTGGCTATCAGATCGCGCCGACGGCCTTGAGCTTGGCGACCAGCGCATCGACATCCTCGACCTTTTCACCGGCCTGGCGAACCGGTGGTTCGGAGACATTGGTGGTGGTCAGGCGCTTGCTGATATCGACGCCGTAATCGGCTGGCGTCTTTTCATCCATCGGCTTTTTCTTTGCCTTCATGATGTTCGGCAGTGACGCATAGCGCGGTTCGTTGAGGCGCAGGTCGGTGGTG
>PFJE01000089.1:0-675 GCA_002783865.1 Sphingomonadales bacterium CG_4_10_14_3_um_filter_58_15
AATTGGCGTAGCCGCGGGAGGGCTCGGGTCGCAGGTATCTCGGGATATTGATAATTCCATCATTGGTGTCGCGATGAACCCGGAAGAGACGGATCGATTGCTGGCGACACGACAGCGATTGTCTCAGAGCCTCGGCACAAAAGCCCTGCCCGAACTGGTAATATTGAAGGATTTTTCGGCCCAAGAAGCAGACATCATTTCGGAACTAAGCAGCAACCAATCCTATGCTGCAATCCTGTCGGGCACCCTGGCGGAACCCGTTTTGACCGGTTCCAGCAGAGATGTGGAACGATGGCGGGGCAAAATCGCGCTGATGGCGGAAACCGCCCTTTCCCGCCCCGCTGCTGTCAATATCCAAACCAGATTTGTCGAGCAGACCGGCAGCTCCAGCGAACGCAATCAGTTGCTGACGGCACAGGCCGGTCAGGCAATCCTGATCCTGTTGACGATGATATTGGCGGGAATGGTGCTCTCCAATCTGGTCGAGGAAAAGACCAACAAGATTATCGAAATTCTGGCCGCCGCGATTCCGATGGACGCAATATTCCTCGGCAAACTGTTCGCAATGCTGGGAATGGCCCTCGTCGGTATCGCCGTGTGGACTACGCTGGGACTGACCGTGGTCCTGCTGTTCGGTGGCAACGCCGCTGCCTTGCCCTCTCCTGCTGTCGGCTG
>PFJE01000089.1:682-36410 GCA_002783865.1 Sphingomonadales bacterium CG_4_10_14_3_um_filter_58_15
TTCTGCTTGTTGCTGGTGGTCTATTTTTCGATGGCCTATCTCCTGCTCGGCTCGCTGTTTCTCGGGATCGGTGCGATGGCAACGACCGTGCGAGAGGTACAGACCCTGTCGATGCCGGTCACGATGGGCCAGTTGCTGGTCTTCTTTCTCGCCTATTCCTCAATTACCAAGCTGGGTGAACCGGTGGAATGGTTTGCCGTGCTGTTTCCATTCAGCTCCCCGTTCGCGATGATCGCGCGGGCGGCCCAGATGAACAACGTCTGGCAGCACGGCCTGGCGCTGATCTGGCAGGCTGTTTTCACCATGATCATCATCCGCTTTTCGGTGATGCTGTTCCGCCGCAACGTGATGAAATCCGGACAGGCAGCGCGCAAAAAAAGTCTGCTAGCCCGAGTGACCGGAAAATAATCTCGGGATTCACGCCATTTGCCGAAAAGACATTGACATTACTGTCAATAACGCCAGATTGAACAAGTTTTGAAACGCAACCGATTGCAACAACAAGCAACGGCAGGAGAGACTGATGGCATCCGTTCCCCAAATTGACCTTGATAATCTGACCACTTCCCCAACCGCCGATGAGGCGCTCGAAGGCTGGTACAAGCGCAACCCTCCGGTCGCGGAAAAGGATACCAATCCCTGGGATGTCAGCCGTGCCGAACTGTACAGCAAGGATCTCTGGCGCAAACCATTTGCAGAAATGCGCGCGACGGCACCGATCAACAAGGTCGAAGGCGGTGTCCACGGCGATTACTGGAACGTCACGACCTACAAGCCTATTCAGCACGTCGAGGCTTTGCCCGATATATACTCTTCCGATGTTTCGCATGGCGGCATCACGATCGCCGAGCCCGATTTCGATGACTCCGATTTTCAGCTGCCAATGTTCATCGCGATGGACCGGCCGAAACATACTGGCCAGCGGCGCACCGTGGCCCCGGCTTTCACCCCGACCGAGATGCAACGGATGGAAAAGGAAATCCGTCAGCGCACCGCCGAGGTGCTCGATGGTCTGCCGTGGGGCGAGAAATTTGACTGGGTCGACAAAGTTTCGATCGAACTGACCACCGGCATGCTCGCCATCCTGTTCGGCTTCCCTTGGGAAGACCGCAGGATGCTGACCTACTGGTCCGACTGGGCTGGCGATGTTGAATTGTCGGTTGCAGAAGATCTCACTGCTCAGCGGCAACAGATATTGTATGAAATGGGCGCATATTTCACCAAGCTCTGGAATGAACGTATCAATGCCGAGCCAACCCCGGACCTGATCTCGATGATGATCCATTCCGAACATATGCGCGACATGGATCCGATGGAGTTCATGGGCAATCTGGTGCTGCTGATCGTCGGCGGCAATGACACCACCCGCAACACCATGTCAGGTGTCGCCTATGGTCTTGGGCAGTTTCCCGAAGAACGGGAGAAGCTGCAGCAGAACCCCGATCTGATTCCCAATGCGGTGCAGGAAATCATCCGCTGGCAAACCCCGCTCGCCCACATGCGGCGCACCGCGCTGGAAGACCATGACCTGTTCGGCAACCAGATCAAGAAGGGCGACAAGGTCGTACTCTGGTATATCTCGGCCAACCGCGACGAAGAGGTTTTCCCAGAGGCGGACAAGATCAAGGTCGATCGCGAAAATGCCCGGCGTCACCTGGCGTTCGGCTATGGCATCCACCGCTGCGTCGGTGCCCGTCTCGCCGAACTGCAGATCCGGATTTTGCTGGAAGAAATGCACAAGCGACGGATGCAGGTCAATCCGACCGGCAAGCATCGCCGCGTCCACGCCTGTTTCGTCCATGGGTTCCGCGAGCTGGAAGTCGAACTGTCAAAATATTGATCAGTTTCCATTCAGGCTTACATCTGTAACCTACAGTCTTCCTGCTTCGAATGATTCAGGTAGGCTGAAAAGGATTACAAATGCAATCGCTTGATCGACGCACCGTCATATCCGGGACTCTGGCCGCTGCCGGAGCATTCGGGGTTGTCGGCCTGTCGGGCAGGTTTCTTGATGCGAACGCGCGGGCTAACGGGAAATTCGCGATTCAGCGGTCGCCCGAGGAATGGAAGCGCCGCCTGGGAGCCGCCCGCTATCGGATATTGCGCCTGGAAGGCACCGAACGCGCCTATTCCAGCCCGCTGAATGACGAAAAACGCAAAGGCGTTTATGCATGCGCCGGGTGCAATCTTGGCCTGTACAAATCGGCGCAAAAATATGACAGCGGCACCGGCTGGCCCAGCTTTTGGGCACCGATTGCCAAAGATAGGATCGGCACGACCAAAGACTATAAGATCGGCTATCCGCGTACCGAAGTCCATTGCGCGCGCTGCGGCGGGCACCAAGGCCATATATTCAATGACGGCCCAAAACCCACCGGCGAGCGGCACTGCATCAACGGTCTAGCGCTGAAATTCATCCCCGCCTGACCACCGGATCAGCTTTCCGGCGCGTCCACCTGCTGCCAGAACTCCAGCTTGATCCCGTCGCAATCGAGGATCCAGGCAAATTTGCCATATCCCTCGTCAATCTGCCCTAAAATCTCGAGGCCCTTTTCTTTGAGCTGCTCGACATAGGCGTCCAGATCATCAACCCGCAAGTTGATCATGAACTGCGCCTCGCTCGGTTCCAGATAGTCGGTATTCTCGGCAAAATGACTGAGCAGACTATAGGGCTTCTCGCCTTTTTCGTCCGACCAGTTGAGCATTGGACCATATTCTCCGTCCAGCTCCAGATATTCCTTGTACCATTTGCGCGTTGCCGCTGGATCTTTCACTTTGTAAAAAACCCCTCCGAGTCCGGTGACCCTTGCCATTATAATCTCCACGGTTTTTATTTTTGACGCCCGAGGGGAAACTATTATATTTTACATCTCGTTTCGCAACCTTATTGGTATAACCCGCCATATAATCAGGCTGTTGTCCCGAATGTGGACAGATTGTAGCCAATCCGGGTTCTGGCCGTTAACCAGTTGGCCCCAGAGACCTTCAGGATGTTTTTTCGCATAGATGGCGAGCTCCGGCTCCGCGTCACAGACGACGATATAGCGAATATTGTGGGCGTCCAATAACCCGCGCGCCATATCTGGCGTGGCGGTGAAAATTCTGATCTGGTCCGCCATCGCCTGATCGTTGCGATGATGGCTGGTCGCGAGCACATTGTGCGGGGTCAGCAGCAAAATACGCGGGCCGAAATCAAACGGCGCGAGAATATTGGATCGCGGCAACGCATTGAGTCTGGCAAGCGAATCGTCGCTCTCACAGACGGCCCCGCTCGGATTGGCTTCAGGCACCGTTTCTTCTGCATCAACACTGTTATAAAGGGCGACGGCCAGCGGCCCTGGCATGATCAACACAACCACCCCTGCGGTGGCGAAGATGCGCGAAAGCGGCCGCCTGATCGTGCGGGCGCGCACAAAGGCCCGATGCACCGCCCATGCCATGAATGGCAGAGCAAAGGCTGCCGCGACCGCCGTGGCCCGCTGAACGAACAACGACAGCACCAACGCCCAGAGAAAGGCGTAACCGAGGACCAGTAATTTGCTACGATCAATCTGGCTGGGCCGGACCCGCAATATATAGATCAGGCTGACCAACCCCACGATGATCGATCCACCGAGCAACACGACCATGGTTTTGCCATTCTGATACCAGATCGGCAGGCCTTCGAGGACATTGACCAGCCAATATTCACGGACAAGCGGATCCATCGTGTTAAACGCGCCGCCCAGACATTGCGGGGCGAAGCTACAGAAAACCGACACTGCCGCCCCACCCGCAACCGCCAGGCTGACGACACGCAGCAGGATCTTCGCAGGCAGCCATCGGATCGCCGGCAGCAGGACAGCCGCCCCCGCCGTGCAGGCCAGCAAATGCGCTGGCGACATGGCGTCACAATAATTGCTGGCGGTATCAAAACTCCCTTGGGTGGCGAAATAGAGGAGAAAACTGGTGCCGAGAAAAGTCAGCAGGGTCCAGAACAGTCGGACGCCATCTTCGGTCTGAAAAACCCAGCGCCAGACCAGCAGCACGATAAATGCGGCGGATAGCGGTAATCCTTCGAGCGAGATCGACAGCCAGAGCGCCAGCGCGGCGCCCAGCGCAATCCCGCCTCGGCGCTTGTCGGGCCAGAACAAAGTCCACAGCGCGGCCAGCGCGAGGACGATCTGCCAGCCATGATGATCCACCCGCATCGGCCGGATTTGCGCAACGATCGGAACAGCGGTGGCCGTCAGGGCGGCCGCCAATATCGCGATATTGCGATCAAAAAGCGGCTCGGTGATTTTCATCACCAGCCACATGGCAATACCCAGCGTGACCAGCGGCACGATGACCATCGCTGCGGTCTCTGCGGTCGCTGCACCGAGCAATGGTTTAAGCAGCAGGAACACCAAAGCCAGCGGCAGCTCGATCCAGCGCGGCCAGTGCATCGGCTGGCTATCCGGTTCGCCGATGCGATACTGAGTGGTGTCAAACCAGCTTTGCCCGCCAAGCCAGTCGCGCAGCTGAACCATGCGCAGTTGATCGTCGGGATCCCAGCCAATGCCAGAGAAAATTTGCTGGCGGGATACAAATATCAATATCGCGCAAACCGCGAGCCAAATAATCGGCAGGGACTGCCTGCGAAAGGAATGATCAGCGGTCATTCAGCATCTCGCTCTTCTTGATCCGCCAGACATTATAGGGCCCGATCATCGGCAGCGGTTCGAGCCAATCGAAGGCCTCTCCGGCGCCGGCCTTCGCCCAGAACCCATCCGGTGCGCGCAGCTTGTAATAGGCCAGCTCAGGGCTACCGTCACAGGTCACGAGATATTCGATATCTCGCCTTGCCATTATTTTTGCGGCTTTTTCAGGCGGTTCTGTGAAAGTCAGAATCACATCCTTCATCGCGTATTGGTTGCGATGATGGCCGGTTGCGACGACGCTGAGTTTGGTATGGTGCAAGATCGACGGGCTGACGTCCAGGCCAGCCATGATTCTGGCATTGCCCAGGGCACCCAGAGCCTGGATGGATGGCAATGCATTGCAACGGACCGCCTTTTCGAACCTGGCCTTGGCCTCCGCCGCAGAAGCGCCGCTGTCCGCGTCCGGCGGGCTGGCCAGGGCGACATAAGCCATTGGCGCGACCAGTGTCGGCGCCAACATCATCGCGCCGATCATCTTCAGCCCCATACGCGATGCCAGACCGTCCCGTTGATCGCTCACTCTGAAAATATGCCAGACCATCGGTGCGACCAGAATATTTGCCAAGCACAGCACATAGACAGAAACACGCGATACATAGACGCCGACGATCGCCGATCCCAAAAACAGCAACAGCAGCACAAGCTTGTCGCGCCCAGGCACGCTTTCATTCATCCTGAACAGGTACACAAAACCTGCCAATCCAACCGCGATGGCCGCCCCGATCTGCACCCATCTTACTGTGCCGATCCGCCAAAGCGGCAGGCCTTCCGGCGTCCGGTCGAACCAGTAATCGCGGACCAGAGGATCGAGATTGCTGAACGCATCACCGGCGCATTGCGGGGCGATAAGCAGAACCATGGCAATGCCCGCTGCCCCGGCAACCGCACAAATCATCAATCTGGCTCCCGGGCTTCTGTTCAAAGCGGTGAAGGATGCGGGATATATGATGGCAGCGATCACGGCCAGACTGGCCAAATGGAAGGGTGAAAGCGCGTCACAATAGTTTGACTGAAACCGCAAACCCTCCGTTGCCACATAGAGCAGAAAACTCGCAGCCGCGGTTGATACCAACGCCAGCGGAAATTGCTGTTCGAACCGGCCGTTTTCATCACCCGGCCTGAGCAAAAGCCAACGCAACGCAAATAATCCGAGGAACAGGATGACAAAGGGCAGCCCCTCGACCGAGATTTCCAGCCAGGCCGCCGCGGCGATTCCCAATATGATGGCCGCTCGTTTGGGCCTTGCGCGATCCGTCAAAGCCCACAGGCAGGTCAGGAAGAGAACGATCTGCCAGCCGTGATGATCAATCCGCATCGGTAGCAGTTGATTGACCAACGGTACGATGGCCAGCACCGCCGCCGCCGCGAGCAACGCGGCTGGATGACCAAATAGTCGATCGGTTATTCTCGCAGTCAGCAAAAGAACGAAGCCGAGGGTGACAAGCGGTATGACCGCTGCCGCTATCTGGCTGGCAACTGTCGGTCCAAACACCGGTTGCAGCAGGACAATCAATGTACCAACAGGCACGTCAACCAAACGCGACCAGTGCATGGGCCCGCCGTCGGGCGGGTTTATCCGATATTGTGTGACATCAAACCAGCTTTGTCCCGCCAGCCAGTCCATGATTTGCACCATACGGAGATTGTCATCGGCATCTCCCATCTGGAACGCCATAATTTGCGGCCATTGCGCAAAAATCAGCAAAGCGGAAAGGATCATCCAGATGGCAAGAATTTGTCGATGGAAATATTGGGGAGAAAAAAGTGATGCCATCATTTCATTTCCCCTGACCGGATCTTTCTGAGCGCTGGATCCAACATGCGCCTGGCCTATTGCGCCAGCCTGATTGCCATTCAGATAGAGCCATGGAACATCCGCCGGGTCAATCTGCTTGCGGTATTATCGGAAGCTAACTCCTCACAAACCCGACAGTCGGCCTGAAGATGAAAGGCGTCGCTATTTGGAGATCGCCGACAAGCGTCGCTTTTTCAAACGCCCTGCCTGCCGCGTCACCGCGCGCCCGAACTGCAGACAAGTATACCGCCCAGCCTGTCACCGAAAAACACCAAATTTCCGGGTGAGATAGACCACAAAGAAGCTCACAAAAACCGCGGACCCTTTGGCGACAACCGGCGAAAATTGCAGCTCGGTGAGCCAACTGACCATCGCCACGGTTATACCAAGGCCTAGAATGGCGGTCCCAACAAACCCGAGACGCTGAAGCTGCAATGCGCCACCTTGTCTCGACTTTCCGGGAAAAACGAAACTGGATGATATCAACCAGTGGACGACGATACCGACGGAATAGCCCAAGGCCGATGCCCAGCCGGGATCGACCAGAAAAGCCACCAGCACCATGAACAAGGAAACATCGAAAGCGAGTGAAACGATGCTGGCCAGCAAATAGCGGGTGATCGAGAATCGGTGCAACAGGGCCAGCGGTGTCGGCAGGTTGCCGACCCAACCGCCGAAGAGCGACCGTCTGTCTGTGCCACTGCGTTCCATGTATTTTACGCCGCCTTCTGCGCTTTGTCATCTGCGGCGTCGTCAATCCGCTTCGGCACATCGCGCATGCTTTCGAGCGCGGCGGCCCGGTCTTCGCTGATTTTGTCCGCGATCACCCGCTGCGCGCCTTCATCACCGGCTTCGTGATATTCCGCGTCCTCGTTGACGTTCCAGACATTCCATTTTCGCGACCCGGCTTCGATATTCTCGACCGTCAGCATCGCCGTCATCATCGCGTGATCCTGATTGTTATAGCGGTGCATGCCGTTGCGGCCGACCATATGAAGGGTCGGGAAACGGCTCTCCAAATCATCACGCATGGTGGCGACATTGTCTTCATAGCTGTCATCATAGACCGGATAGGCCTTTTCCTGACGGACAACCGCGCCGCCGACAACATCCTCGGCTTTGCACAGGCCGAGAATCGCCATTTCCTGCTTGGCCAGTTCGACCAGATCCGCGTCGGACGACGACCAGAGGCCGTCATTTTCGAAGCAGAAATATTCCAGTCCGACGCAGGCGATATTTTTATCGGGCACCATTTCCGGTGACCAGCTGCGGAAATTCTGCACCCGACCGACTTGCACGCGATCATCATGGATATAGATCCAGTTGTCCGGGAACAGATCATCAGACTTGATCATAAGCGCCACGGTCAGGAAATCGCGGTAGTTCAGATCCTGCGCTTCCGGCAGTGATTTTGGCAGTGGATGGATACGGGTCGCCAGTTCGCGCATCGGCGCGCTGGAAATCACGTGTTTCGCGGTGATGATGGTTTCCCCATCCGCGCTCGTCGCACTCATCCGCCAGTTGCCATCTGCATCCTGCGCCAGCTGTTTCAGCCGATGACCCATCAACACCTGATTGCCCTTGGCTTCGACATGCGCCTTGGCGGCATCCCACATCATGCCGGGGCCGAGGCGGGGATAGCGAAAGGTTTCGAGCAGGGTTTTGACTTCCTGGCCGTCATTGGGTTTCTTGTTGAGGCCGAGCGAGCGTTTTAGACCGTCAGTCACGGCATTCCAGAGGCTCAGGCCCTTGATCCGCTGCGCCGCCCAGTCCGCCGACATTTCGTCGCACGGCATGCCCCAGACCTTTTCGGTATAGGTCTTGAAGAAAATCGAATAGAGCTTGTAGCCGAACTGGTTGACCGTCCAGTCTTCAAAGCTCTTCACATTCTTGTTCGGGAAGACTTTTGCCTTGCCGTAGCTCAGCATGCAAAGCGTCGAGCGCCAGATGCCGAGGTTCCACAGCGCTTCAAAAGCCCGCAATGGATAGCTGTAAAATTTGCCCTCATAATAGATCCGGCTCATCCGCGGCCGCTGGATGAAGTCGTCGGGCAGGATTTCATTCCACAGATCGACCACTTCCTGGCTTTTGGAAAAGAAGCGATGCCCGCCAATATCAAAACGGAAACCTTCATGTTCCACCGTCCGGCTGATTCCACCGACATATTTCGGGTCTTTTTCGATCACGGTGACCGAATAGCCCTTTTTCGACAGCAGATAGGCAGCAGTCAGACCCGCAGGCCCCGCCCCGATAATTGCTGCGTCTACGGTATCTGCTGGTTTGCTTTGCGTGTTCATACAGTCTGGTCCCTGTCCATGGTGCGCCCTGTGCCGAGCGCGGTTCATGTTTCAGAAACAGGAGTGAACGAAATTGGTTAGCAGATAGTTAATGGCGACCGGAAATTTGCCTCCAACAACGGCGAATTACTGGTCGCTGATGGGCGGTACCGGCTGAGGCGGTGCATCGGCATCGCTCTCGTGCACCTCGATATGGCCGCGCCCGACATGGCTCTTTCTGTAACCATAGGCAAAATAGAGCAGCAGCCCGATCCCGCCCCAGATTGGCAGCACCATTTTTGCTTCATAGGGAAGATTATAGAAAAGCCCGAGACAGCCCACTATCGCCAGCGGCGCGACAATCCACACCAGCGGCGTGCGGAAGGGCCGGTGACGGCCCGGATCCGTGCGGCGCAGGATCAGTACCGCCACCGCGACCATCAGAAAGGCGAACAAGGTCCCGGAATTGGAAATATCCGCCAGCTGGCCCACGGGCAGAAACGCGGCAAATACCGATACCGCGACGCCGGTGATGGCAGTCACGATATGCGGCGTCTTCCATTTCGGATGAATAGTGGCAAGCTTTTCCGGCAGCAGGCCGTCGCGCGCCATCACGAAGAAGATCCGGGTCTGGCCGAACAACATGATCAGGATGACCGACGGCAAGGCAAGGAAAGCGGCAATACCGATCATATTACCGAACGCGGGATGACCAATCGTCCTGAGCACAAAGGCCAGCGCCTCGTGGCTGCACACCAAAGGCTCGCGGCCCGCTGACAGCAGAGCCTGACATTGTGCGGCAAATTCGGTGCTGCCTGGCGCCAGCGTGGCGCCAGCGGCATCGACAATCGGCTGTGCGCCGACGGTGCCAATCGCACCCGCCGCAACCAGCAAATAGAAGACGGTACAAATCGCGAGACTGCCGATCAGCCCGATCGGAACATTGCGCTGCGGATTCTTGGTCTCCTCAGCCGCGGTCGACACCGCATCAAAGCCGACATAAGCAAAGAATATAGACGCCGCCGCGCCAACCGCGCCAAAGCCGCGGCTCTCGCCAAACCAGCCATTGGGCATGAACGGATCGAAATTCTGCCCCTTCATCATCGGCAGGGTAAGCACGATAAAAATGGTCAGGGCGGTGACCTTGATCGCCACCAGCACCGCGTTTACTTTGGCGCTTTCGCTGGTGCCGATCATCAGCAGAAAGGTCACGAGCAGCGCGATGATCAGCGCCGGCAGGTTGATCAGCCCGCCCGGCGCATAGCTGCCGATGGTCAGCGCCCTCGGCAAGTCGATCCCGGCATTGGCCAGCAGCCCGACAAAATAGCCCGACCAGCCCACTGAAACCGCGCTCGCCGCCACCGCATATTCGAGGATCAGCGCCCAGCCGACCATCCACGCCAGCAGCTCGCCCATCACCGCGTAGGTATAAGTATAAGCGGAACCCGAGACCGGCACCATCGACGCCAGTTCCGAATAGCAGAGCGCCGCCACCGCGCAGACCAGCCCGGCGATCACGAAGCTCCACATCATGCCGGGGCCAGCCTTCTGCGCCGCCTCCGATGTCAGCACGAAAATCCCGGTGCCGATCACCGCGCCCACGCCCAGCAGGGTCAGCTGGACGGGGCCCAGGGTGCGGGTTAGCGCCTTTTTTTCTGCTGTAGCGAGGATGGCGTCGAGGGGTTTGATACGTCCGAAAAGATTGAAGGCCATGCAGCGATCCTGTCCCGAAAAACTGCGCTTGGATTACGCCGATTCTCGGGATGCGCAAGAGGGATTCGGCGAGGCCGTTCGCAATTATTCACCGCCGCAATATGGAAGGGTTTTTCAGGGCCAAGTTCGCCGCTTACCTCTGTCCCTGAAGAGAGAGGGATGAAACGCTCTGTCCCGACTGAACAAGCTCGTCATCCTGAACTCGTTTCAGGATCCAGTGAGAGAGGACGCTTATTACCGCTCTGGATGCTGAAGCAAGTTCAGCATGACCCTGACAAACCATCGTGTTCGCGACTGTTTGAATGACTATTCATTCAAAGAATCAGGGTCATTTTTTCGTATATTTTCGAGACACTGCGCACTTTCCACTCTAGAAAATCGATCGCGCCTGTTTTCCGGTTCAACCGAACTGCAAGGCACCATCGGGGTCCGAACGGATCGATTGCACCATGCGCATGCGACCAGTTCGCCGCTAACATTCTCCTCCGGAGAGGATAGCGTTTCGAACTCCGGTTCGATCACACCACTTCGTTCCAATCTTTCTAAAAGTGATCCGACAGCAAACAATACCGCACCCGTGATTTCTGATGCAAGGCCTGCCTGCATCAGCATCAACTGGAATTGCAACTTCCCTAAATTGTAAGTTTCCTGCTCCAAATATCCGCTATTAACGGTGGGTTGATAAAAAAATGAGCCGATAGCTACTACCGCTCCAATTGCCATCAACCAAAATCCAGCACTTTTCACAATAAGTCCCCCTCACGCCAAAATCTTTACTTCGCCACATCCACCACCAAATCCCCCGGCAACATCGGCTCGCTCAGCATCCGCTCCATCGCCTTCCAGCGCCAGACCGGCGCGTCGCCTTGCGCCTCAACCCAATCGCGGACCATTTCCATGCCGAGGCCATAGTTGATCACATAGCTGCGATATTGTTCGTTGAAGTCGACCATCTGTTCGGCCCGTTCCCGCGACACCAGCTGATATTTCTGGTTCAGCGCGACCGCTTCCTCGCGTGTGATCTCGCCATCAAGATAGCGTTGCGCAATCGTCATCCGCGCGCCGCTCAGCGCCTGCTTGGCGATCTGCAGCGCCCAGTAGGCCGCCGCCGTGTCCGGATCGAGCCCCGCCAGCGGGTAGAGCACATCGCGTTCGTAATCCAGCCGGTCCTGGCCGCTGAACGCCAGTTCGATGCCGTAGTTGGCAGATCCCTCGGCGATCAGGCTTTGCGGGCTGTAGAGCGGGTAAATGGAAAATTCCTGCCAGCCGCGGCCCTTGGTAAGATTGCGCTCGAGCAGCATATTATAGACATGATGGCCGGGATAGCCCTCGTGGCAACCCAGATCGACGGCGCGGCCGATGAAGATTGGCAGGTCGGTGTTGACCTGGATCAGGCTCTGGTAACCGCCCTGATAATAATTATAGCCGCTCCAGCTCTTGCCGGTGACAAATTCCAGCTTGAAATTCTCGCCCTCGGGCAGATCGAAATATTGTTTGGTCCGCGCCTTGCACTCGGCAATCGCGGTGTCGAACACGGCCTGCAGCCGGTCCTTGGGGATGATATATCCCTTTTCAAACGCCGCCACCCGCTCACTGAGCGGCCCGTCACCCGGAGCGATGTTTTCGATCTCTTCAAGCACCGGATCAAATTCTTCCAGCGGCCTGAGTTCCGGCGTCACCCCGAACAACCCCTGAGCCTCCCTGGTAAAGGGGAAGGTCTCGCCCTGCAGCATCGCGTGGCGGGTGGCCGCAGCCTGCAGCTGGGCCGAGAGGAATTTCTGCCGAGCGTTGGCCAGCGGGTCATCGCTTTCCGGCAAGGCGCCCAGCCGCTGCCGCAAATCGGCAATGGCAGCGCCCAGCTGCTCGATATCGCGCGGCTTTGCTTTCGCCATCTCAGCCCATTCGGCCGGACCATAATAAGCATCGACATAGCCTGCTTCCTGCTCACCCAGTTCCAGTGTCAGCTTGACATAATCGGTGGCGATCGCAGTCAGTTCATTTGCAGCTTGCGAAACCGCCGTGTCGGCGATAACCGGCGGCGCCGTCGGTTCGGCTACCGATGCACAGGCAGAAATCGCGAGACCGGCAGCGGCAACCAGCCCGATGCGCTTCACAGACCATCTTTCAGTTTTTGCGCTTCGCCGGTTGGCAAGGCATCCAGCAATTGTTCCGCATCCTCCTTGTCGAGCGATTTCACATGCTTATCCTGCGGCGCGAAGCGCAAGATGCAGAAGCCGACGACCGCCGACAACAAGGATCCGCCCAGCACGCCAATCTTGGCCTCCTCGATCAGTAGCTCTTGGCCAGGGAAGGCCAGCGCGCCGATGAACAGGCTCATCGTAAAGCCGATGCCGCACAGCATAGCCACGCCATAGACCTGCAGCCAGCTGGCACCACCGAGGCGCCCGGCAAAACCGGTTTTTACCGCGATCCAGACGCTTGCGAAAATGCCGATCTGCTTGCCGAAGAACAGGCCGGCGGCAATGCCCAGCGGCAAGGGCGCGAACACCTGATCCCAGCCAATGCCCTCCAGCGACACACCGGCATTGGCGAAGCCGAACACCGGTACGATCAGAAAGGCGCTCCATGGCGAGATTGCGTGTTCGAGCCGATGGAGAGGGGAATTCTCCGCATCCGGCGATGTCGGCGTGATCACGATCGGAATGGTCATCGCCGCTAGCACCCCGGCGATAGTCGCGTGAACTCCGGACATCAGCACCGCATACCAGAGCAGACCCGAACCGATCAGATAGGGCCATAGCTTGAGCACGCCATTGCGGTTCATCGTGTACATGATCGCCAGTATCGCGGCGCTGACGAGCAGCGCTGCGCCGTTGATCTCGGCAGTGTACACCAGCGCGATGATCGCCACCGCTCCCATATCATCGACAATAGCGACGGTGACCAGAAACAGCTTCAGCGAAGTCGGCGCGCGCGGGCCGAGCAAGGCCAGCACGCCGATCGCAAAGGCAATATCGGTAGCAGCCGGGATCGCCCAGCCATTGTAAAGCGCGGGCATATCCTTGACCACGAACAGATAGATCAGCGCTGGAACCACCATCCCGGCTGCCGCAGCGAGCACCGGCAGGCGTCGACGGTCCCAGGTATTGAGCCGCCCGTCGACAAATTCCCGCTTGATTTCCAGTCCGACGAGCAGGAAGAAAATTGCCATCAACCCGTCGTTGATCCAAAGATGCGGCGTCATCGGACCCAGCTTGCTCGACAGGGTCGGTCCTTTCAACTCGTGCAGAAAATGGTGATACATGTCGTACAATGGGCTGTTCGCCACCACCATCGCCAGCGCGGCAGCGACCATCAGCAATATGCCGCCCGCCGCTTCGCTTTTCAGAAAGTCGCGAAGTGCTGAATTTCTACCTGTGCGTGGCACGTTTTCTTCTCCCTTGGGGGGTCTATTCCGGAATTGCGATTTTCCGGGTCATGCGCAGGCCAGATGGTAAAATCAAGACTTGTATGCAGCCAATTTGGCCCTAAGCGGCGACCAGATCACGAACGCCTGCAGCAATGGCGTAGCTTTTCTCGCGCGCCGCCTGATCAAAGATCGACCCGGAAACGATCAATTCATCTGCACCGGTCCGCTCGACAAACCGGTCAACCGCCTGTTTCACACTATCGGGCGATCCGACCGCGCTACCCTGCATGATCTGCTCGAGCATCGACTGGAACTGCGGTGGCAGGCTTTCGCGATAGCCCTCGATTGGCGGCGGCATTTTGCCCGGATTTCCGGTGCGCAACGCGACAAAGCTTTGCAGCATCGACGTGGACAGATATTCCGCTTCTGCGTCGGTATCGGCGGCGAAGATGTTGAAGCCGCACATAACATAGGGCTCTGCAAGCTGATCAGACGGCTTGAAATCCCGACGGTAAATGCTGAGCGCCTCGTCCAGCATCTGCGGCGCAAAATGCGAGGCAAAAGCGTATGGCAGCCCCAGGGCTGCCGCCAGTTGCGCGCCGAACAGGCTGCTGCCCAGAATATAGAGCGGGATATGCATCCCCTGCCCCGGCGTCGCCTGTACCCCCAGCCGTTCGTCCCCGGTCAGAAACGCCTGCAATTCGAGCACATCACGCGGAAATTCATTGGCATCGCTGTTCAGATTGCGGCGCAGCGCCTGCGCGGTCCGCTGGTCCGATCCCGGCGCGCGACCGAGCCCCAGATCTATCCGTCCCGGAAACAGCGCTTCCAGCGTCCCGAACTGCTCGGCAATCACCATCGGCGCGTGATTGGGCAACATGATCCCGCCAGCGCCGATCCGGATCGTCTTGGTTCCCTGGCCGATATGGGCAAGCGCCACCGCGGTCGCTGCGCTGGCAATGCCCTCCATGCCGTGATGCTCGGCCATCCAGAACCGCTCATAGCCGAGCGCCTCGCCATGCCGCGCGAGCGCCAGTGACCGATCAAGGGCGGTTCTGACATCGCTCCCTTGCGGGACAGGCGAGAGGTCCAGAATCGAAAATTTTACTGCCTTTGTCATTGTCCGTTCCTTTGCGCCAGCTGACCGGCGACCTTGATCGCATAGCCGTTGGGCACCTTGCGAAAGCCAAGCGTGGGCAATAGCAGGGTCCAGGCACGGTCGCTACCCGACAGGAACAGCCGCGCGGTATAAAAGCCGTTGCCCTGAAGTTTCACGGTCAATTGCTCCATGCCGGACCCGCTTTGCAACGGCAGCACCAGCACACCGTCCTGGCATTCCGCCTTGCCGAGCAGCCCCTGCTTGAGATCCAGCCCGGGAATATTGGCATCCAGCGAAACCCGCACCTGACCGCTGGCCGACTGGCAGCGACCTCTGGCAAAGCGGATGCTGACCGCCTGCAGGTCGATTGCGGAGGCTGGCAGCGGCGCCAGTTGGCGGCCGACGCTCAGCACCGTCGTCACATCCTGCACCAGCAAACTATTGCCGGACTTGCCGACGGTTGCGAAGAGGCCGGGATCACCGGCGACGGGTGGCCGTTCCAGATCCATTAGCACCCGGCCGGTCAGCAGCGGCAGCAACCGGACTCCGGCATCCAGATCACCGAGGGGAAACGGCCCAAGCTGCGCGCCCTCAATGCGACCATTCCAGACCGAACCGCTGATCGCTTTTGCCGAAAAGCGCGACCCTTCCAGTCCTGCCATGCTCACAGCCAGCCGCAGCGGCAGGAAGAACAGGGCCACGGCGACCACAGCCAAAATGATCAGTAAATAGGTCAATGCGCGGGGCACCTGCTTTCCTTCGGATCAGAGTTCGGGAGCGAATTGGTCGAAATAGGTGAAAATATCGTCTTCTTCGCGGCTGGCGGCATTGCGCCATTTCGGAGCCGACGCCCGGTTGAGCAGGACCCCGGCGGATGACAGAACCAGCACGGTCGGCGTACCCTTTATCGTGTCGAGGCCAAAGCGCCGCGCGATATCGATATTCCGGTCCCGATGTCCCACATCAACATAGACAAGCTCATATTTCGCTTCGAGCATCGTCGCAAAGCGCGGCTGGGCAAACCAGCCCGCCAGACCACGGCTGTCATGACACCAGTTCGCGCCCATGACGAGAATGACCTTTTTGTCGGCAAGCTGCGCCCGCGCCAGCGCTGCATCGACGGTATCCGTCGCATCTGCGGCTTGGTCAAACGGTCGCGCTTCGGGATGCTCGGCCTCGGCCTTTTCCGCCGCCACTGCACAAGCGGGGATCATGGCCAGACTGGCGAACAAAAACAGCAAATATCTCATTCACCGGCTATTACACTGCCAGCGGCGTGAGGGAACAGGCTTTTGTCAGCCCAAGCCCGCGTTTCATCGCCGGATAGACCCGGACCATCGCGGCAGACATCGCCAGCTCGAAACGAACTGCACGGCCATATCGCGTTTCGATCTGATCTCCCAATTCAAAGGCATCAATCGACTGAGATCCGATTGCCCGGCCAAATTGCAGCGCCAGCGCCTCCTCTTCAGGAAGGTCGGAAGTGCCTTTCAGCCAGCGATTGACCGTTTCCCGGGGCACATTGTCAAACAATGCCCATTCAGCCGTGGTGAGTGCACAGGGACCACAATCCTCGACCAGATTCGCACCCATGCGCGCCGCGTGGAGCAGGGCAGCAGGCGCGGCATGGCGATGCATGGAAGCGGGCATGAAATGGGCGAACTTCTCGAAGGCGTGGCCAGGCGCAGCGGCAATTTCTTCCAGATATTGCTTTTCGCTTTCCTCAATCCCCGCCGTTGCGGCCCTGAGCAGCAGCCGTTTGGGAATGCCCGCAGGTGCCACACGCTGCCGGGCAAACAGTATGCCGAGGGCAAGCAACACCAGCAACGGCGGTCCCAGAACCCCCGGGGCATCAGCGATAAATGCATCTGGCGAACAAATCCCGACCGACACTTCATAGATATGGAGAATCCCGTGGAGTGACAGCCACAGAGCTCCGGCAAATGCGGCTAGCCAGCGCATATGGATATTGACGCTCGCGTAAAGCAACATGATCCCGCAGGCGGCATAAGCGATGCCGATATCGCGGATAAAATGCTTGTTCGGCGGACCGGTCGCGATGACCGTGGGGATCGAGACATACCAGTCGAGCGGTCGGATGATCATGAACAGACCGAACAGCACCGCGAATAGACCCACGCCAACTACCAGCAGCTGGGCGATGCGGTCGAGCCAGTCCGGTTTTCCCATCAGCATGAATTTTCTCCTTCAAATGGTCCCGAGTCCATGTTATTCGGACATTTAATATCCGAATTAGGAAGAGAGTCAAATATTGCAGATTTCAAAAGGGGTCGAATGGGCGGTGCACGCGGCGTCGATGATGGTGGCGCTTCCCGAGGGACGGGGCCTGAAAGCAGCAGCGCTAGCCCACTATCACGGGGTGCCAACGGCCTATATGGCCAAGCAGTTGCAGGCGCTTAGCAAGGCCGGGATCGTGCAATCTTCGCGCGGTGCCCATGGCGGTTACCGTCTGGCAAAGCCGGCCACCGATATTTCGCTCTGGGATATCACGGCGGCCATCGAAGGCCACGGGCCAGCCTTCCGCTGCACCGAAATCCGGCAAAATGGTCCTTGCGGGCTAAAGCGAAAGGACTGCAGAAGCCCTTGCCAGATTGCGGCGGCCTTTTCATCAGCAGAGCGCGCGTTTCGGGATAGCTTGAAGGCGGTGACTCTGGCGGATATCGGATTGCAGTTTGTCCGGGATTCCGAGCCGGAACATCTGTCCGATATCATGCACTGGCTGGAAAGCGAGGTCATGCCGCTCAGCGATACGCCCTGATCGCTGCCGTTTTTCTCGGCAGAATGGACAATGATAAATTTGAAAGGCGGTGACGCTTTTGTCCAATAGCACCGCCAACATCCCTCATAAACCTCTCCACAACGGGTCGCATAATGACGAAATATCCCGCGCTGCCTTTCGGGGCACCGCGAGGCAGGTGGAGATATATTATGGGACTGTTAAAAAAGAAAAGTGCAGCTGAAAAAGCGCGCAAAGACGACATCAAGGAAACAAAAAAGGAAGCAAGAGCCGACAAGAAAGACGCGCGGAAGGATGCGCGCGCCGACAAGAAAGAGGTCCGAAAAGATGCGCGCGCCGAAAAGAAGGACGCCCGCGTCGAAAAGCGATCTGACAAGAAAGATGCGCGTCAGACCAAAAAAGCCGACCTGAAGGAAATCCGTCAGTCCAACCTGAAAGGGAAGGAAAAACGCGACGCCAAGAAGGACGTCCGCGATGACAAGAAAGACGCGGTCAAACTGGCGAAGCAGGAAAAGAAGGACACAATCGCCGAGACCAAGGCGGACAAGAAGAGCACGATCACGGATATCCGACGAGATAAGAAAGAGACGATTGCCGATATCCGCGAGGAAAAGCGCAAACGGCTGAAAGCGCTGCGTGTTCCCAAGGCCTTCGACCGCATGCGCTGGCCAATCAGGGCACCTATGATGGCCAGACATTCTGGGGCGCGGTATCGACTTCAACCCATGGCACGGGTCTGTCCCGCGGTCCCTTCCCGGCGATGGTCAAAAGCCTGGTGCTGGTCGGCGAAGGCGGAACCACTTATCGCATTGAACCGCGAGACGGCATTACCAACCCGAATGGCTGGCGCGAAAGTGGCATTGACGAACTGATCCAGAATGATGATGTTTTCCAGTCGGTGGTCTGCTCTTTTGGATCGATGGGCATCGTTTATTCCGCGATCATCGGCCTGAGGAATTTCTATTGGCTGGATGAGTGGTCTTTCATTTCGACCTGGGACAGCTTCAAGTCTGCCTTTGCAGGTAGCGACGAGATGATCGCCTTCGTGCGCCGATGGGACACGATATCGCTGCTGGTCTCGCCGGTCAAAGCGGCAAAGGGCAAGAAAGACGGGGTCACGCTGAAGGGCGAGTACCCGTGCTCCTTTGCCCTGCGGTTACAGACCGATCAGCGCCGCACGATCGGCGGAACTTTTGTGGACAGCCTCGCCAAAGCACTGGAAAAGGTCGGGGTGATCAGCGGCAACGCACCGGCGGAAGGCGACCCGGACCGGTTCAAATTCGCCGATCTCAAACGCGACGATAGCTGGATGGCGGTGCTCGCCGCCAAGCAGGGCGGGAAAAGAGGCTGGGAAGGCGAAAAATTCACCGCCGATGATATGGCCGAAATTCCGATCAAGCGGCGCAACAAATGCTACAAGATTTTCCCCAAGGGCGGAAAATTTTTCGGTGGCTACGCGATCGAACTGGCCTTTCCGATTCGCCGCGCCTTTGCCATGATGGACAGAGTGATCGAACTGGCGGAACGCAATGTTGGGGATGGCCTGTTTCATACTGCGCCAGTGGCGATCCGCTTTGTCCAGCCCTCCCAGGCCTATGCCTCGCCGCAATATTCCCGTCATCGGCCGGACGGCACCCCGGATCCGTCCGATCCCTGGTCGGAAGGCACCGTGATGCTGGAAGTATTGATGGCCAAAGGAACCGAAGATGGCGCGCAGGCGCTGGCTCTGGTCGAAGAGGCGATGCTGCGCGAACCCGATGTCCGGGTCCACTGGGGCCTCAGCATGGACCGGGTAGACGACAGCTATCCCTTTGCCGAGCGCTATCCGATGTGGAGCCGGTTTGTGACGACATTCCGGCGCTTCAATCGTCAGGGAACCTTCAGGAACAGCTTCACCGACCGCATCGGCCTGCGGTGATAGCGATGGCGGGGCGCTTCCCTATGGAGCCGCCTCGCTCCTTACCCCCGCAAATGCGTATCGAAGAACGCCAATGTCCGCTGCCATGATAGCGTCGCCGCTTTCTCGTCATAGCGCGGCGTCGTGTCATTGTGGAACCCGTGGTTCACATCGGGATAGAAATGCACGCTATATTCTTTCTGATGCTCTTCCAGCGCCGCCTCATAGGCGGGCCATCCGGCATTGATTCGCTCGTCCAGTCCGGCCAGCTGCACCATTAGCGGCGCTTCAATCGCCGGAACGTCAGCGGCTTCTGGCTGACGCCCATAATAAGGCACCGACGCAGCCAGATCGGGATAGGCCACCGCCAGCGCGTTGCACACGCCGCCGCCATAGCAGAAACCAACCGCTCCGACCTTGCCGGTCGATCCGTCATGGTCGCGCAAAAATTCGAAAGCGGCAAAAAAATCTTCCATCAGCTTCGCGCCATCCAGCGTCCGCTGCATCGTCCGACCTTCGTCGTCATTGCCGGGATAGCCACCCAGAGGTGACAGTCCGTCCGGCGCCAGCGCCAGATAGCCGGCCTTGGCCACCCGCCGCGCGACATCCTCGATATAGGGATTGAGCCCGCGATTTTCGTGGATCACCAGCACCGCCGGCAATTTGCCAGTCGCCCCCGCCGGTTTCGCCATCAGCGCCCTGATCTTGCCATGGCCCTCGGGGCTCATATAGCTGATCCGCTCGCTGACAATCGCCGGATCATCGGCCGGCACCTGCGCCGCCCAGGCATAGTCGGGCTGCAGCTGATCGAGGATCATCGCCCCGGTCACCCCGGCGGCAGCAAATTTCCCGGCCTGCTTGATAAACTCCCGCTTCGAGATCGCGCCATGGACATAGCCATCGAATATCTCGAGAATATGCGGGTGAAAGTCGGTTGCGCGTTTGCGGGTCAATGTCATGTTGGATCATCCGTCAGCGAAGTTTGGAATAATTTCCGGTTAGCATAGAATATACTTTTGGTAATCCCGTTTGTGCTGAGCCTGTCGAAGCACCTTTCACGGCAAACCACTGACTATGCGCTTTACGAGAGAGGCCCTTCGACAGGCTCAGGGCAAACGCTGCTAACCTTATTCATTGATTGAAATAATTTCGGCCTGCCCTCATTCGGCCGCTTCCATGGCCAGATCCGCCGCCTCGATCTCCGCCGCCTTTGCCTCAACCAGCTTGACAATATGATCGACCATATCCTCATCCTCAACATGATGATCGGTGACGCCGGAGAGATAGACCATATGCTTGCCCTTGCCGCCGCCGGTGATCCCGATATCGGTCTCGCGCGCTTCGCCCGGACCGTTCACGACGCAGCCCAGCACGGACAGCGACAGTGGCGTGCGGATATGCTGCAGCCGCTCCTCAAGCTTCTGCACCGTCCGGATCACATCAAAACCCTGCCGCGCGCAGCTCGGACAGCTGACCACCCGGACGCCGCGCGTCCTGAGGCCAAGTGCCTTCAGCATGTCATAGCCGACCCGCACTTCCTCTTCCGGTTCCGCCGAGAGGCTGACCCGGATCGTGTCGCCAATCCCGGCCCAGAGCAGATTGCCGATGCCGATCGAGCTTTTCACCGTGCCGCCGATCAGGCCGCCGGCCTCGGTGATGCCGACATGCAGCGGACAATCGACCGCGTCGGCCAGCTGCATATAGGCGGCCACCGCCAGGAACACATCCGACGCCTTCACCGCCACCTTATATTCGTGGAAATCATGGTCCTGCAAAATCTTGATATGGTCGAGCGCGCTCTCGACCAAGGCCTCGGGACAGGGCTCGCCATATTTCTCGAGCAGATCCTTTTCCAGACTGCCCGCATTCACCCCGATCCGGATCGCGCAGCCATTGGCCTTGGCGGCATCAATCACTTCGCGCACCCGCGCCGATGATCCGATATTGCCCGGATTGATCCGCAGACAGGCCGCGCCGGCCTCCGCCGCCTCGATCCCGCGCTTGTAGTGGAAATGGATATCCGCGACGATCGGCACATTGCTCGCCCGCACGATCTGCTTCAGCGCCGTGGTGCTCTCGACATCGGGACAGGACACGCGGATGATGTCGACCCCCGCTTCCTCGCAGCGGCGGATCTGGTCAATCGTCGCCTTGGCGTCGGAGGTCAAAGTGTTGGTCATCGTCTGCACGGTAATCGGCGCATCGCCGCCGACCGGCACGTCGCCGACCATGATCTGGCGACATTTGCGGCGCTCTATATCGCGCCAAGGACGCAAGGAGGGATTTTCAGCTGTCATCGGTTGAAACCTGCAGGACTGTTGCTCATGTAGACATATATAGCGGGTTCACCCCGCGGGTGCGAGGGGCGATTGCCCCTGTCCCGAAAAAAGTACATCGAACAGAAGGAAATTCACATGGCCACAGTAATAATCACCGGCGCAAATCGGGGTCTTGGCCTCGAAATGGCGAAGCAATATGCGGCCAAGGGCTGGGACGTGATCGGTACCGCAAGGGAACCGGAAAAGGCCAAGGAATTGGCTGGGATCGACAGCACCACGGTCATGCAACTGGACGCCGCCGAGGACGCCAGCGTTGAGAAATTTGTCCAGGAGCTGGGAGACCGACAGGTCGACCTGTTCATCAACAATGCCGGCATTTACGGCCCGTCCGAATTTGACCGCGACAAATGGCTCGACCTGTTCAATGTCAATGTCCTTGGTCCGGTCAAGCTGGCCACCGCGCTCAAGGACAATGTCGCCAAATCCTCAGACAAGAAGATGGTGGTCATCTCCAGCCAGGTCGGCAGCATCGCCGAAAATGACAGCGGCAGCATGATGTATTACCGGACCAGCAAGGCAGCGGTGAATCAGGCGTGGAATTGTCTGGCGCAGCAGTGGAAAGACGAAGGCCTGACGCTGGCGATGATGCATCCGGGCTGGGTGCAGACCGACATGGGCGGCGAGAATGCCGACCTGACCCCGCAGGAAAGCGTCGAGGGCATGCGATCGGTGATCGACGGCCTGACCCATGACCAGAACGGCAAATTCTATGACTATAGCGGCCGCGAAATCCCCTGGTAGAGAAGCAGCTTGCGGCCGCTTCTTTTGGCATCTAAGCCTGCGAAAACAGGAGAGCGTCGATGATCAGATCAACAGTTGCAGCAATAGCTATGCTTTGCTGGGCAAGTTCAGCAATGGCCCAGGCTGATGACGACGGCGAGGAAAGCCGCTGGTCGATCGCAATCCACGGGGGTGCCGGAACAATCAAGCGCGACAAGATCACACCGGAGCAGGATAAAAGCATCCGAGCGGCTCTGGGTGAGGCGCTGAAGGCAGGATCCAAGGTCCTGAGCGATGGCGGCAGCGCGATCGACGCGGTCACCGCGACCATCATGATCCTCGAAAATGACCCCAATTTCAACGCCGGCAAGGGCGCGGTGTTCACCTGGGAGAAGACCAACGAGCTCGACAGCAGCATCATGGACGGCAGCGACCTGACGGCAGGCGCGGTCGCCGGCATCAACGGCACCAAAAACCCGATCCTGCTGGCCCGCGCGGTCAAGGACCATAGCCCGCATGTCATGCTGTCGGGCGCAGGCGCGAACCAGTTCAGCCGCGAACAGGGGCTGGAGCAGGTCACGCCCGACTATTACGCGACCCCCTACCGGCTGCAACAAATTGAAGATGTGCTCGCCAAAAAAGTCAGCGTCGCCGACGTCGACTATAAATTCGGCACGGTGGGAGCAGTCGCCATGGATCAAAACGGCCATATGGCGGCGGGCACCTCAACCGGCGGCATGACCGGCAAGCGCTGGGGCCGGATCGGCGACAGTCCGATCATCGGCGCAGGCACCTATGCCGACGACCGCAGCTGCGCCATTTCCGCCACCGGATCGGGCGAATATTTCATCCGCCTCGGCGTCGCCCACGAAATCTGCGCCCGCATCCGGATGCGTTTTCCCGAAGCCATCCGGGAAGCACAACGGGCGGTGCCGAAAGATGCCGACGGCAATGACAGCTATGTCGTGCATGGCAGCGAATTCCAGCTATCCGATGCGGAAATCCAGCAGATCGCGGATGACGTGATCGCCGAACTGGGCGCGCTCGGCGGCGACGGCGGCATCATCTACGCGACGCCCTGGGGCCAGGCCGGCTACAGCTTCAACACCGCCGGCATGTATCGCGGAAAGGCTACCAGCGAGGGTGATATGAGCGTGGCGATATATGGGGATGAGTGAGTGAGATGCCGCTCCGTCCCGTCATCCTGAACTTGTTTCAGGATCCTGCACGACAGGGTACAGTGTCTGCTCAGCAAGCCGGTTAAGGCTAATCTACAATAACACCCGTATTATCGGCCCGAAACGAGAATGCCGCTTCGATATCTGCACGCACCACGCGCCCCTTTGACAATGGCGGTAGATCATTGAGCGAAAAATAGCCGACTGCATCCGTCTCATGCCTGGCGGAGGGTTGTCTTTCATCCGTCTGCCGACACAAGAAGAACATCTTGTAGAAATCCCGCAGATCAGGTTCATAGGGCTGCTTGGCTTTATGCCTGATGCTGTAAAGCCCGATTACCTCCGCCAGAATCCCGGCCTCCTCTTCAATCTCTTTCAAAATATTCTGGGAAGGCGACAATCCGACATCGGCGAACCCGCCGGGCAATGTCCACAGACCGTCTGACGATTCGCGAACCAGTAACACCTTTTCGTCACGAATAATGGCACCGCGAACATCGACTTTCGGGGTCACATATCCCTGCGCTGAATCAGACAAGAGTGCATCAATGCGGTGCAAAGGCACATTTCCAAGCGCACTCATCATGGCGCAGGCGATGTCCCGGATTTCGCCATATCGTTCCCGGTCGAATGGATCTTTGGTGAAATGGCTACCCGTGGTGGAAAGGGCTTCCAGCCGCTTTGCCCAAGACAACCATTCATTTTCCATCCGGCCACTCCTTTGAACCAGCAGTAGCAGAGATTTGAAGCTACCTGAAGTGGGGCTTCGGGGAAGTCTGACCGACGCCGGTGCTCAGGATGAGAACTAGCTCGCTGCTCCCTTCGCCGGGGAACCACATACCACCTATTTCCCCGTCGCCTCGAACGCGGTCGCCGCTTTGGCATCCCGCGTGGTCACCAGATAATCAAAACCCAGCAGTACGAATTTGGCGAAACCGGGTAGCGCATTCATCTTCTTGCCCGCCAGCAGATGGCGCAGGGGTGCGATCGGGATCAGATAATGACCCGTCGGCCCGATCCGCTCGGGGATGATCTCCGCCGCCGCCAGAATCGCGCCCACGCCCTCGTCCTCATAAGGCTGCACAGCGGTCGCCTTGCCATCGGCGGGCTTGATCACCCGCACCGTGCCGCCCAGCGGCAGATAGACGATATGCACCGAGGTCAGGCCATTGGCAGCGGCCAGCCCCGGCAGCAGCGAACCCAGATCATAGATGGAGGTTGGCGTCGTGCCCCGCCCCATATGATACGCACCCATCTTGAACAATACGCGCGGCGCGGGTGCTGGTGCTGCCCGATATTGGTCAAGAAAATAGCCGCGCATCAACGCCGCACGTTCCTCATTATTCTGCAGATAGGCGCCCCGATTGTTCAACCGATAGATTTGGGCGCTGGCGGCGAGTGCATCAATGATCGCGGTTGCCGGCTGCGATTCGGCGAAAATCTGTGCTAACTCGGAAAATTGCACGGCATCGGCTGTGTTCAGCCAGATATTTTCAAAATCGCCTTTCGCTAAGGCTGCGATGTCGGCATCCCGGATCGCAAGCAACCTCGCCTTGGTGGCGCTATCCGGCGCCAGTACCGCAAGCTCGTCCATCAATATCATCGGCGCGCCGACAAATTCCTGATCAATGCCCCAGACCATATTGCCATGCTCAAAACCGTCCGCCAGCGCCGCATCTTCCCGGTTGCTGAGGAACGGAAAGGCCAACGGCTTGCCTGCGATACCGGACTCTATGGCATCGAGCCCGCCTGAGGCGAGTCTGGCCCGGACCCATTGCATGGTCACCGGTCCCACTTCGACAGCGTGATAAAGCGGCCCATAGACCCGCGCTTCCTTCGCCAACGCTTGCCCCAGTCGGGGAGCACCGGCAAAGCCATGGTCTTCGCCGACAGCGACAAATTGGGCGTCGGCCAGCGCCGCCTTCAGCCGCTCCCCGCCGGCGCCGGACAGACCCGCATCAGTGAATCCGATTTCCAGTATTTCAACCGGCTCGCTTGGCGCAGCCTTGGGACCGGCACTCTGGGCCTGCGCCGGGACTGCATAAAGACACATAGCTCCAACAATAGTGACCCATTTGAACATAGCCCTGCCCTTCTGTGTATTGCTGTTCTACATCAGTAATATGCCACAGGATTTTTGGCAACAACATTTCCCGCTTCCCCTGCTTTAATCACTCAGTTAAACGGGCAGGATGATTCAGCAGCTGATCCACCGCAAATCCGGCCTGTCCTACATTCCCGGGCCGCGCTATGCTGCCGGGATGTTGGATTCTCGCCTCGCCCTGCTACAGGAACCAGACGTCCTGAAACATTACACTAGGCGTGGGTGCGACCCTGCGCGAACCCCTGTTTTCTGCGGCGTGCAGACAAAAATTGCAGAAAATAAAACTATGTCTTTCTGTAAAGATGACCGGACCCAAAAATGACCTGGCAACCCGAACTCGAAGAACTGGCCGAGCGCCAACGTCTCGCCGAAAAAATGGGCGGCGAGGAAAAGGTCTCGCGCCAGCATGGCCGCGGCAAGCTCGATGCCCGGGCCCGGATCGCCGGCATTGTCGATGAAGGCAGCTTTCGCGAGATCGGCAAGATTGCCGGGCGCGGCACCTATGCCGAGGATGGGACGTTCGAGGATTTCGCGCCGAGCAACCTGATCTTTGGCCGCGCCAATATCGAGGGCCGCCCGGTCGTCGCCAGCGCCGATGATTTCACCGTCCGCGGCGGGGCAGCCGATGCGGCGCTGCACCGGAAATTCACCCAGTGCGAGAAAATGGCGCACACGATGGGCATCCCGATGATCCGGATGATCGATGGCACCGGCGGTGGCGGCTCGGTCAAGAGCCTCGAGGATATGGGCTTCACCTATGTTCCCGCGGTGCCGGGCTGGGAGGATATCATCAAGAATCTCGACAACGTGCCGGTGGTGGCGCTGGCGCTGGGACCGACGGCGGGGATGGGCGCGGCGCGCACCGTCGCCAGCCATTATTCGATCATGGTCAGGGGCCTGTCACAGATTTTCGCCGCCGGCCCGGCGGTCGCCGCGGCGATCGGCGACACGCTTACCAAGGAGCAACTCGGCGGCTCCGATATCCACGCGACCAATGGCGTCGTCGACGAGGAAGTCGCCAGCGAGGCGGAAGCCTTTGTCACCGCGCGCAAATTCCTCTCCTATCTGCCGAGCAATGTGAACCAGAAGGCCGCGCGCACCGAGAATTGGGACCCGGTCGACCGCCGCGACGAAAGCCTGCTTTCCGCCGTGCCGCGCGCCGACAAGCAGGTCTATTCGATGCGCAAGATCATGACCTCGGTGTTCGACGAGGGCTCGGTCTTCGAAATGGGCAAACGCTGGGGCCGCGCCGCGATCACCGCCTTTGCCCGGCTCGACGGCTGGCCGGTGGCGGTGCTCGCCAATGATCCGTCCTTTCTCGGCGGTTCCTGGGAGGCCAAGTCATCGGAAAAGGTCGAGCGCTTCGCCAAGCTGGCCGAACAATTCCATCTGCCGGTGGTCCATCTGGTTGACAATCCCGGCTTCATGATCGGCGCCGAGGCCGAGCGCACCGGCACCATCCGCTATGGCGTGCAGGCGATGAACGCGGTCTACCGGGCGACCGTGCCCTGGGCCAGCGTCATCGTCCGCCGCGCCTATGGCATCGCCGGCAGCGCGATGAGCAATGCCGAAAATTTCCAGTATCGCTTCGCCTGGCCGTCTGGCGACTGGGGCTCGCTGCCGATCGCCGGCGGGCTCGAGGTCGCCTACAAGAGCGATATCGAAGGGTCCGAGGATCCCGTAGCGCGCCTGGCCGAGATCAAGGCCAAGCTCGACAAGGTCACCTCCCCGTTCCGCACCGCCGAACAGTTCAGCGTCGAGGATATCATCGACCCGCGCGACACACGGCCGCTGCTGTGCGAATTTGCCGATCTGGCATGGCGGAAACTGGGCATCAATTGACCGTTTTCGTCAAACTGTCATGAAAAACCCGCACTGACCGGCCATGAAAAAATTCTGGATCGCCGCCATTCTTGTCCTTCTGCCGACACCTGCGCTGGCCTGGGGAGAATATGCCCATCGCACCATCGCGGATATCGCCGAAGCCAATCTGGAACCGGCCGCAAAGGCGCGGATGAACCGGCTGTTCCGTTCGTCAGCCTTGCTCGGCACGCCGCAATGCGCATTGGACAATATCGGCGATGCCAGCGTCTGGCCCGACTGCGTGCGCCGCGACCGGCTTCGCTGGGCCTATACCTCGCCCTGGCATTATCAGAATGTCGATATCTGCCAGCCCTTCGATCAGAAGAGCGCCTGCGCCAATGGCAATTGCGTGTCGGCGCAGATCGACCGCAATGCCGCCTTGCTGGCCGACAAAGAGCTGCCTGCGCATGTCCGCCTCGAGGCGCTGGCCTTTCTCGTCCATTTCGTCGGCGACATGCATATGCCGCTGCACAGCGGCGACCGCTCCGACCGCGGCGGCAATGACGTCAGCGCCGCTTATGGCATTATCGAGGGGCGAATGAATCTCCACTGGCTCTGGGACGGCCCGTTGGCCGAGCGGGCGATCAGCGACGGTCCGGAAATGGTGCGGCGATATAGCGGCGCGGAAAAGGCACAATTGTCGACCGGCAGCACCGACGACTGGGCGATGGAGGCATGGCAGGTTTCACGTGAATATAGCTACAAGACCGCTGAAGACGCGCCGTCCTGCGGCAAGCCGCTGACCGGGCGCGGGCTGGTCGATAACACGGAAATTCCCGCGCTCGTCCCGATCGTGAGATTGCAGGTCGAACGATCGGCGCTCAGGCTTGCCCGATTGCTGGATGAAGCGCTGCGTTGAAGCGCCCGGCCGCTGGCGGGGCCGAAATATCATGGTGATCGGATAATGTTACGCTAAATCAATGCGTTGCAGAAGGATGTGATTCCGGTCACGGAAATCTTGCGCCAATAGCCTATCAAGAGCGACGGGTGATGCAGAACATTTCATCTCCCAAAATGAACGGTTCATCGCCGATACAGCAACGAACTGGCATTGCAGTCGTCAATAGTCCGGCAATAAGAAGGAAGAAACGATGTATTTATCACCAAGATCATTCATCAATCAGCCTGCTCAAGCCTTGGCCAATCACGGAATTCAGCGCGGTTACCAGCCGCTATATCATCTCGATATCGTCAACCGCTGCCCCGGTTGCGGGAAATCGCACTGGCATGTCGGACGCTTCAGCGCCGAATGCGCCCATTGCGAAACCGCTCTGCCGCTGGCGATGGTCGCGACCCAGCCGATGCAACCGCGCTTCACCGAACATTTCAGCAAGACAGCAATGGTGGCCTAACAAAATAGACGCTCAATTCAGACTTGCGGTCTATCGATTTCGCGGTCAATATTAACCCCTTAACAAGGGGAACATTGATGACCGCAGATAGTAAGTTTTTGTCCGTTGACCGCCGTCAGGCGCTGCGCGGAGCGGCCATGGCCGGTGCGGGCGCGATGTTCATCTCGCCGGGTATGGCGCTATCCGCCGACAGCGACATGACCGCTATCCGCAAGGCCGCAGAAGCGGGGCGCGACGCCTCGGTCAAGCGGATCCAGGACTGGATCGCACTCCCTTCGATCGCAGCCGAAGACCGCAACATGGCCGAAGGCGCGCAATATATGGCAGAACTCGCCAAAGACGCCGGATTCCAGCATGTCGAAATCGTGCCCACCGATGGCCACCCCGGCGTCTTCGCCACCTTGGACGCAGGCGCGAAACGGACGCTCGGTATCTATTTCATGTATGACGTCAAGCAATTTGACCCATCGGAATGGTCCTCCCCGCCACTGGAAGCCGCGATTGTCGACCGGCCCGGTTTCGGCAAGGCGATCATGGGCCGCGGCGCGGTCAATCAGAAAGGTCCGGAAGCCACCTTCCTCGCGGCCCTGCATGCCATTCGTGCCGCCGACCGGAAAATGCCCGTCAATATCGTCCTGATTTGCGAGGGCGAGGAAGAAATCGGCTCGCCGCATTTCAAGCAGGTGGCGACCAAGCCCAATGTGCTGGCCGCGCTGAAGAAATGCGAGGGCATATTCATCCCGGCGAGCTGGCAGGACAAGAGCGGCAATGTCAGCGTCAATCTTGGTTCCAAAGGCCTGATCGAACTGGAACTGGTGGCCAGCGGCGAGAAATGGGGCCGCGGTCCGAAGGGTGATATCCATTCCAGCCTGAAAGCCATGGTCGACAGCCCCAGCTGGCGTCTGGTGCAGGCGCTGCAGACTTTGGTCACGCCCGATGGCAACACGCCGGCGATCGACGGGTGGTTCGAGAATGTCCGGCCGCTGACCGCGCGCGAAAAGGCGCTGATCGCCGAGACCGCCCGCAATTCCGATGAAGCCCAGCGCAAGGCGGTGCTGGGCGTCAATCACTGGATCGATGACCTGCCGTTCGAAGAGGCGCTCCAGCGTCTCGCCCAGGAACCGACGGTCAATATCGAAGGCCTGGTCGCCGGCTATACCGGACCCGGCGGCAAGACCGTCCTGCCCGGACGGGCCGTCGCCAAACTCGATCTGCGCCTCGTCCCCAACCAGACCCGCGCCGAAGCCGAGACCAAGTTGCGCGCGCATCTCGATGCCCATGGCTTCCCGGACGTCGAAGTCAATGTCAGCGGCGGCTATGACCCGACCGAGACCGACGAGAAAAGCCGCCTGATCCAGACCGAACTGGCGACTTATGAGCGCGCCGGCATCCAGGCGACGCTCAACCCGCGGCTGGCAGGATCATGGCCCGGGGCCACCTTTACCAGTCCCCCGGTCTCCATTCCGGCCGGCCATTTCGGCATGGGCCACGGTGCCGGGGCGCATGCACCGGATGAATATTATCTCATCGAATCCACCAACCCGAAAGTCGCCGGCCTGGTCGATGCGACGATGGGCTATGCCGACTTTCTCTATCAGCTGGCGGCGATCAAATAGGCGCGCGTCTGGGTTGCCGTTAGTGGTGAGCCTGTCGAACCACGCCTCCCGGACGAGAGGCGCCCTTCGACAGGCTCAGGGCTAACGGCTAGCCACCAAAACTTCACCCGCCGCCATCAGATATCGCCAAATGACTTGAGCGCCGCCGGCGCAACAATGTCGCCCCATTCCTGCACAAAATGACCGGCTTCCTCGATCAGCAGCGGCTCCGGACAGCCCCTGATCAGGCCGTGCATCATCTTCATCACCGGCGGGCCGAGTACCGGGTCGGAACCGCCGATCGCCATGAAGCTGGGGCCGGACCATTCGCTGCTCCAGAAGGCAGCCGCCTGCTTGCTGACCGCGACACCATCCATGTCGGGCTCGACCGGCACCAGCGCCGGAAAGGTCCGCGCGCCGGCCTGATAGCTGTCATCCGGATAGGGCGCGTTATAGGCGGCGATCTCGGCCTCGCTCATCTCCGGCGTGCCGCGCGCGATAATCTCGCCGGCGTCAAAGTCCGGCACGGTCAGCGCATATTGCTTCCACGCGTTGAAGCCGTCCCCCGCCCCGGTGCCCAGACCCAGGGCGGTGTTCATGATGATCAGCCGCGACAGACGTGCCTTGAAATCCGAGTCCACCGGCAGCGTCAACCCGATCAGCCCGCCCCAGTCCTGCACCACCAGCGTGATATTGATCAGCTCAAGCCGCTCGACCAGCGCCAATATATGATTGCGGTGAAAGTCGAACGAATAGCTGGCGAGATCGGTTGGCTTGTCGGAGCGGCCAAAACCGAAGAAATCCGGACAGACCACCCGCGCGCCGGTGGCGGTAAAATGCGGGATCATCTTGCGGTAGAGAAAGGACCAGCTCGGCTCACCATGCAGGCACAGGAAGGTGGTCTCCGCATCCGCTGGTCCGGTATCGACCCAGGCGGCACGCAGCCCTTCATAGCCCGGCAGATCATCGGCATAATCGACCGGATAATCAAAATCCGGCAGATTGGCGAAGCGTTCCTCCGGCGTGCGGACGGCGGCGATAGCGGGGGTGGTGATCATGGCGGGAAATCCTCTCTAATTTTGCGGCCAAATCTGTCAGGCTGAGGGGAGCCGGTCAAGCGCCAATGGAATTCCTGGGATAACCGGCGCGCAAAATTGCCCGCATGGAAATTGCCCGCGAAAACTTTACACAGACCGATCCTTTTATTTTCTGTAATCTTTGCCTGAAACCCGCGAAATACAGGGATATTGGCGGCACCAAAGCCGCTCCTAGTGTAACCTTTCAAATGACCGGGCGGAAAGCGCCAACAGTCAGGAGCAGAGAAACTGAAAAGACTCATCACAATGCGGAGCATAAGCGCGATGGGGTGGTGTAGGAAAGCGGGTTTTCAACCGCAGACCAAGCCGACCGGCGAACCGGGGCGCTGGCCCCATGACGGAACCAGCAAGACGCCGAAGCGCCAACAGAACATCTGCCGCGGCCGCCGGAAAATCGACAGGCTGTGACCATGAGCATAAAGGTCACCCAGCGAATCAGCTATATTCTCTCCTGATACAAGAAAGGAGAAGTATCATGGCAAAACGTCTAACTATAAAGATCAAGCAAATCAAATGTATCGAAGAAAATGAGGCGAGTGATGACGAAATCTACATCATCGGCCGCAGTGTGGAATGGGAAGGCAGCCAGAAACTGGATATAACCGAACAAATCAACTATTTTCCGTCGGAAAAGAGTACCGTGGATTTCGACAAGGATGACCCTCCGTATGACGCACAGGACTTCCTCTTGGTGGATCACCGGTTCGATAATCAGTTGCGGGTCAATCTTGCCCTGTGGGAAGAAGATTCTGGTCGCCTGACAATGGCACAGCTCGAAAAATTTTATGAAGAGATCGACAAGGCGATCGTCGACGCCTTTAACGAGGCATCGGAAAAAGCGGGCGTGTTTTCGCTATTTGTTGATGCCGCCGGCGTGATCGGCAAGCCGTTTATCCGCACCAGCTTCGTACTGACGAAACTGGTCCAGAAAATCTGGAAGATCTCTGATCCGGACGACCTGATTCAGGATCGGAACTTTCTCTACAATCGCGATATGACCGATTTTGAAAAGAACGATTTTACGTGGCTTTGTCGCGGCGATGGCGCCAATTACGAGGTGACGCTGGCAATCAAGCTGGAGACCGTCAACTGAACGTGGCCCCGGCGGGAAACGCCCTCAGCTATCAGGCCTGCGTATATGGGAGATAAATGGCTGACCGAAGACTGTTTTCGGTCGACCCTTTATCTCTTTGATATGGTTTTATCCCGCCGGATTGTTCGGCAGTGCTATCTCATGCCGGTATTTGGCAAACTATCACCCTAATCCGTAAGCCCAAGATCGAACGCCGCCAGCAGGGCCGTGCTATTTTTACGACAGAAGCAATGTCGTTGCCATTTATGTGACTGGCGATGGAACGACCGTGCCGTCGGACCGTTTACCCTGTTCGTCGATGGATCGCTAGTTTTGTCATACTGTTCATCGAAGAGAAAGCCCGCATCAGTAGCGGCCATAACCGGAACAATATTGTTCCATGTTTAGTTAGTTGGAGTAAAATAATGAAATCCCCTGTGATTGCCCCCCTCATTCTCGTGTCGGTTGCCGGCGCTTTGGCTGCCCCGGCAGCTGCTCAGTCTAATTCCCCCTTCACCGGTCCCCGCGCCGAAATCCTTGGCGGCTATGACACGCTGCGTTCGGGCAGCGATGTCGATGTCGATACGAATAACGACGGTATCTTCGAGAATAACACCCTCGACCAGTCGGTTGACGGCTTTGCTTACGGCGTCGCACTCGGCTATGATTTCGATGCCGGCCCTGTCGTCTTCGGTATCGAAGGCGAATATATGGATTCGACCGGCGAGCAGGAAGGCGATGAAGCCGTCAACGCGCCGTTCGGCTATCGCGTCAATCTGAAGCGTGACCTCTATATCGGCGCGCGCGTTGGTGCCAAGGTCACTCCTACCACCCTGCTCTACGCCAAGGGTGGCTATACCAACACCGCAGTCGAATCCCGCTTCCAGGACCGCGCAGCCGCGGATGGCGTCGATCTCAACTTTGACGACAGCCAGCAGGTTGACGGCTACCGTATCGGAGCCGGCGTCGAGCAAGTGATTGGAACCGGCGGCAACGGCAACGGTTCCGGCGCGTTCGTCAAACTCGAGTATCGCTATTCCAATTATAGCTCGCTCAAATATAACGACACGTTGTTCAACGGGAACAATGAAATCGGCGTCGACCTCGACCGCCATCAGGTTGTCGCAGGTGTCGGCTTCCGCTTCTAAGCCGGAGCCGCACTAGCAACAGAAGGGCGTGCCGTTCGATGGACGGCGCGCCCTTTTTCTGTGTCGGGGATGGGGCGTCCACTCAACAAATGCAGTGTCACCGCAATTCCGACTGGGTGACATGGGGGTGGTGCCGGGAATAGTGATGCGGGGAAGACGAGCCATGGCCGCAATCTATGATCTTGCTAGGCGATGGTAAATGGGGCGGGATTGGCTAAAGCGGACAGCAGGTAGCCAAATTTCGTGTATTTGGTAAACTGACACCGTTATTCCAACTCTGGGATTGTTGCACCGCTCACTATCATTGGAATGCTAAATTCCTCTGGACATTCATATACATGAGAGGAGAATCTTCTTCGATGCAAAGTCATATGTGATACTGGAGCAGTCCTTCAAAGACGCACGGCCCACAATCAACGTTTGATATCTGAGGTTCTTTTGCTTTTTTCGGGCCTTTCCGATCACAACAATCTCATCCGGATCGCTGGAAGATGTTTGCTCCGGTCCTTCGGGGATGCTGTCGGTGCTCCCCAGGTCCGCCGTACGAACGAAGATAGATTCGATTTTCAGATCACCCAGTTTAAGCTCTCGCGTCAGCGTTAATGGTCTCACGGGTCGATCTATTCCATAGCGGACGGGGACCATGTGAGTATCTCCATCGAAATGGCCGCCATATTTTTCCGCGAGAATAGCGCCAGCAGTTGCCGTCGCCAGACTTTCGTCTCTCGATAAACTGAAAGCGACATGGATTTGAGTCTCGTCGATCTTCAATAAGGTCCCGGTCTGCGTGCGACTTAGATTTACCAAGGGCAGAACAATATTTCGTTCCCCTTGCTTCCTTTCGCCCAAATGAAACCTTACTTTTGGAAAAGGGAGGGCAGCTGGCCCCACTTCACCGTCGGCTCCATCAATTATATGATGATCGCCAAAAGCCACCCGACGTTTAAAAGTGCCATGGCCAAAATCGAGATTTGCACTATCCGTTCCAAAGTCCAGCGACTCTGATCCGATCAAGAACTGGAAGCTTACAAGGCTTTGTTTCAAACCCAGCCGTTCAGCCGCATCGCTGTTAAGCGCAGGAATAGATTTAGAATCGGGCGCAACCAACAGGTTTACCGGTTTACCGTTGATAAAAACTTCAACGGGTTTCGATTCCTCGATATCCAAAACGGATGTTTCATGCGTGTCCGCCGCCACCAGAAAAAACGCGCCTATTGAGATTAAATATTTTGGACTCATCAGATCATTCCCTCAACCGCAAGTTTCATTAAAGAAGGCAGGCTTGTCGCCGTCAAAGCCACGCAAATATGCAGTAGCCAAAGCTGTTGCTGCCTTCCTTCTTTTTGAGCCGATGACACTGATGGTGATTTCTACCGTCGCAAAATTTTTTACGAAACCCAGGGCCTCAGCTTTAATTTCGATTACCGAGCCCGTGATTGGTCGATAGCAATTCCAAGCCATATTTGTTGTGAATATTGAGCGAACACTATCTTGTAGGTGCCAAAGAGAAAAACAACCGATAATATCGATCGCCGAAAATAGCTGAGGACCAGATAGCCGAAACGACTTTTCATCGTCTCTCGAGACGTTCACCGCGACTAGTGACGGTTCAAAAATTTGGACCTGAGAACAAAACTGTCCAAGAAACGGACCAATTGCCAAAATTTTTG
>PFJE01000120.1:0-560 GCA_002783865.1 Sphingomonadales bacterium CG_4_10_14_3_um_filter_58_15
GTGCGGACCAATTCCAGATCATAACCGTCGCGGGTGCCGTCGCGGTCCATTGACGTCACCAGCAACTCGCCAGCGCCCAGCTCAGCCATGCGCAACGCATGCTCCAGCGCATCGATCCCGGTCGGCGTGCGTCCGCCATGGGTGAAAATCTCCCAGCGACCATCGGCGACGCGCCGGGCATCAATCGAGGCGACCATGCACTGGCTGCCGAACCGGGTAGCGATATCGCTAATCACCTCGGGCCGGGTTACGGCAGCGCTGTTCACCGCGACCTTGTCGGCTCCGGCCATCAGCAGCGCCCGCGCGTCATCGGCCGTGCGCACGCCGCCGCCAACGGTCACCGGCATGAAACAGACTTCTGCGGTACGCCGGACGACATCGATGATCGTGTCGCGCTTTTCATGGGATGCGGTGATGTCGAGAAAACAGAGCTCGTCGGCGCCAGCGGCATCATAGGCTTGCGCCTGCTCGACCGGGTCACCGGCGTCCTGCAAATCGACGAAATTGACGCCCTTGACCACCCGGCCATTGGCGACATCGAGACAGGGAATGACACGGAT
>PFJE01000120.1:575-11265 GCA_002783865.1 Sphingomonadales bacterium CG_4_10_14_3_um_filter_58_15
CAGGGAATGACACGGATCCGGACAGTCATGAGCGGCCTGCCGTTCGTCTCGAGCGAAGTCGAGAGACGCTTGTGCAAAAGGTAAATGTGTCTCGACTACGCTCGACACGAACGGATTGGCATCGCTCAACCACGATTGGCCATCGCAATCGCGGTCGCCAGATCCAGCCGGCCGTCATACAGAGCCCTTCCGGTAATCACGCCTTCGATGCCGTCCTTGGCAAACTGGCTGAGCATGTGGATATCGTCGAGGCCCTTGACCCCGCCGCTGGCGATCACCGGAATATCGACGCCGCGCGCCAGATCGACCGTCGCTTCGATATTGCAGCCGGTGAGCATGCCGTCACGGCCGACATCGGTGAACAGGATCGAGGCGACGCCGGCATCTTCAAAACGGCGGGCGAGGTCGCGAACGCTGACATCCGAAACATCGGCCCAGCCTTCGGTCGCGACCATGCCGTCCCGCGCGTCCACCGCGACAACAATGCCGCCTTCATATTCTTTCGCCATATCCCTGACGAATTCCGGGTCCTTGAGCGCCGCTGTACCAATCACCAGCCGGGCCACACCCAGTTCAAACCAGCGCTCAACCGTCTCGCGATTGCGAATCCCGCCGCCCAACTGCACATAGCCCGGAAAGCTGGCGATAATAGCCTCGACCGCTTCCGCGTTGCGGGGTGACCCTGCGAATGCGCCATCAAGATCGACGACATGGATATGCTCGGCCCCGGCAGCGGCAAACAGACCAGCCTGTTCGGCGGGATTGTCGCCATAGACAGTTGCGCGGTCCATATCGCCTTCGGCAAGCCGCACGACTTCGCCGGACTTGAGATCAATGGCGGGAAATACGATCATTTGAAAAAATCCGTTGGTGGTGAGCCTGTCGAACCACGCCTCTCCGACAAGAAGCACCCTTCGACAGGCTCAGGGCTGACGGCATTCAGCTTATTCATGGTTTCCACTCCAGAAAACGATTGAGAAAGGCCAGTCCATAAGCCTGGCTTTTTTCGGGATGAAACTGGACGCCGACAATATTGTCGCGGCCCACCGCCGATACCAGCGAACCGCCATGATCGGTGGTCGCCAATATGTCGGCCTTGTCCGCCACGGCAAAATGATAGCCGTGCAGATAATAAGCCTCGCCGGGCTCCAGCAGATCATGCCCTTCTGTCGGGGTCACATCGTTCCAGCCCATATGCGGAATTTTTATCGTTTCATCTGCTGGATCGATCGCCTCGACAGTGCCGCCGATCCAGCCGAGGCCATCATGCGCGCCAAATTCGATGCCTTTGTCGGCCAGCATTTGCATCCCGACACAGATTCCCAGGAAAGGCACGCCTTCGTAACGCACCCGCCGCTCCATCGCGGCCACCATCCCCTCAATTCCGACCAAAGCATCCCGGCAGGCACCGAACGCACCGACACCCGGCAAGATGATCCGGTCCGCCCGCGCAACCAGGTGCGGGTCTGCCGTCACCGCCACATCCCCGGCGCCTGCGGCCATCAATGCATTGTGAACACTGTGCAGGTTGCCGGCACCAAAATCTATCAGAGCGATGGTTTCAGACATGGTGCAGTTCAACCGCCGAAGGCGCTTAAAATAAAAGGCCCGCTATTGGTATCGCGCGAAGGCGCGAAGGCGCGAAGAATATCCGGAAGCTGCACCTGCTTCGCGACTTCGCGACTTCGCACGATAAAATCATGGGAAAAAGCCCGCTGACGCGGGATAAGCAAATCAGCCACCCAATTGCCCCTTGGTCGAGGGAATCGCGTCGCCCTTGCGCGGGTCGCGCTCGACCGCCTGACGCATCGCCCGGGCAAAGCCCTTGAAGATGCTCTCCGCGATATGATGATTATTTTCGCCATAGAGCAGTTCGATATGCAGCGTAATTCCGGCGGCATCGGCGACGCTGTGAAACCAGTGCTTGAACAATTCGGTGTCCATCTCGCCGAGCCGTTCCTGCGAGAAGCCGGCGTTCCAGACCAGATACGGACGCGCGGAAATATCCAGCGCAACCCGGCTCAAGGTCTCGTCCATCGGCGAATAAGCGCTGCCGTAGCGCACGATCCCCGCCTTGTCGCCCAGCGCCTGCTCGATCGCCTGGCCGAGCGCAATGCCGCTGTCTTCGGTGGTGTGGTGCTGATCAACGTGGAGGTCGCCCTTGATCCGCATGGTCAAATCGATCAGCGAATGGCGGGAGAATTGTTCGATCATATGATCAAGAAAACCGATGCCGGTCGACACATCATATTGACCGGTCCCGTCGAGATTCAACTCGACAAAAATCTCGGTTTCCTTGGTATTTCGTTCGATTGTCGCTGTTCTCATGCAACAGGCCTATAATGGCTTGGGCAAATCAGGCAAGAATTTCGCGGCCTTTGGTCAACGCAAAATTCATTTTACGCTCTTGACCCGATGCCCGCTTCGCGCCACCAAGTGCAAATGAGCGATGATGCACCCGATAGCCTGATTCCTTACGATGAAATCGTGCAGGAAGCCCTGCGCGCCGTTGTCGGCCGGGTGCTTGGGGAAGTCGTCAAGGGCGGCCTGCCCGGTGAACATCATTTCTACATCACCTTCAAGACCCGCGCACCCGGCGTCGATATTCCCGATCATCTGATCGCAAGATTCCCGGACGAGATGACCATTGTCATCCAGAACCGCTATTGGGACCTGAAAGTCGACAAGGACCGGTTCGAGGTCGGCCTGAGTTTCAACCAGATCAGCTCAATGCTGCATATCCCGTTTGCGGCGATCACCTCTTTTGTCGATCCGGCGGTGGATTTTGCCTTGCAATTCCAGGTTGATGAGGTCGAGGGCGATTTGAACGGGCACGATCCGGCGGAAAATGATGGCGAAACCGAAACCGTCAAACCGGTTGACGATGGTTCCAACGTGGTGACGGTGGACTTCGGCAAGAAAAAGTGAGCGGAACACGCACCGAAACCGACTCTCTGGGCGAGATTGAAGTGCCCGCCGATGCCTATTGGGGCGCACAGACCCAGCGCAGCATCGAGAATTTTCCCTTTCCCCGACAGGAACGCATGCCGATCCGGCTGATCCACGCGCTGGCCGCGGTCAAACAGGCCGCCGCGCGCGTCAACGGCATCCATGGCCTGGACCCGGAGATCGCAGCGGGGATTGAAAAAGCGGCAAACGCCGTGCGCACTGGCGAATATGACAACCAGTTTCCTTTGAGCATCTGGCAGACCGGCTCGGGTACCCAGTCCAACATGAACGTCAATGAAGTGATCGCCGGCGTCGCCAATGAGGCGATCTATGGCACCCGCGGCGGCAAATACCCGGTCCATCCGAACGATCATGTCAATCGCGGGCAATCATCGAACGACAGTTTTCCGACCGCGATGCACGTTGCGGCGGCAAGGGCCTTGGAGGTCGAGCTGTTCCCGGCGCTGGAACAATTGCACGATGCGCTGGCTGAAAAGGCGCAGCAGTGGAAGTCTATCGTCAAGATCGGTCGCACCCATCTGCAGGACGCCACGCCGCTCACTCTGGGACAGGAATTTTCCGGCTATGCAGCGCAACTGGTGGCCGCGCGCGACCGGATCGAAACTGTATTGCCCCGGCTGCACCGGCTCGCGCAAGGCGGCACCGCGGTCGGTACCGGCCTCAACGCGCCGGAGAATTTTGGCGAACATATCGCCAAGGAACTGTCCAAGATCACCGGCCTGAAATTCACCTCGGCATCCAACAAATTCGCCGAACTGGCCGCGCATGACACGATGGTGGAGCTATCCGGCGCGCTCAATACGCTGGCGGTGTCCGTGACCAAGATCGCCAATGATATCCGCCTGCTCGGCTCCGGCCCGCGTTCCGGTCTCGGCGAACTCGACCTGCCGGCCAATGAACCGGGCAGCTCGATCATGCCGGGCAAGGTCAATCCGACCCAGTGCGAGATGCTGACCATGGTCGCCGCGCAAGTGATCGGCAATCACCAGGCGGTGACCGTCGGCGGCCTGCAGGGCCATCTGGAACTCAATGTATTCAAACCGCTGATCGGTGCCAATGTGCTGCGCTCCATCGAAATTATTTCAATCGGCATGTCGAGTTTTTCAGAACGCTGCGTGGAAGGTCTGGAAGCCAATGAAGCGCGGATCAAGGAGCTGGTCGACAATTCGTTGATGCTGGTGACCGCGTTGGCCCCGGTGATTGGCTATGACAAATCTGCTGCCATCGCCAAACACGCCCACGCCACAGGTCAAACGTTGCGCGCCGCCGCGCTCGAACTGGGTCTGGTTGACGGAGAAACCTACGATAGCCATGTTAGACCCGAGAATATGGTCGGCAACGATCGCTGATCCGGGAACGCCAATATCATGTCATTAGTCAGAAACATATTTACCACCTTCGTTGGCAATGAAGCGCGGCGGCACACCCAGGGCCATGGCTTGCGCAACTTCGGCCTCGGCATGATTGCCGCCCGTATCGCGACCCGGTCGGTGCCCGGCGCGCTACTGGTCGCCGGCGCGATCATCGCCAAAAGACTTTATGATGACTCGAAAGAAGCGGAAGCCCTGCCCGCATCCGAGGCGGTAATTGATATCGAAGCTCGTCCCGTGCCTGACAAGTATGATGATAAACCAGAACCAGTATAATATATCGGGTCAAAGTTTACTGTAATTCTGAAGTTGAAAATATGAAGCTGCTTCTGGCATTGGTAAGATTGATATGATAAAATCTGCGTGAATCGGAGAAGAAGGCCAGAGGACATGGCAAAGAAAAAGAAAACATACGGTGATTTAGGCGAAGAACAATCAAAGGCTCGCCAACCTCGTTACCCAATAGTGAGAGATCTGTTGGGCATGAAGATAGAGCCCGCTGTTACTGTTGGAATTAGCAGCAAGAAAATAGGCGGCATTGATCCATACATATGGGATGAAAGGATCGTCGTCGCGCCTTCGGATGTGCTCTTGGTTGCTGACGCTGCTGAGAGAGAAAATCGTCAGTCCGCTAATTCGCCCTTGGATTCCGCTCGATCTCGCCTCATCAGCCAGATTAACGGTTACGCTCTGATGCAGGCGGGTGCAGAGGCCGTGGAAGCCCAAATTTATAGTCAAATAAGGTCTATTTGGGCCTCGATCGACAGCCCTGACCATCATTTGCAATATGTCAGGGCCCGATTGGCTGAGGCGTTGAGCTAGTATGATCGGTAGGAAAAAGATCGTAAGCTTCGGTCAAGAGGCTCTCGATATCCTCAAAATAACGGATAATATTAGCTCGCTTCAGACCAGTCAAAAAGAGATGGCGGATTCGATCGCGGCCCTCGGCGAACTGATCAGAGATGTTCGCGCAGAGCTTCGCGAAGTGAAAAATGAAGCGAAGCTGGATGCTGTCGTCAAGGCGCAGGAAGTTGTCAGTTCGGTCCAGAACGGGTTTAATCAGCGTATGGAAGATATGGCTGTTAAAGTCGCACTATTAGAACAAACGCGGTCAATGGCTTATGCCGATCGCCAGAGACCCGAACTCCCCAATCGAGACAGCAGCGAAAAGGATGGGGAGTCTTGAGAAGTTGAAAGACCATGCGCATCGCCATGAGTGCGTGTGAATTTTTGGCCCATCCTGATAGAATTACAGCTCTTGCTTCGCAGGCAAACAACCCTTCCCAGAGACGATGGACTGAAAGCCCCCTCTAAATTAGACCATCTCATCAGAGCAAGAATCTGGCCAATATCTTCTGAAACGCGATAGTGATTGCTACTAACACTGCTGTCAGCTAGCTTCGGTCGACCGTGAAAAGCGGCACAGGAGAGCATATTGGCAACCACCGCGCAATCGGGGCGAGCGCCCCGCAAATTCTACGGCTGGACCAATGTTGGGCTGTTCTTTTTCATCCAGTTCGCCGCATCGGGCTTTGTCTATTTTGCCTATTCTGTAGTCTTCCCGGTGATGGTCGAGACCATGGCATGGAACCGCGGCACCGCATCGCTGGCACAATCGATCGCGCTGATGATGCTGGGCCTCGCCTATCCATTGACCGGCTATCTGCTGAGCCGATACGGAGTGCGCAAGACAGTGACCATCGGACTGCTGGTCATGCTTTCCGGTCTCTTGTTGCTGATATTTACTGTCAGTGAAATCTGGCAATGGATACTGATCTGGGGTGGAGTCATGGGCCTGTCCTTCGCCCTCACCGGCCCGATCTGTTCGCAAACCGCGATGATCAACTGGTTCAGCATCAAACGATCGACCACCATCGGTATTGTCATGACCGGCTCCGCTGTGGGCGGTGCATTGGCCCAGCCTATACTCACGGCCATGATGGACCGGTTCGACAGTTGGCGCTTAGCCTGGCTGATTGCCGCTGCCATGGTCACTGTGGCCCTGATCGCCGCGCAATTTATCATCAATCGGCCGCAGGATATCGGTCAGTTTCCCGACGATGTTAATCCGGGTCTGGCGGCACAGGATCCGCTGGCTCGAAACATGCGGCCGAAAACCCATCGGACCGGCCACGACTGGACGATGAAGCAGGTTATCCGGACGCCGACGCTTTATCTCCTGATGCTGGTCACGCTCGGCTATCTGGGCACCTTCTTTTTTCTTCTGAATCACGGGGTATTGCACCTTACCGATAACGGCCTCTCCGGTCTGCAAGCCGCCTCGATCATGGGTGTGGCGATCCTCGGCAGCGGTTTTGCGCGCATTCCGGCTGGATGGCTCGGCGACCAGTTCGAACTGCGCTGGACCCTGTTCGGATCCATTGCCCTGATGGCCATCGGTCTGTCGGGCTTCTGGCTCGGCCATGGCGTAATCCTGCTGTCGGCGATGGGTATGTTGTTCGGCGCTGGCTATGGCAGCCTGTTGGTGCTCGGCCCGGTAGTGGTCGGCAATTACTACGGCGAGCGTGCTTTCCCGATCATCAACTCGGTACTCGCGCCGGTCATGCTGCCTTTTGCTGCCGCTGCACCAGCGGGGGCGGGCTATATTTTCGAGGCCACCGGCAGCTATGACATCGCCTTTGCCGGAGCGATCTCCTTGCTGGTAGCAGGGCTGATCGCCGCCTTTTTCATGAAACCACCGCTAGCGCCGGGCCGGACCTAGACATTGCCATCGCTGGAGAGCAGCGCCGCGATCGGACGGGTGCCCGGACGGCGCGCCAGCACGATCATCAATATGGTGGTGAAGGGCACCGCCAATATCGCGCCGGGAATGCCCCAAAGGCTGCTCCAGATGGCCAGCGAAACCAGCACAACCATCGGGCTCAGATTAACGGACTTGCTCAGCATCTTGGGCTCCACGACATTGCCGATGATCACCTGCGCCGTCGTCATCAAACCCGTCGCGATTAGCGGAATCGTCAGAGTGCCGAACTGCGCTACAGCGAAAAGCGCCGGGAAGGCAACGCCGACAAAAGAGCCGATATAAGGGATATAGTTGAGCAACCCGATGATGATTGCCCACAGTGCGGCATATTCCACGCCCAATATCCGCAATATGGCCCAGCAGACAACGCCGAGCATGATGTTGATCAGCGTTTTGGTCGCCAGATAGCTGCCGATATCATGATTGATCCGGGTGATCATATTGAGCGTGTCGGTAGAAGCGCCATCGGAGCCAAAGGCCCGCCGCACCTTCTCCGGAAAGCCGGTGATTTCGCTGAGCAGAAAGGAGGCGTACAAGATGGTGATGAAGATAAATCCGCCAAAGCTGGTCAGCGAGGACAGAGCACCTTGCGCGACCGCCGCAATATCGATCTCGGTAAAAAATCGGGTGGCGAATTCGCTGATCGCATGCCCAATGGCTTCCGTTCCCCGGTCAAATATCGCCCCCGGCGAACTCATCAGTTCGGAAATCTTCGGTCGGCTGGCCCCCTCTTCCACCGGAAGCGGAAACCATGTCACGAACAGATTTTCCAGATTGCGCTGGTAGACGGGCAGCGAGGGCACGAGATTTTGCAGGCTCGCCACCAGCATCCGGGTCATCGCAAACAGCAAAGCCAGCACTCCCACCAGCGCCAGCGTAGCGCGCAACCAAAGCGGTGTGCGGCCGAGACCAGGAATGCGGGCCACCGTCGCGCTCGCGGCGTAGAGAATCTGCAGCAATATGATGGCAGTGACGATCGGCAAGATGATGTCCTTGCCGACGTAAAACAGCCAGCCGACCATGATCGTAATACCGATCGCAAAAAATATAGTGCTGACACGCCCCTGGATCATGCGATTGCGATAGCCGGATTTGACAAGACTGTCATCAGGATGATTGCGGGCGAAAGCGATATCAAAAAACATCCGGACAAGCATCTTGACGCCATGCGCCCTTCTCGGCCAATAGCCGCTATGGCCGACAACATATCTTCCCAGAATATCGACAATGACCACCGCGAGTTGAACCGCAGGGGCCTGCTGTTCGTGCTGTCTTCCCCTTCCGGCGCGGGCAAGTCGACGCTGGCGCGCATGTTGCTGGAGGCCGATGACGAGATCGCCATGTCAGTCTCTGTCACAACCCGGACAAAACGACCGGGTGAGGAACAGGGCAAGGATTATTATTTTGTCAGCGGCGACGAATTTGAAGAAATGGTCGCCGATCACAGCTTTCTGGAATATGCGACGGTGTTCGGCAACCGCTATGGAACCCCGGCAGCGCCGGTAAACCAAAGTCTCGAAGATGGACAGGATGTATTGTTCGACATCGACTGGCAGGGCACACAGCAACTGTACCAGCGCGCTGGCCAGGATGTCGTGCGGGTGTTCATCCTGCCGCCGTCGCTGGACGAATTGCGCAAGCGGCTGGAAAGCCGCAACACCGACGCAGCGGCGATCATCGAGAGCCGGATGCAGCGGGCGGCCAGCGAGATCAGCCACTGGGACGGCTATGACTATGTCCTGATCAACGACGATCTCGAAGCCTGCTTTGCCAAGATCAAGCAGATCCTCGCCACCGAACGGATGCGGCGTTCGCGGCAAACTGGTCTGATCGGCTTTGTCCGGGATTTGATGGCCGAATGATCAGCGCGCAGGCTGTGGCACCTGCTTGACATAAATCCCGTCAAACACGGTGCTCCATGTCTTCCCGCCATCCTTCGATCCCTGCCAATGCTGACGCACGCTGCCGTCCGCATTGGGCGTCCAGGTGATCCGGTTGATCGCCGATCCTTCCCGAAAATAAGGCGTGTTCCGGTTGCTCAGAACCATTTCGCCCTGATCGTTCAGTCCGCCCTCGATAAACAGCGCACTGCCGTCCACGCCCATCCAGGTCTGGTGCCATTTTTTCCGGACGGCATCATAGAAGCTCATGCTCATGCCGGTATAGCCGCCCTTGGTCGTATAATCCTCACGCAGCACGCAGCCTGCATGTTCGCGCGAAATTCGGTTCACAGCCGAGGGCTGATCCTGTCCCGCGGCGGTCACCTCCCATGTGCCGATCCAGAAATCAAAAGCACGGTGATTGTCGGTGGCGCAGGCCGGAGCGGGTTTGGCGGCAGAATTGGCCGCCGTCTGCGCCCGAACGGGCGCAGTCAAAGGGGATGGAACCAGAAGCGCTGCAAGGGTTGCGCCCAACAGGGGGCGGGCGCGAAACCAGCTGTCGCGGGGACAGGAGCTTGCCCATGCGGTAGGCAATATCCCCGATGTCAGCCTTTTGCGAATCCGCATTCTGATACCATCCCCCATGGTTGAGCTTCGATGCGACCCAAGGGCTTATCGCGCCCCTTCCGGATCTTGCCGCAGCTGTCTGCTTGATAGCCTATTTGAGCGCCGCTTGGCTTGTCATTCGACGAACGGCAATTGCCGATCGATCAAGGGGCACGTTTTCGGGCGTTTTGCGGTTGCGGGACTGTCGCTCTGCCTTGATGGCCTGGTCGTCGACGGTGGCTTTTCGAACATAACGCGAAACGATATCATGATTACAAGGTGCTGGCCTACCCGCTGGTGGGTGCGCTGGTCTGGGTAACGGCTGTCACCAACGCGGCCTCCGGATTCTCGGCAGCGCCGCTGGTTTATGTCTATGCCATGATTCATCTCGGCACTGCCAAGGGCTGGAACCGCAAATTCTTCTGCGACATGAACAGTAAAAGATCGCCGGAGATGGTTGGTTTTTTGAGAATTATCGCGCGGTTTTGGCCAAGATCACCAATAGAAACTTTTCTGCCACAAAACCGTGACCTGCGTCACGCGCAACGCAAATCATTATATTCTACCTCCATTCCTCAACAACTAGCGACGTTTTGAGTACAGACAATATTGTGTTACAATCCGCAAAACCATAAAAATGGTCGCTATTTGAAACCACGGATTGGGGGCAGTCAATGAAGCGGCTATGGCATTCTACTATCTTGCGGATACCCGTGTTGGCAGTAACATTTGCCGCCATAGGATTGAGCGGGTGTACGTCTTTGCGGGGCACGCAAGAAAGCGCCCTTTTCAGCTCAATGGCAGCACTGAAAGCGGATTCACTCAAAAACGATACAGATGTAACCAAAAAATATACTCGGGCCATAATCATTGATAGTTATGACGGGAAAAAAGACGACGTTGAAGAACAGAAAAGATATAGAAATCGAATAATCGCGGTTTTTATGGATGCGATTGATGAAAATTATCACCATTACTCAAATAGGTTATTTAATGAAGGCGCGCAGTTCGGTCTCGGTTTTGAAGGCTCCATTGTAGGTCTCGCAGCCACCTCTGCATTGTTCCCAAATTCGGCGCCAGAATTAGCATCGGTAATCGCA
>PFJE01000154.1 GCA_002783865.1 Sphingomonadales bacterium CG_4_10_14_3_um_filter_58_15
CGCCTGAACGGGACAGCGAGGCTGCTCGTCCGATATCGACACAGCGGCGATGTCGTCCTTGCACGCGAGTTTTTCAACAGAATAGATCCAATTGCGGACATTCAGCTGGCGACTCAACGGACCGGACCAGCTCATAGGAGATTTTCCTCCGTTAGAATTCATGCATTCCGTCATTTACTATACATGCAACGATATATAGCTAACAGCTGCCCTGCAGTAATGGGAAGGATGAAGACTTCAATAGTCCATCTGGGCGGCAGCGGGATGCCTTATAACCGTCAGCGGGTTTTCAAAAAGGGCTGCTTCAGCAAGAGCTGTGTCAAAAAAGGCATGCATCTCGATCAGCTTCCCGTCTTGGAAACGAAAAATTTCGCAATATGTCTGGTCATAAGTGACACCGGATTTGGTCTCACCGCCTCCTTCCATGATAGCGACAACACGCTGATCATCGGCACACATGATTTTCCATTTCCGGGCAAACTTGATGGTGTCAGGAAGCATCGCGCCGTGGACCTTTTCGGCGATCAGATCGTCGGTCACCATAGCCTTGCCATCCATCCGTCCCGATGCCGGCGTGGTGCCGAGCATGTGGACTACGATATTGTCATGATACATCGCTTCGACAGCTGCCCAGTCGCCGTTCTGCATCAGGGTGAAATATTGATTGAGCAGGTTGATATTTTCTTGCCGGGCCATGGTGCCAGTCTCTTGTTGCATTGTGGATCAATAGTTTGTCGCCGCCGGACAGGGCTCAAACGCCGGTCGGTCTTTCGTGTACGCCCGGTGGTTCGTCGGGCACCGCCACTTCGAGCCTGTTGTCGACAATGCGGGTTTCAAAGGTGCGCAGGTCGGGATAGGCGCCGCCGAGACATCTGCCGGTAGCAGCCTCGAAACGGGCACCGTGGACCGGGCACATGATGGCGCCGCGCCGGATTCTTCCGTCAGACAGCCGGGATGCCTGATGGGTGCAGCGATCGTTGACCGCGGAGAATTTGTCGCCATCCCTCATCACCAGCACGAACCATCCGCCGACACAGGCCGCATATTTTCCCTCTTCCGGAAATTCATCCGCCGCCATGAGTTGGTGCCAGGTTGTACTCATTTGGTCTTCTACCTTTCTCTGTGTACGGCTGGTCCGCCGAGCTGCATGACTGCCTGTTGGCTGAGAAGCAACATGCCTGATCAGGCGGGTATCTGTCGATTCAGGGGGTCATAATCACCCGGCCGAACGGATGCGATTCCGCGACATAGCGATGCGCTGCGACGGCGTCGGACAAGGCAAATGTCCTGTCTATCGGCATCTTGTAGGAGCCATTTTCCAGCTTATCGAAGATATCGCCAACCAGCGCTCTCACTCGTTCGGTGTGCATTTCCTGCCCGAGAGAAACACCGAAGACATTGAGCATTTCACCGATCAGTTCGAAAAAGCTGAATGAGGGAATGTCTCCGGTCGCCGCGCCGACCGCTGCATAGCGCCCGTGTGGCCGCAACGCCTTGACGAGCAGGTCCTTGCCCTTGCCGCCCGCTAGGTCAACGGCGAGGTCGATGCCGTTGCCGTCGGTGATTGCGAGACATCGCTCGGCAATATCCTCTTCCCGGTAGTTGATGCCGTGATCCAGTCCGAAGGGACGGATAAGATCCAGCCGTTCATCGCTGGATGAGGTGCCAATCACGGTCGCGCCCGCGGCCTTGGCGATCTGGACGGCGGCCAGTCCGACGCCGCCGCCGGCACCCTGGATCAGCACCGTCTCGCCCGGCTGCAGATTACCATATTCGATCAGCGCGTCGTGGGCGGTGCCGAAAGCGATCGGGGCGACGCCTGCGAGCGAGAGATCCAGTGAGTCGGGGATCGCATAGGTAAAGCTCTCCGGTGCGGCGAACAGTTCTGCGTGGCTGCCCGACCAGTTGAACGCCACAACGCGATCGCCTGGCTGGAAGAGCGTAACCGATGGGCCGATGGCCTCAACGATTCCCGCCGCCTGATAGCCGGGAATGAACGGAACAGGGGCAGGGGGTGAAAGCAGCCGGTTTAGCAGATCCCCGCCTTCGATCGATATCGCTTCGCTGCGGATCAGCACGCTGTCGTCCTGCATCTCCGGGTCCGGCCTGTCGCCATATTGCATGACTTCGGGGCCGCCGTTCTCGCTGTAAAATACTGCCTTCATACTGAATTCCTGATACCTGTGGGCGTTTGATTGGGGGAGGGTCTGTTTGCCTATTCGAGACTCCCGCCTTCGCCATGCCAAGCGGTCGGCCGCTCCTTCATGCGGTCGAAGAAATCGCGCATCCAAGGTGCTTCTTCCGGGATCGGCTGGCCCTGATGTTCGCCGAACTGTAAATAGCAATAGAGATAGATATCCGCCAGCGTGAACCGGTCCCCGCAAACAAACTGCCGCCCATCGAGTTGGCCGTCCATCCAGATGATCTTTTCCCTAGCCCTGGCCTTGAGCGCCGGTCCGGCTTCAGGCGGCAAGACCGTCTTGGTGATCAGGTCAGGGTCCTTGTGGTCGGATTCGAAAAACTCGCGCCCTTCGGCTGCGGAGAAGCCCTCGCCCATTGGTTCGGCAATTTTCTGCTCGATCCGCCGCACCCACATGCGGGTCTCGGCACGTTCCAGTGGTGTGGATCCGATCAGCGACGGCTTGGGGTGCATCTCTTCCAGATATTCGCAAATGGCGGTGATCTCGGTCAGGGCGGTGCCGTCATCCAGCAGCATCGCGGGCAACTCGCCAAGCGGGCTGATCGCGGTGGTAAAGGGCGCACGCCGGTTCTCCCTGGTCAGCAGGTCGATGACCTTGCGTTCCAGCTTCAGTCCCTTTTCCTCGGCAAACATCCTGACGACATAGGGGCTGGGGGCAAACAGATCGAAATCATAGAAAATCATGGCAATTCCTTTTGGTTTAGTGGGTGGTCCAGCCGCCATCCACGGTCAGCTCGCTGCCAGTGACAAAACTGCTTTCATTTGATGCCAGAAACAGCGCGGCATAAGCGATCTCTTCGGGCGTTCCGACGCGGCCCATCGGGGTTTCACTGCCCAGCGTTTCCAGCAGGTTGCCCGCGTCGCTCATCGCCTCACTGCCGGCCCGTGTCATGTCGGTCTCGACGAAACCGGGGTGGAGAGAATTGACCCTGATCGGGCGGCCTGCCTGCGCAAATTCCATTGCGGCCGATTTGCTCAGACTGCGCAGAGCACCCTTGCTGGCGGCATAGGCACTGGCCTGCGCCATCCCGACCATCGCGAGGATCGACGAGATATTGACAACACTTGCCCAGCGGCCGCTGGCTGTTCCAGCGCGCGCAAGCTGGCCGGACATTGTAGCAAGCGACAGGAAAGCGCCTTGGCAGTTGACCGCCATCACCTCTTGCCATTGCTCGAGCGGCAAGATTTCTAGCTCGCCGGTCGGGGCAATGCCGGCATTGTTGATGAGAATGTCGAGCCGGTCGCCGATCATCGCTGCCGCGCTGTCCCAATCCTCCCTCTCGGTGACGTCAAGCCGGAGATACTCCGCATGGCCCAATTGCTCCAACGCCAGGCGAACTTTCTCACTGTCGGCAGGTTCGAGATCGGCGAGCCAGACTTTTGCTCCCTGTTCGACAAACAGGCGGCAAATTGCCATTCCGATTCCGCCAAGAGCGCCGGTTACCAGTGCACAGCAACCCTCCAGTCGCAACGAAGCGCTGGTCTCGCTCACTGAGCGGTAAATCCATTGTCGACGATCAGCTCGGTGCCGTTTACAAATAGGGACGCATCGGAAAGCAGGAAGAGAATGGAATCGACGACCGCCTTCACCGGAATGAAATTCCCCGACGGCTGTAGCGCGCGCATCTGGTCTTCGATGGTTTCATCGCCGCCGAGCTGGCTGACGATGTCCTTGACCATCGGGGTTTCGGTCATCGCAGGGTGCAGGGAATTGACCCGTACATTGGACTTGTTCCCAATCGCTTCCAGCGCGGCGGCTTTTGACAGCATCCGGATTGCACCCTTGCTGGCGCAATAGCCACCTGCACCGGCGGCTCCCGCGATCCCGGCGGTTGATGAAATATTGACAATGCTGCCGCTGGCTTGCCGGTACATTACCGGGAGGACATGTTTCATGGCGAGAAATGGTCCCTCGACATTGACCTGCAAACTCAATCGGAAATCATCAGCCGACAGATCGGTGATGGCCCCCATGCGAATGATGCCGGCGCAATTGACCAGACCATCGATCCGGTCCAGCTGCTCTACTGTCTGCGACGCGGCGGCGATCCATTCATTCTCGCTGGTGACGTCCATCTGGATGCACAGAGCCGCCGGGGCGGAAAGCGGCATGCGGTCGATCGCCACCACTTTTGCGCCTGCCTCCTGCAAGCGGGCAACGGTCGCTGCGCCGATACCGGATGCTGCGCCGGTGACCATGATCACGCGGTCATTGAAGCCCGTGGTTGTGTACGACTGTGCCATCAGCTTTCGCTTGGCAGAAATGGCCGAACCGGGTCGGTCTTGCCATCCCAGCCGTTCGTTGCTTCGATCGCCGCGGCAAAGAAACCGCGACTCTCTTCATTGTCGGTGATCAGTTCGATGAACAGGCCAGTCTGGTTGCGGCAGTCGAAATAGCGCAGTTCGGTGTCAGCCGAGAGTTCCGCGCGGGTTATCGCCGCTCCGCTCATGGAGGCAGAGCTTGCCTCGACATCCTCGACCAGTATGCCATGGTGGTGCGGGACGCATCCCCTGGGCATGGATTTGCCATATACATTGGGCCAGGGTCCGTTGGGCCGGATGAGTTCGATCATCATGTCTCCGACCTGGCCAAAGGCGATGTCGAGCGTCATCTCCTGTGGCTCGCCCAGATAGGTCCAACTCTGGAAGCCCATGCCCGGCAGGGTGAAGAACGGCCCGGCCCCCATGGTCTTGACCCAGGCTAGGGCAGATGCCTCGATATCATCGGTGACATAGCCCATTTGCCTTATTATTAGCGGCTTCATCACTGATCTCCCGATCTGGATTGCTTTTTGCTCCGGCCCATCACGCGGCAGCAGCCGCTATCGGGGCCTCGGTGATCCAGGCGATCCCGCGCCTGATTATCTCGAGATAGTTTTCATCATCCCAGGGTCCCCTGACAACCGGAGCCTCGTCCATCAGCGGACGCATATCATATTTGCCGCAGGCATGCCCCAGCGGCGAATAGAGTACTGCTCCCTTGCCGTGATCCTTGACGTAGAGCTGAGGACGCGGCGGGTCGTCGGTGATTTCTCCGGTCACATAGCCGGGTGTCGGACCCTTGTAGCGCGCGGACATCAAGGTGCGCAATTCGCTAAGCGGCGTCGCGACATAGGGTTCGTCAACCAGGGTGAAGTCCTTCATGCCGCGCGTCACGGGATGATCCTGATCCTCGACATGGACATGCACTTCCTGCGCGGCGAGATGAGTGACGAAACGGCTGCCGAGCAGTTCCATGAATAGCGGAGAGACCGTCTCCGCTGTCGATTTCACCAGCCCCGGAATACGGACACCGCTGGTGACGATTTCGGGTCCATCGGTAAATTCGAGATGGGCATTGACGGCGTGCAGCGCCATGATCCGGCCACCGTTGCGGACGAAGCTGTCCATCTGCTCGGCCTGCTCGTCGGTGGGCATCATATCGCAGGTATAGAGGATCAGGCCGGAACATTTGTCGAGAATCTCCAGACCCGCATAATCCATGGCGCAGCTGGCCCGGATGCGTTCATCCTCCGCCATCGCCTGGAGCAGCTTCAGGCGGGCAAGATCGAAATCATGATATTTGCCGCCGGTGACGATGTGGATATGTTTTGCATTTGTCATGAGGAACCTCAGCGGTCGCCGCGCAGAGGAAAGTCACCCCTCAGATAGCGATCGATTGTCTGGTGGAAATTGCGGATGCGGACTTCCTGTTCGCCAAGGATCATGCCCCTGAAACCCCTCGAGGAGGTGCCCTGCTGCATCGTCGGCATATTGGTACCGTCCTGCTGCAACACATTGGCCAGCACCGGATCGAACGTGCCTTCAAAAGCGTCGACATAGCTCGGCAATTCGGCGTGGCGATAGAGACGATATTCGAAATCGGGACGCGGCTCGCCGGGAGGATCGTGCCGGGTGATCAGGAAATCATAATAGCAATAATTCGGATCGGTCTCGTGCGGGCGATAGCGAAATACGATCGACATTTCCGGCGTGGTGGTGATCGTCGTGCCCGGGAAAAACGTATAATGATATTGATGGGCGAGCTGCTCGTCATTCATCCGCTTGTAGGGGATATGGCTTTCGTCCTGGATCGAGCGCTTGTGCGCCACGACCGCCAGATGAACGTCCTTGGCCGATCCCTCATAGCCTTCCGGCAGACCCAGCATTTTTTCCCGGATCGGAGTCATGCTGTCCCGGTCTTCCAGAATTTCGCTGACCGTATGGTTGAAGTTCAGCATCCGGCTGTGGATGCCGAGCAATTCGATCGGCACGTCAAAGCCTTCGGCAAAATCGAGGAATTCCGGGTGCAGGGCCTCGAAGTGATAGCTTTCGTTGAAGGCGTCATGGGCGTGCTTCCAGTTGCCCTGCCATTCGAAGCTCTTGTAATCTACAAGATTGAATTTTTCATGTTCGTAGGTCTCGAGATGCGCGCCGGCCTCGCCCAAAAATTCGCGCAAGGGACCGGCGTCGGGATCCATGTTGAACCAGACCCAGCCACCCCATTGCTCCACTTTCAGGACCGGCAGGTCCAGATCGCCCTCCGGTATCCCATCCTTGAACTGGGGAAAAAGTTCCGGATGCATGACCTGCTTCAAGCTGCCGTCGAGATTCCATTCCCAGCCATGAAACGGGCATTTCAAATGATTGACCATGCCTTCGCGAACCTGGCACAAGATATTGCCGCGATGCTGGCAGACATTGAAGAAGCCGCGAACCACATCGTCGGCGCCCCGAACGAACAGAAGCGATTCCTTGCCAAGCGAATGAACCCTGAAATCCCCCGCTTCTTCGAGTTCGGTGATATGGCAGCCGATGTTCCAGGTGCGGGTCCAGATCATCTCCCATTCGCGGCCCATGAATTCCTTCGAATGGAAACGCTCGCCGTCGATCTTCTGCTTCCCGATATCGGGAATCGGCTTGCGCGGGAGGAAGGATGGCGTCTCGAACTCGCCCTCCGATCTCTGCGCTTTCAGGAATTCGCCTTCTATTTTAGCCATGTTCCGGTCCTCAAATTGGTATCAAAAGCGCTTTTCGACCGAAATGCCGATGGTGCGCGGATAGGGAACCTGGTTCTGGCCACCGGGACGGGAGATGGGCCGGTCCGAATTGCCGATATTGTTGGAGAAGATTGAAAATTCGAAGTCATCCTTGGCGATACCAATCCGGGCGGAACCGATGCCGTTCCAGGGCGCATAGACGCCGTTGAACACGCTCTGCTGGCGCGAGCGATAGGAATAGCGCCCGTTGATCTTCAGATCCCAGCCATTGCCGATATCGCCCACATAGCTTGCGGTCGCCGAAACGGTTTTCTCGGCGGTGCCGGGCAGCTGGCTGCCATTGGACAGCCACGGCAATGCAGCAGCCACTTCAGGAATGACATTTTCCAGTTCGGTTTCGTTGATATTGCCGGCGGCCTGAAGGGTCAGGCCCTGCAAAGGCGTGCGCCAGGTAATTTCGGCATCGAGACCCTTGCCCTTCACATCACCGATCGGCACAACAATGCTTTGCAAAGTCGGAGACAATTCGATCTGCGCATCCGCCCAGTCGAAATAATAGGCCGACAGCGCGACATCCATCTGTCCGAATGACCATTTCACACCGGCTTCATAATTCCACAAACTGTCGGGAGGAGAGCTGTTGTCAAAATTGGTGCCCAATGCTCCATTAGCGCCCGCGATGATTGAGTTTGAGGTAATGGCACCGGAGCGGAACCCTTTGGCAACCTCGGCATAGATCATGCCATCATCGGAAGGATGCACGGAGATATTGACGCGCGGGTTGAACGTGTTGTTTTTCGCTCGGTCAATACCGACGGTCGGGACGACAACACCGGCCTCGACCAGCGTGATCGAGCTGTTCTCGTCGAAGGTGCGTTTTTCTTCATAATAGCGGCCACCAACGGTGAAATCGACGAGGCCGTCCATAAAGCTGTATGTTGCATCGCCATATACGGCCCAGGCTTTGGAATTTAACGTATTGTCGTTGAAGGTTGCGAGGCCCTGCTGTCCGGCTACCGGGAAGTCGGGCAATTGTACGCTCTGTCCGCCTTTGGTTTCGCCGTCCTGATAGAAGAAGCCGACGATCCAGGACAGCGGGCCGTTGCCGTTGGAAGCAAGCCGCAGATCCTGATTGATGTTTTTCGTCTCAAGCGGCCAGAAGCTGGCAAAATTGCCGATGCCGGGAATGAACCCGCCGTTGTTCACGACAACCGTATTCTTGATATAGCCAGTGGTGGACAATAATGTTGCAAAATCAAGATCATAGCTGATATCGCCAGTCAACAATGTATAGCGCGAATTGGCGATGCCGAAGGTCTGATTGAGGATCGGCGGTTCGGTAGAAGTAATGCGGTTCGAAAAATCCTGATTAGAACGATTGTGCCAGGCCGCCAGCTGGATCATCAGCCGCTCAGTTGGCTCCGCGCGTAATTTGACGCGCGCCGAGAAACTGTTGGCGTCGTTCGCATCGTCCTTCCCGGTGGCGATATTGTCGGCGAAGCCACCAATGGTTTTGTAGGAAACCACGCCGCGCAATGCCAGTTTTCCATCCGAAATCGGAACATTGAACATCGCATCGGCGCCGCCTCCGGGCTCACCGCCGCTGGTCACATTGGCTGTCATCCGCGTGGACAGTTCGGCATCGTACAGATCGGGATCGTTGGTCAGGACCTTGATCGTTCCGCCCAGCGAGCCGAGCCCGTACAGGGTCCCCGAAGGTCCTCGCAATACCTCGACCCGGTTCAGGTCATAAAAATCGGTTGCTGGCGCATAGGGTCGCCCCGGCATGGAAAAGGCGAAATTGTCGAGATAGAACCCCACCGTCGCGTCACCGTCGGTTTCGGAAGCGGCGACGCCGCGGATCTGGAATGTGTTGGAGCCCACCGAGATTGTCGATCCAACCGTTGCACTGGGCACCAGTGCGATAACATCCTGCAATTGCTCGACCCCCATGGCTTGGAGAACCTCTCCGCCAATCGCTTGGACGGCTTGCGGAACGTCAGCCAAGACCTGGTCCCGGCGCTGGGCCGTGACGATGATGGGACCGGATCCATAGCCCTCTTCGTCTGTGTCGGTCTCAGTCGATTCCGCTTGGGCATATGCCGGTGCATGCACCGAAAGCGCCAGGCCCATGGCTGTTGCCAGTACCAGCTGGCGTTTCATCATCTTGGTCATTATCGCTCTCCCTTATTGCGCTGCAACTTTTCAAGCAGCTCTGCTTTTTTTTCGCACTGTGCCCGTTTGGAACCATTGTCAAGCAGCACTGCTTTATTTTACCCTTATCATTTTTGATAAGTTGCTGTTACATGGCTGCCCTTATCAATTGAGCGTGAGAGAGAATTTTTTTGTACGAATCCGAAAATTTGAAGCCCCGGCAAACAGATCAGGACCAAGCTTCGGCACCGAAGCGGGCACCACGAAAGATGAAGCGAGGCAGCGGCCAGCGGCAAGCCGAAAAGGGTGCAATATTGAGGGCGCAGGTGCTGGATGCGGCGATCGATTGTCTGGCGAAGATGCCCTATTCCGAAATTTCGATGGAAGTCATCGCGCAGCAGGCCGGAGTATCCCGAGGCGGGATGCAATATCATTTCCCGACCCGGCTGGATCTGTTCGGCGCGACCGTAGAGCATCTCCACCGCGAGCGACTGGAGATTTTCCGCAATGACCTGACCAGTATCGCGCCCGACACCGATGCCATCGACCATATCATCGATTCGCACTGGAGGCATCTGAACGAGCGAGAATTTCGGGCCTATCAGGAACTAATTCTGGCCGCCCGTTCAGAACCCCGGCTGGCCGAGCTGCTGGCCGCCAGCTACGCCGTATTCATCAGCCGGTGGCATGATATCGCGCAAGAATTGATGGGATGGCAGGCTCAAGATCCCGAGACTGCTCGCAGCGGCAATATAGCCCATTATCTTCTTGAGGGAATGGCATATGGGCAGATCGGCGGCCAGATTTCCGACCGGGAGATCAACGAGATTCTGGATTATGCCAAGCAGATCATGCGTAGTCAGATGGGAAAATGACAATCGGACGACACGCCATGAGGGCTCCGCGTCTGGCGCCAAGCAGGTTGAATTCGGTCAGATGTGCGCCGCTCTTGGCACGTCCGGACGATTCAATGGTGGGCTGACGAGATAGGTATACCTGCGCTATTCAGAGAGTGAAAATGGAACCGCCACGGCTATGGTTTCGCGCTTCTCGACGGAAGGAAGTTAAAAAACACTCGTGGACCGTGACATAGACCATCGTTCCTAAAACAGTTTATCTGGTCGTCTTGCTCCCCAATATACGAAATCCAAATTGCCCCTAAGCCCGAAATTGGGTGCAAAGCAGACGCGTGCAAACGACCTACACTGTGGCGTATCGTTAAAACACGAGCTGCAACGTCCGCTTTGTCGGTGTTGTAGGGTAAATGCAGACAACCCG
>PFJE01000044.1 GCA_002783865.1 Sphingomonadales bacterium CG_4_10_14_3_um_filter_58_15
CACAACTGAACGTCACCTGGGAAATGGGCGACAGAGCCTTATTTGAACAGGCAGCGCTGCGGGCAAGCCGCAACGCCTGAGGCAAAACCGGTCCTATATCAGCTGGTCGACACCGGCAGCGGCGGTGGCGCCTTGACCGCTGGCAGATCCGAAAGATCGAGCCAGTCATGACCCGCAAGACCATAATAGCTGTCGAGCACCGCAAAGGGCAGCCGAAAGGGTCTCCCCCAGCCGTCATTCCACATGGCGACCACACCCGTCCGGGTTGCCGGATCGAATATCATCGTCGAACGAAAGCCGTCGACAGCGCCGCTATGCCCGATCAATTGCCGTCCGGCATAAGTGAAGCTCCGCCAGCCAAGCCCGTAATAGGGATCGCCAAGGGCGCGGGCGAGTTCGCCGCTATAGACACGCCGGGTGCTGACCAAGGGCGCGTGGGCCAAGGCCAGCGCCTTGCTCGACAGCACATCCTCATTCTCGCCCATTTGCGCGCGCATCCAGCGCGCAAGGTCGACTATATTGCTGCTGACGCCGGCGGCGGCGGGCACCCGCCAGTAGGATTCGGAAAGGGTTCGAACCTTCTCACCGCGATGGGGCCGCGCCCAGCTTTTCGCGCCGGTCAGGCCGACGATGCCGAACTGCGCGCTCTTCATGCCCAGCGGTCTAAACAAGCGCTTCTCTACCGCGTCAGAATATAAGGTGCCGGCGGCCTGTCCCAATATCTCACTCGCCGCGTCAAAAGCAATATTCTGGTAGCTGTGACAGGTACCCGGCAGGCACTGCAACGGGGCCGCCTCGAGCTGCCTGCGGAGCAGGCCCGGATCTTCGCCATCCTCCAGCTTTGTGTCATAGGCGTTTTTGGTAAGGCCGGTCCGATGGGACAATAGCTGCGCCAGCGTCAGCTGCGATTCAGCGCCACCGGGGAGCCTGAGGGATGATTGCCAGCGGCGCATCGGCGCGTTGAGATTGAGCTTGCCCTCTTCCGACAGTTTTGCCGCAAGCGAGCCCGCCACGCCCTTTGATACCGAGGCCCAGCGGAACACGGTTTGCGGCGTCACCGGCTCGCCGCTGTCTTTGTCAGTCACACCGTAAGTGGACACAAACCGGAGCTCGCCATCCTCTACAATCGCCACCGCCATCCCGGCCATTTCCGGACGCGCGGTCAGCGCTGCAAAAACCTGATCGAGGCGTTGATAATCAATTTTGCCATGCCAGTCACCCGGGCGGGTTGGCACGCGGCTTTCCGCCTTTGGCTCGGCAAGGGCTGCTAACGGAAAACCGCTTTTCTGTTCAAACAGGGTCCGATAGCCATACCAGCCGACCAGCAACAGAGCAGCAAGGCCGAATAGCAGCGCCAGATATTTTTTCACATTCGCTATCTTACAATGCGATTTGATAAGCGGCGGTGGTTTTCGCGGCGACATCCTCGGCGCTAATAGCCGGAGCCAGTTCGATCAGCCGGAATGGACTGTCATGGTCGAGGCGCTGGAACACGCAAAGGTCGGTGATGATCATGTCGACGACATTGGTGCTGGTCAGCGGCAAGGTGCAGGCGGGAATGAATTTTGGGCTGCCGTCCTTGGCGCAATGATCCATCACGACGATGATTTTCTTGACGCCAGCAACCAGATCCATCGCGCCGCCCATGCCCTTGATCATCTTGCCGGGGATCATCCAGTTGGCGATATCGCCATTTTCAGCGACTTCCATCGCGCCCAAAACGGTCAGATCGATATGCCCGCCGCGAATCATCGCAAAGCTGTCGGATGAACTGAAATAACTCGAGGACGGCAGCTCACTGATGGTCTGCTTGCCGGCGTTGATCAGGTCGGGATCAATCTCGTCCTCATAAGGAAAGGGTCCGATGCCGAGCATCCCGTTCTCGCTCTGCAGCGTGACTTCCACGCCATCGGGTATGTGATTGGCGACCAGAGTCGGAATGCCAATGCCGAGATTGACGTAATAGCCATCCTGAAGTTCCTTTGCCGCCCGTGCGGCCATTTCATCGCGAGTCCAGGGCATATTTATCCTTCTTTATCATCTGGCTGGTTGGCCGTGTTTTCGTTTGCTTCCACGAGAGGAGGCGGTGCTATAAACCAGCCGTTATTGAACATCGGCTCCAGCGTGAGCGCCCCGTCCGGGTCCCGCAAATAGCCGTAGAGCTCATCAAAATCCGCACGGTCGTCACCCGCCATGGCGATGATGCAATAATTGCGCGCTGCGTCCCAGCGGCGCACCTGTTTGCGATCGTCTCCGCCGCGGTCGAGGAAAAGGAAATCATCCGATTCGGATTGCGAGAAACCGGCCTCGTTCAAAATCGCGGAGATTTTCCCGGATGCCGCGAGCGGCTGATCGGACAGCCAGATCACGCTGATTTCAGCGGCGCGCAGGCTAAGCAGAACTTCGATCAGACCGTTTTGCCGGTAGAGCGTTTCGGCCTCGATCCAGTCGCGATCGGTCGTGTCGTCGAGATCGATGACCACCGCCAGGGGCTTGCCCTCGCAGGCCATTGTTTCCGGCTTGAAAATATTCACGCGTGGAACCAATACCACCGAACGGACCCCTTCGCCCTCCGCCAACTTGGCCGATTGTGTCAGGGCATAAGCCGCAAAACTGGCATAGGGCGATGAACCCGAGTCTATCGGCTGAAAAAATTGCGCAATATAATCGGCGGCGTCACCGTCAAGATCGACTTCTATAATTTCGGAAGCCCCGCCTTGTCCCGAAAATTTCTTTTCCGTGCGAGGCAATGCATCTGCCGCGCCGCCGTCGTCTCCGATCGTGACTTTACCCGCCGGCATCGCCAGATCGATGGCGCCAGCGGCAACGAATTCCCGCTTCGCCGCCGCTCGATCAATCTGTTTCTTGCCAATCGTTCCCAGCGCCGCGAGTGGCAGCAGAGCGGCAACGCAGCTCGAGAGAAGCGGCAAGGCGGCGAGAAGGATCAGGGAGGAACGGATTCGAGCCATCAGGCGTCTTGGCGCTCCCGGGTCATGCGAAATTCGATTTTCTTGTCATAGGGCGACCCGTTGATCAGGCGCTTGACGTAGATACCCGGCAAATGGATGCAATCCGGGTCCAGTTCTCCGACTTCGACAATTTCCTCCACTTCGGCGACGCAAATCTTGCCGGCGGTAGCCATCGGTGCATTGAAATTGCGCGCGGTCTTGCGGAACATCAGATTGCCGGCCTTGTCGGCCTTCCAACCCTTGATCAAACAGAGGTCAGCGAAAATGCCGCGCTCCAGAATATAGGATTCGCCATCAAAATCCTTCTGTTCCTTGCCCTCGGCAACCTGCGTTCCGACCCCGGTCTTGGTATAGAAACCCGGGATGCCAGCGCCGCCAGCGCGGCACCGTTCGGCGAGCGTGCCCTGCGGACAAAATTCCACTTCCAGTTCACCGGACAGAAACTGCCGCTCAAATTCCTTGTTCTCGCCGACATAAGAGGAAATCATCTTCTTCACCTGCCGCGAACGGAGCAGCTTGCCGAGCCCCTCATTGTCGATGCCGGCATTGTTGGAAGCGATGGTCAGGCCCTTCACGCCGTCTGCCTGAATCGCATCGATCAACCGTTCCGGGATCCCGCACAGGCCGAAACCGCCGACGCAGAGATGCATGTCATCGAATAAAAGGCCGTCGAGCGCGGCGGCCGCATCCGGATAGATTTTTTTCATGTTGACGCTTTCCTGACTGATTGTCCGGCGTCTAGCGCAGGTGTCGCGCAATCGTCCAGAATAGATTATATTTGAAGCGATGAATCGGTTATGCGCGGCGCCATGCCCCGTTTGCTCGCATGCCTGTCGCTGTTTTTCTTTCTCGTGCCGGTCACCTATGTGCGCGGCCCGGTACCACCGGTAAATGAGAGCCAATATATCGCGCTCGAACCGATAGCGCTCGCCGCCAAAAACCCTGCGCTCACCCGGGTTGGCCGACTCGCTTTTCGCGGTGGCTGGAGAATTACCAGCGACAATGGCGAATTTGGCGGCATATCCTCCATGGTGGCCTTGCCGGGCAACCGTTTTCTGATGCTCAGTGACAATGGCTCACTGGTCGGCTTTACCCTGGACGAACGCGAGAATAGGGCCATTCGCCCGTTCATCGCGCCGCTACCGGACGGTCCGGCCAAGCCCAATGAACATGCGAAGCAAAACTGGGATGCCGAATCATTCTTGCACGTTCCCGAAACCGATCAATTTTGGGTGGGCTTCGAGCATCAGCACAGCATCTGGCGCTATGGATCTTCCTTGTCGCGCAAGGAAGCATCGAATTTTCCGCCAGCCATGCAGAACTGGCCCGAAAATGGCGGTGCCGAGGCGATGCTCCGTTTGCCGGACGGTCATTTTCTGGTGTTCTCGGAGTCCGCGGAATATTCGAAGGGAGGCTATCAGGCGTTTATCTTTAACGGTGATGCTGCCGAGCCGACCAGCAAAGCCGTCGGCTTCGGTTATCAACCTCCCAAAGGCTACAAGCTGACTGACGCTGTGCTGCTAGACGATCGGTCTGCGCTCATGTTGCACCGGCGTTTCACACCGTTCGATGGCGTTTCCGCGATATTGTCTATCGCGCAGTTGAAAGATTTCCAGCCGGGCAAGGTCGCGAGATCGGTTCCGATTGCCACTTTGAAGCCACCGCTAAAGGTCGACAATATGGAAGCGTTGGCGATCACAAAGGACCGCGATGGCACGATCGTCTGGATCGCGTCGGACGAGAGTTTCAGCACGCTGCAGGAGTCCCTGCTCTTCAAATTCCGGCTGCTGAAGGGCAAAAATACTCAGAAAAAATCAATACCCAAGCCGCCAAACGAAAAAGCCGGAGCGAGCCCCGGCTTTTCAACGTTAGAATCAGATTGATCGCTTAAGCGGCAGCTTCCTGCTTCTTGGCGATTTCTTTCTTGAGTCGCTTCACGCGCAGGCTCAACTTGTCGTCCTTGGTTTTCAGCAACCAGTTGTCGAGACCGCCAACATGTTCAACCGAACGCAGCCCGTGCGTCGAAACGCGCAGCTTCACGCCCTTGCCGAGTGTATCGGACAAAAGCGTCACATTTTGCAGGTTGGGCAAAAATGTCTTCTTGGTCCGGTTTTTGGCGTGCGACACATTATTGCCTACCAGCCGAGTCTTACCTGTCAGTTCGCAAATCCGCGACATCGTAAAAGTCCAATTTCTTGTTATTGAGTGATTCCCAGCGGGAAAGAGCGGTCCCCTAACCGTAAACGGGCTAGGCGTCAAGCATATCGGCGGCCTTTTGCACGATCCGGCTCACCTATGGCGTTCCCCCTGGTTCCGCGCTAATCGAAACGCATGGCGGTGGCAAAATATACTTCTTTCATGGGTGATGCGCTGGCTTTGGCCGACGCGGCCATCGCTGTCGGCGAAGTACCCGTGGGCGCGGTCATCGTCAAGAATGGCAAAATCATTGGTAGCGGCCATAACCGAACCCGAATCGATCAGGACCCGACCGCCCATGCCGAGATCGTCGCGATTCGGCAGGCGACGGGATACCTGGGCAATGACCGGCTGGAAGACTGCGACCTTTGGGTGACGCTGGAACCCTGCACCATGTGCGCCGGTGCAATCGCCCATGCCCGGATAAGAAGGCTTTATTATGCTGCCGAAGATCCCAAAGGCGGTGCCGTGGACAGCGGCGTCCGGTTCTTCGATGCAGCGACATGCCATCACAAACCCGAAGTCTATGCCGGGATCGACGGAGATATTTCCGCCAAATTGCTGCTGGATTTTTTCCAGAGTCGCCGGAGCTAGCTGCTAATGCACGAACCGCGCGACCACATCACGATAGCTGCGACTGACCTTTACCTGCGCGCCTGATCCCAATACCAGGAAACATTCGCCGTTGGTATGCGGCTTCACTTCCCGGACCTGACTCAGATTAACAATGGTCGAGCGGTGAACCCGCTGGAAATTGCGGGGATCGAGCCGCTTTTCCAGATCCTTCATGGTTTCGCGCAGGATCAGGCTGTTGTCGGCGGTATAGATGCACATATAGTCGCCGGCGGCATCAATCCGTTCGATGGTATCGACATCGACGCGGAAAATCTGGCCGCGATCTTTCACATTGATCAGCTTTTCATAGCGATTCGCCGACGCCGGTTCGTCCGAATCATCGATTCCCGCCATCGCATCCGGTGCCACTTCACTCAGCACATTTTTCAGCTTTTCGAGTTCGGCACCGCCACGTTTTTCCGACAGGCGCTTGCGCACGCGATCAATCGCGTCGGCCAACCGGTCTTCCTCGACCGGCTTCACCAGATAATCGATCGCCTCGGCTTCAAAGGCGCGGACCGCATGCTCGGAATAAGCGGTCACGAAAATGAACAGCGGCGGTTCGATCTCCATGATCCCCTGCACCACCGAAAAACCGTCAAATCCGGGCATCTGGATATCCAGAAACACCAGATCGGGCTTCAGCGTCTTGATCTTGCGAATCGCTTCCCGGCCATTGCGGCAGGTGTCGACAATCTCGATATCGTCAAATTTCTCCAGCCGAATCTGCAAGCCCTGAATCGCAAGCTTTTCATCATCGACTAATATCGTCCTGATCGTCATGTTTTTAAATCCTTATGCTGAAATGATGCCATCGCGGGCGCATTGACGGGCTCCCGTTGACGGTCATCACTGGATGCATGCTCTCCAAAAATAGTCTCGTTTCTCACTTGCTCGTCGGTCGCGGCGTGATCGGCCGCTTCGCGATCAATCTGTTCTCTGGTTTCAAATGGCAAGGCGATCACCACCGAAAAACCTTCGCCGGGGGATGAGCGCGTTTCAAATATAGCGCTTTCTCCATAGGCTTGGTTTAATCGCTCCTGAATATTGCCGAGGCCGACACCGGTGGACGATGATTTGTTTGTCGTCGAGCCAACTTTCCCCGGCCCGGTATCCGACACGATTATCCGCAATTTGTCCCCGTCGAGATGGGCAGACACCGAAATATCAGCGCCTTCTTCCTGCGGCGTCACCGCATATTTGATCGCATTTTCCACCAGCGGCTGCAGCAATAGGGACGGCAATAACGCATCGCGCACGGCCGGATCGATATCAAAATGCGACCGCAGCCGCTCCTCGAAGCGCATTTTCTCGATATCCAGATACAGGTGCAGGGTTTCCACCTCCTGCGCCAGCGTCACCCGGCTGTGCACCTCATTGACCAGCGTGTGGCGCAGGAAGGAGGACAGGCGCGACAGCATGGCGTTGGCCGGTTCGGTCTGTCGCAGCAGCACCAGCGTCGAAATGCTGTTCAGCGTGTTGAACAGGAAATGGGGATTGAGCTGATACCGCAGCATCGCCAGCTGCGCGCGAGTCGCCTGCGCTTCCAGTTGCAGCAGCTGGTCATTTTGCTCCTCGACTCGCAGAAAGAAATTGATCGCGTAATAAAGCGCCGACCAGGCCCCGAGCAGCATGATGCCGAGAAACAGAGAACCCAGAAACAAGGTGCCAAAGGCGGTTTCTGTGGCGGGATTCTGGATCAGAAAAACCCAGGCGTCGATAAAAGCATAGAGCGCCGCTGCCACCGTCAATATCGCGGCGGTGCTGCTCCATGTCACGATCGGGCGGCGGTGAATCAGATTTTTGTAGACCACCGACAACAGCAAGGAGATGGAATAGCCGGTAATCGTCGAAATGATGACCGGCACCAGGAAGCTCAGCGGCAGTCCGTTTGAAATACCGCCGATGGCGCGCAAAATCAGCGCACCGGCCCAACCTGCGGATTGCAGATTCCAGAATGCGCGGTTCTTGTTGCCAAAAAACGGCTGGGGACGAATTTCCATGACGGCCATCACGCTATCTATAGCGGGGCATTGCCGGTTGGGGAAGAATCGCCTATCAATTGCGCAAATAAGACGACGAACGCCCCATTTTTCGAGCCAAATGCAAAGGCGTTGGCATTATCGAGAGCAAAAATGTGGCTGAAGATCGGCAACTGACAAAGGAGAATATCATGGGCGGTCCCAACGAAGTCCGGGCTAAATTCCCTTCCATGGAAGAGGGCACGCAGGAAGACTGGCAGATTATCGGCGGCCATTTTGGTCCCTTTGCCAGCAAGGTGGCCGACCGGGTGCTCGACCATCTGAAGCTGCTCGACGGCGATTTTGGCGGTTTTCCGATCGACCGGATGCAGCACAGTCTGCAAACCGCGACTCGCGCGCACCGCGATGGACGGGATGAAGAATATGTCGTGATGGCCCTGCTGCACGACGTCGGCGATACGCTCGGCACCTATAACCATCCCGATATCGCCGCGGCGATCCTGAAACCTTTTGTCAGCGAAAAGAATCACTGGATCGCAGAAAAGCATGGCATCTTTCAGGGCTATTATTTTTTCCACTATCTCGGGCAGGATCGCGACATGCGTGAGCAGTTTCGCGGTCACGAACATTTTGAGGATTGTGCGGAATTCTGCGCGAAATATGACCAGACGGCGTTTGATGCCGCCTATGATACCGCGCCGCTGGAGTTTTTCGAGCCGATGGTTCGCCGCGTGATGGCCCGCCCGATAAACAGCATTTACGCGACCGAATAGAAGCGCGGGAGACGGGCCCTCAGGCGGCCGTGGATTCGCCAATCTCGCGGAGATGACGAACAACCATGTCATCGCGATTGGCACCGTCTGAATCGGGCTTCAGTTCCGCTTCGTCGATCCAGCACAGATCATCCATTTCGAGGACACGGTCATCATGGGCCCGCATGCTGATCTTGCGGATCGGTTTGCGATCGCGCGAATCGCATAGGATCGGATTGGACGGAACCCCGGTTTCCCATCTTTCCCCCCATTGCCGGAGCGCGATCATCGTCGGCAGCAAATCCTGACCCTTGTCGGTCAGTCGATATTCGACCTTGCGCTTGTCATGATCACAGGGCCGACGGGTCATGATTCCCGCTTCCACCATCCGGGTGAGCCGGTTGGCCAAGATATTCCGGGCGATCCCGATCTCGGAGAGGAAATCCTCAAAATGGCCAACGCCGTTGAGCGCGGCGCGCAATATCATGAAACACCAACGTTCGCCGATCACTTCCAGTGATACCGGCAGACTGCACTCACCGCCAGCCAGACTCGATAGATCTTCTCTGATTTTCTCCATGTACCCATTCCTAAACCAGTTTTTTGGCAAGTGCGAAAAAAATATAAGTTTTTAGTTGCAACTTAAAACCTATTAATATAAGTATTGATTTGCAACCTAAATTGCAAGCCAAATTTTCTCCCCTCTGGCCCTCGCCAAGATGGCCCGAACACAGAATGACGAAAGGAAATATCATGCTTCTCTCCCAAAGCCCGCTTCGCGCTTCGATGATCTTCTGCATCGCTGCAATGACCTCCCTCACGCTGTTCACGGCAACCACCGCAGAGGCACGCACAAAACCCGTCGCCTATACGGCGGAATTGCAGGCCCCGGTTGAAGCCACACAGGAAATCATCAAGGATACCGTGATCCGCTGTGCCGGCACCGAATGCATTGGCGCTCAAAGCAGCTCCGCACCGCGAACGATTTGCGCCAAGCTCGCCGACGAATTCGGACCGGTTGCCAATTTCGCCTATAAAGGCGAGGCATTCGACGCCGAGGCACTCGCCAAGTGCAACAACTGATTTGAAATCCCCGTCTGACCGGCCTCTCACTCCCGATAGCGGCCCCTGCCGGTCAGCCATAGCGCCGAAGCAAAGCTCCTATTCTGGTCCGCCGGACGTAAGAGCCAGCTTCGGCGCTCTTTTTAGTTGCCCCGGTCCCCAAAGAACACCATCTTCTTACCATGCTCAGGCAATATGAACTGGTGGAACGGGTCCGATCCTATGATCCCGACGCAGATGAAGATCTGATAAACCGCGCCTATGTGTTTTCGGTACAGCGGCACGGCAGCCAGAAACGCGCCAGCGGCGACCCTTATTTCAGCCATCCCATTGAGGTTGCGGGCTTGATGACCGACCTCAAGCTGGACCAGCAGACGATTGTCACCGCGCTGCTCCACGATACGGTCGAGGATACGCTGACCACAACCGAAGAAATCAGCAAATTATTCGGCGAAGAAATCGCCCGCCTGGTCGATGGGGTAACCAAGCTTTCGAAAATCGAGGCGCAGACCGACAATGAACGCGCCGCGGAGAATCTGCGCAAATTCCTGCTCGCCATGTCCGATGATATCCGTGTGTTGCTGGTCAAGCTCGCCGACCGCCTGCACAATATGCGCACCCTGCATTTCATCAAGAGTGAAGAAAAGCGACAGCGGATCGCCCATGAAACCATGGATATCTATGCACCGCTTGCCGAACGGGTCGGCATGTATGAATATATGCGCGAGATGCAGTTGCTGGCTTTCCAGCACATGGAACCGGAAGCCTATGAAACAATCACCAAAAGATTGCAGGCGATCAAAGAGGGGGATGAAGGCCAGGTCGATAAGATCTCGCTGTCGATCCAGAAGGCCTTGCAGAGCGGCGGTCTGGCGGCAGAAGTCAGCGGCCGCGAGAAACATCCCTATTCGATCTGGCGCAAGATGCAGGAACGGCACGTCAGCTTTGAACAGCTGACCGACATCATGGCCTTCCGGGTTGTCACCGACAATAGCGCCGAATGCTATCGCGCACTCGGCATCCTCCACAAAAAATGGAAAATGGTCCCCGGCCGGTTCAAGGATTATATCTCCACGCCCAAGCGCAACGGGTATAGCTCTATCCACACCACGATCATGCACGGCACCAATATGCGGGTGGAAATCCAGATCCGCTCGCAGCGGATGCACGAGGATAATGAATTCGGGCTTGCCGCGCACTGGGCCTACAAGCAGGGCAACCGGCCCGATGGTCAGGCCGGCTGGATCCGGGATCTCATAGAGATTCTCGACCAGGCCGAAGATGCCGAGGAGCTGCTCGAACACACAAAGCTGGCGATGTACCAGGACCGGATTTTTGCCTTCACGCCGAAAGGCACGTTGCTGCAGATGCCGAGAGGTTCAACAACTGTCGACTTTGCTTATGCGGTTCACACCGATCTTGGCAACCAAGCGGTCGGCGCCAAGGTCAATGGCCGGCACGTGCCACTACGCACCCAGCTGCAAAATGGTGATGTCGTCGAGATCCTCAAATCCAAGGGGCAGGAACCGCAGCCGGGCTGGCTTTCCTTTGTCATCACCGGCAAGGCGCGCGCGGCGATCCGCCGCAATGTCCGATTCAAGGAACGCGACGAGATGATCGCGATCGGCACCGAGCTTTATGAAGAAATCATCGAACGGTTGCCCGGCAAGATCGGCAAGCGCGCGATCAAGGCGGCGCTGAAACGGCTGAACTTGAAGGAGCCGGATGACCTGATGATGGCGATCGGTACCCGCCAGCTCAGCGACCGCGAGGTGATGGAAGCGATCATCCCCGGCAGCATCCACGACAATGATGACGAACGGCAATGGCCGGAGCAGGATCGCGCCATTTCGATCAAGGGCCTGACCCCGGGCGTGGCGTTCAATCTCGCCGAATGCTGCCATCCGGTGCCGGGTGACCGGATTGTCGGGCTACGCCGCAGCGGCGAGAATGTCGAAGTGCACACGATCGATTGCCCGACTCTGGCCGATGGCGTCGATGCGGACTGGGTCGATCTCAGCTGGGGCAACGAAAGCGACGGCGCGCCGGCGCGGCTATGCGCAGTGCTGCACAACAAGCCGGGCACGCTCGCAGAAATGGCCGGAATTTTCGGCTTTCACAATGCCAATATCCTGAACTTGCGCCTGTCCCACCGCGATGGACCGTTCCACACGTTCGATGTCGATCTGGAGGTGCATAATGTCCATCATCTGATGCGGATCCTATCCGCATTGCGCGCATCGGAAGCGGTCGCGCAAGCCGAACGCGCCTGATTAAACAATCGGGGAGTCAGCGAGTGGGCGGTGGTCCGCCGGGAACGCCTTGGGCCTGCATCTGCTGACGCAGCTCTTCCATTTGCGCTGCTGAAATAAAGTCCAGCAAAGTCACATCGAATATCAACAGGCTGTTGGCGGGCAGTTCCGGTCCGGGAGACACATCGCCATAGGCAAGGTCCGACGGGATCCAGATGCGATATTCGCCGCCCTTCTGCATCAGCTGCAGCGCTTCCGAGAAGCCCGGCACAACCGCACCGACGGGCATCGGCGTTTGCTCGTTGGCATCAAAGACCGTGCCATCGCGCAACCTGCCTTCATATTTAACGAGCGCGGTATCGGTAGCGGTGGGGGAAGCCCCCTCACCCGCTTTAATCACTTTATATTGCAGCCCGGATTTGGTCTGCTCGACGCCGGGTTGCTCCGCATTTTCAGCCAGGAATTCGGCATTGCTTGGTGGCGGGAACAGTTGTTCCCATCCTGCCTGGACAAATTCTGTGGGGCTGGTTTTTTCGGGTATGGCCAGTGCAAGCACGACCACCAAAATGATACCGAGCAGCAGCCCGAGCAAGAACGACTTGATCGAGAACGATGGCCCGCTTTCCTTGTGGCCTGAGCCGATATTACTCACAAACTAAGCTCCAAAAACAATTGTGCTAACGGCAATTATTGGCCCGGAGCACCAGGAACCACGCCCTGCGCCTGCATCTGCTGGCGCAATTCTTCCATTTGCGCTGCCGAAATAAAGTCGAGCAACGTCACATCGAATATCAGCAGGCTGTTGGGCGGAATCTGTTCACCGGGAGCCGCTTCGCCATAGGCGAGGTCCGACGGGATCCAGATACGATATTCGCCGCCCTTCTGCATCAGTTGCAGCGCTTCGGAGAAACCTGGCACAACGCCGCCTACCGGCATCGGTGTCTGCTCGTTGGCGTCAAAGACCGTGCCATCACGCAACGTGCCTTCATATTTGACCAGAGCGGTATCGGTTGCGGTAGGAGAAGGCCCCTCGCCCGGCTTGAGCACCTTATATTGCAAGCCCGATGCAGTCGTTTCTACCCCGTCCTCATCCGCATTGGCGGCGAGAAACTGTTCATTGCTCGCGCCTGTGACGACCGCATTCTGGGTTCCCGTATAAGCGAGAAGCAGTGCGGCCATGACAATCAACACGACGCCGAGCCAAATCTTGGTCAGCGAGCCTTTTTTGATGGGATGAATCGGAACCGTCGTGACAGACATGGGCAGGCTACCTTATATTCGTGGAGCCGAAGCGCTTAAATCAGGCCGTCGCGTTCCATCCGCTTGCGGTCCATCTTGCGGGCGCGGCGCACGGCAGCAGCCTTTTCGCGGGCGCGCTTTTCGGATGGCTTTTCATAATGGCGGCGAAGCTTCATTTCGCGATAAACGCCTTCACGCTGCAATTTTTTCTTGAGCGCGCGCAGCGCCTGATCAACATTATTATCGCGAACCATGATTTGCATAAGACTGAGTAACTCCGTTCAAATTTCGTAGCGGACCAGAAGCAATTTCTTCTGGCCTGAATTGGTGTAAAAGCCATAAAAAAGGGTTTGCAGCAGAATCAATCTGCTTCAATCTCGCGCGGCCTATCAATTTCTGCGCGCCTAGGCAAGCTTTTACACGATATATTGCGCGAATGACAGGTGCTTTGCATTCCTGTTTCTGGCGCTTTGCTTTAGAAGGTCAAGCATAGGCGACAAAAGCCGATTCGAGGAGAGAAACATGGCCACCGCGATCAATGTCCAGTCCAGCTGCAGCGAAGAAGAATGGAAAGCGCGCCAGCGGCTCGCCTCCTGCTACCGGATTTTCGCCTATCTTGGCTGGGACGAGATGATTTTCAACCATATCACCCTCAAGGTCCCCGACGAAGACGACGCCTTTCTGATCAATCCTTATGGCCTGCATTTCAGCGAAGTGACCGCCTCGACCCTGGTCAAGATCGACATTGACGGCAACACGCTGGATGGCTCGACCTATCCGGTCAACAAGGCCGGCTTCACCCAGCACAGCCTGTTCCACCGCGAACTTCCGGATGTCCACGCGATCATCCATACCCATACCACCGCCACCATGGCGGTCTCTTCCGTGGAAGGCGGACTGCAGCCGATCAATTTCTACGCCGCCGCGATCGTCCCGCGTCTTGCCTATCACAAGTTCGAAGGCATCACGGTGCACGAGGATGAAGGCCCGCGTTTCCTCGCCAGCCTCGGTAAGAAGCGCATGATGATGCTCGAGAATCACGGCCCGGTGGTGATGGGCCGAACGCTGGAGGAAGCGTTCCTCAACCACTGGGTGCTGCAACGCGCCTGCGAAATCCAGATGCAGACGCTTTCCATGGGCAAGCCGGTGATGATCGGCGAAGCGGTGATCAAGAAGCATCTGGAAAATCTCTCGCAAGCCTCGATTGATCCGATGCAGCAGGGCGTCCCTGAATTTGACGCGATGGTGCGACTGGTCGACCGCGAAGACAGAAGCTGGCGGGAGTAAAAAGATTCCCCTCCCGCTTGCGGGAGGGGCTAGGGGTGGGCATAGATAAATCAATGATCTCCTCGGCATCAATATTCCAAAATTCCCACCCCCGACCCCTCCCGCCAGCGGGAGGGGAGATTTGACCAAATTCACCGTCAACGACCGCCCGGTCTGGTACCGGATGGACCCGGAAACACCGCTGCTCTGGGCGCTGCGCGACGCGTCCAATCTGACCGGCACCAAATATGGCTGCGGCACCGGCGACTGCGGCGCCTGCATGGTCGAGGTCGACGGCGAGGCGATCCGATCCTGTCTGGTCACGATCGGCGAACTGGAAGGCCGGTTCGTGACCACGATCGAGGCACTGTCGCGCGATCGCAGCCATCCGGTGCAACAGGCATGGGCCGCGGAAAATGTCCCGCAATGCGGCTTCTGCCAGTCCGGGATGATCATGGCGGCGGCGGTATTGCTGAAGAAAAATTCCAATCCGTCGAAGGCGGCGATTGACGAGGCGATCACCAATATCTGCCGCTGCGGCACCTATCCGCGCATCCGCGAGGCGATCCAGCGCGCCGGACGCGTGGCGCGTGGCGAATCCGTGCTCAGCGCAGCGCCGCCCCCGGGGATTGATCCGGAAGATGCGGCAAAGGCGGTTCCCGCTTTGACCCCCCAAAAATGAGTTGTTCACCCGCGAAGGCGGGTGCCCATCCAGGACCATCAAAACACTCACCAGCGGGAATTTTTGAAGCGCTTCTAGACCACAAAGGACTGAACCTCTTCACAATTGCGCGCCGGCCGCACTTCTCGAGATGTACCCCGGCCTGCGCCGGGGTACATGCCTGCTAAAATCCGAACTTCACCGTCAACCGCGCATTAAGCGGCTCACCGGTTGAAATATTGTCATTATTATGGACTGACGGAAAATAGGTCTCGTCGAACAGATTTTCGACATTGAGCTGGACCTGAACCTTTTCGCTGAGGTCATAATAGAGCGCGGCATCGACTCGGGTGAAGGCAGGAATGCGGACACTATTGTCATTGGTGGCAAACTGGCTCGCCTGATGGGTCACCCCGATCCCGCCTGCAAATTGCTCGGTGAAATCATATTTCGTCCACAACGAGACCATATGCTCCGGAACCTGGAACAGCCGCAAATCCTGTCCGCCAATGGTGGTGGCATTGCGCTGCTGGCCGTTGAGATAACTATAGCCAGCATTGATCTGCCAACTTTCGGTCAGCTTGCCAACCAGCTGGAATTCCACGCCTTCGGTCCGCGAACCCGACAAGGTGCTATTGCCCTGATTGTCGAGCAGGATCGCCTGATCGTCACGATCGAGGCGGAAAAGGGCCGTCGTCAGGCTCAGCCCGGATGTCAGATCCCATTTCACGCCAATTTCATAATTCACGAAGGTTTCCGGTGCCAGATTGGCGGTATTGGGGGTGAGCGTCAGAAACTGGTCGCCCGACCTGGGCAAAAAGCTTTTGGCGTAGCTCGCGTAGATCGAGATATTCTCCTGCGGCTTGTAGATCGCGCCGAAACGGGGCGAGAATTTCTCGTCGGTCCGGTTCAGCAACAGACCGCTCTGGATATCATTTACATCCAGATCGAAGCGGTCAAAACGCACGCCGCCGATAATATCGAAATGGTCGCCAATGCTGATCTGGTCCTGGACATAAAGCGACAGGAATTTCAGGTTGGAGAAGGTGCTGCGGTTGAAGACCGGAAAGGTGAAGGCCGGAACAGCAATCGGGTCGGTCAGTGGAACCACCACCAGATCGTCGTTGCTGGCCGCGAATAATATGTCTCGGCGCGCGTTGGCGGATTGCTGTTGCCCGATTTCATAACCAAGCAACAGGCTGTGGCCGAAAGCGCCGGTATCGCCAGTCCACAACAAATTGCTCTGGGTGATAAAATTTTCACGGTCGGTGGTGTCGACATAACCGTCCAGCGTGACGGAATTGCCGGACGGGGTCAGCCTTATATCATTGCTGCGCGCGTCAACCGGATAGATGTTGCGATAGAGCTTGTCATAGTCGCCATATTGCGTGGTGGCGCTGAACATCAACTCGTCGCTGAAATCATGTTCCACCCGCAGCTTGACGATATGGGCCTGCAGCGTGGTGCGGTTGGTGCCCGGCTGGCCAAAGAATGTATCCCGATATCCGGTAAGCGGGCCACAGGGGTCAGCGAAAGAACAGCTATTGCCGGTCGCACGCAGTTCTGCCGGATTGCCGCGATCGACGGCCCGGTCATCATCGACATATTCGTAGGACAGCAGGATCCGGTTCTGGTCGTCAAGCTCGGCGCCAAAGGTCGGGTTTACGGCAAAGCGTCGACCGTCATAGAAATTGCGATGGTTGTTAAATTCTTCATAGAGGCCATTGATCCGGAAGGCGGCGGTATCATCGACGGCCAGATTCAGGTCGCCGCTGAGAAAATAGGCACCGAAACTGTCAACACTTGCCGTCGCTTCGCCAAACTGGCGATCGGCGATCGGCGATTTGGTCACGCGGTTGACGATACCGCCGCCACCGCCGCGACCAAAGATCATCGCATTGGGTCCTTTGTGAATCTCGACCCGCTCGATATTATAGAGCGGCCGGAAATATTGAACGTCATCGCGGATGCCATCGACGAAAAAATCGGCGGTTGTATTCTGCCCCCTGATCGTGATCTGGTCGCGGTTGCCCTCACCCTGCCCGATTGAGGCGCCCGGCGTGTAGCGGAGAATATCGCCGATATCCTGAAGCGCCTGATCATCCAGTTGTTCGCGGGTCACGACCGACACAGTCTGCGGCGTATCGATCAGCGGCGTGTCGGTTTTCAGACCCGCGCTGCTGATCGCGACATAGCCTTCCTTTTCACCGGTTACGATGATCTCCTGATCATCAGCAAAACCTTCTTCCAACACCTCCTGAGTCGCTGCCTGTATCGGGACAGCAGCGATCGCGATCAGACTGATAGACGCAAGGGCACGCAGCGAGGGGCGGACAACAACATTCACGGACAGACTTCCTTATATGATAACTATTCTCAGCAGCCTGTCCGCTAATGATAATAGTTATCATATGCAATCGCGAATCTGTCACCTCGGGAGATTTTCTTTGAAACAACCAGCCAGTTTGTGCTTATGAAGCGGCTCGGTGCAATGGGAGAGAAATATGCAAGCCACGATCTGGCACAATCCGAACTGCGGCACATCCCGCAAGACCCTGGCGATACTGGAAGAAGCGCCCGGCGTTGACCTAACCGTGATCGAATATCTGAAAAACCCGCCCAGCCGTGCCAAGCTGGAACAGCTTTTTCGCGATGCTGGCATGACGCCACAGGAGGGCCTAAGGGTGCGCGGTTCGCCGGCCGAAGAGCTGGGGCTGACGAAAGATGACGCCACCGCCGATCAGATTTTGGATGCCATGGCGCAGGAGCCGATCCTGATCAACCGGCCGCTGGTCGAGACCGAAAAAGGGGTCAAGCTTTGCCGGCCGCAGGAACTCGTACACGAGCTTCTCTGACCGGAGAGGCTTTCGGCGGATTTGAGCAAAACGAACCGGAACAAATAATGTCGGTAATCGCAGTTTACAGTATGAAAGGCGGCGTCGGGAAGAGCTGCTCGGCTGTGAATCTGGCATGGAATAGTGCTGTCGGCAGCTCACGGCGGACTTTGCTCTGGGATCTAGACCCGCAGGGCGCGGCGTCGTTCATTCTGAAGGGCGACCAGATGGAAAGGGACCGCGCCCGCGCGATGGTCGCCGGCACCGTCAAACCGGCCAAGCTGATCAAACATTGCGAGATAGAAAATCTGGATCTGCTGGCAGCCGACGTCTCGCTACGCGGTCTCGACCGGCTATTTTTCCAGATCGGCAAGAAGCGTCATCTCGGCAAGCTACTCAAGGAGATCGGCAAGGACTATGACCGGATCATTCTCGATTGCCCGCCCGGTCTGACCGAGACGAGCGAGCAGATCTTGCGCAACGCGGATATTGTGATTGTCCCGGTGATACCGTCCCCTCTTTCGGAGCGCGCGCTTCTCGACGTCCAGCTGTTCCTCGACAGCAGCGGAAAGAAACATGCCCCGTTGTTGCCGGTCTATACGATGGTTGATCGACGGCGATCCATCCACAAGCAGGGCTTGGCCAGAAATCCGAAATGGCCGGTGATACCGATGTCGAGCGCGGTTGAGCATATGACCAAATTGCAGCAACCGGTCGGCAGCTTCGCGCCGCGCAGTCCCGCCGCCCAAGCCTATGCCCGTATCTGGCGGGGAATAGAGAAGCGGCTGGCCGAAAATTAGTCGGGGCAGCCGCCGCCTATGCTGACTTTTTATTATATTCCAGTTGCTCGTTTTCAAACACGCCAAACAAATTTCTGGCGTCGTCGGCAACCATCGGACGACCGAAATAATAACCCTGGATTTTGCGACAACCCAGCTTCCTGATCATCTGAACTTCTTCTTCGGTCTCGGCACCCTCGGCCGTCGTCGACATGCCCAGAGCGTCAGCCATCGCCACAACGGCACGAATGATGGCAAGGCTTTCGGGCGCATTTTTGGCCGCACCCTGAACAAAGCTGCGATCAACCTTGATCGTCGTGAAACGTGTCTTGCGCAAATAGCCGAAAGACGAATAGCCAGTACCGAAATCATCAAGCGACAGATTGATGCCCATTGCGATAATTTGATCGAGCACCTCCGCCGCGCCAGTGCCCTCGCGCATGAAAATGCTCTCGGTCACTTCGATCTCGAGACGACTGGGAGGAAGCCCGCTTTCTTCGAGTGCAGAGACAACCATCGACAGGAAATTTACTTCGGTCAGCTGGTCGGCTGACACATTGACCGCAACTTTAACCGTGGCCGGCCATTGCATGGCTTCCTGGCACGCGGTCCGCATCACCCATTCACCGATCGGGACTATGAGCCGCGCTTCTTCTGCCAGCGGTATGAATTTTGCCGGCGAAACCACACCAAATTGCGGGCTCGTCCAGCGCAGCAGCGCTTCGAAGCCGACAACGCCGCCCGAATCCGCGCTGACCACCGGCTGGTAGTTCAACGACAATTCGTCTTTCTCCAGCGCCTTGCGCAGGGCCATTTCCATCACCCGCCGCTCTTCCGCCTGGACGTGAAGCTTTGGCTCATAATGGGTGAAGGCCCCGCCACCCTGATCCTTTGAGCGGTACAGAGCGAGATCGGCACTGCGCATCAGCATTTCGACCGTGCGTCCGTCGCGCGGACCTATCGCGGTGCCGACGCTGGCACCGATATACAATGTGTGCTGGTCGACTTCGTAGGGGCGAGACAGGGTATCAATAATATTTTTGGCCAACAATTCCATATATTGCGTGTCGCTCGCGTCCTTGACCACGATGGCAAATTCATCACCACCGAGACGGCCGCAAAGTTCGTTGTCGGACATGATCGAGCGCAGACGATCGGACACGCGCGCCAGCAACCGGTCACCAACCGGGTGGCCAAGGGTGTCGTTCACCGCCTTGAACCGATCGAGATCAATCATCATGAAGCCGCAGCGACCATTCCATTGCTCGGCTGTTTGCATTGCCTTTCTGACGGCATCGGTCAGCTGCATGCGGTTAGGCAGCCGGGTCAGCGTATCAAATCTGGCCAGATGCGAGATTTTATCGGCAGATTCGCGCTGCTCGGTTATGTCGGACCCGACACCGCGAAACCCGTGGAACACGCCATTGTCATCGAGCTTGGGCGAAGCGGACAATTCCCACCAGCGGTTTTCGCCGTTAATCTGAACCGGCACCAGCATGTTACTGAAGCTGTCACGTCGTTTCAGCTTGTCTGCCAGTTCGTGCAAGGCGGTTGAGAATTTCCCGCTCTCCCATGACTCTCCAGCGACCAGTTGCAGGAACGGCTTGCCTTCAATCTCCTCCGGAGCCTGGCCTATCGCATGGGCAAATCGCGGCGAAACGTGGGTTATCCGGCGGGACGTATCGGTCTGCCAGAGCCAATCGGCCCCGGTGTCCTCAAATTCCTTGAGCAACAGGCTGACCACTTCACTTTTTTCGTTCAAACTGGCTTCTGCTACCCTTCTTTCAATGAAGGAGCGACCGGTCATCAGGCATCCGGAAATCAGCAATACCGCGATCGCCAGAGAGGCCAAGGCAAGATGAGGGTTGCCGACATACAGCCAGCCAACAATTATCGCCGCACTCGACGATGATATGAACAGGATGCTGCTGAGCGGCATGGTCGAAAGCAGCATCGCGGAACCGACCATCAGGCAGATGATCGTCGCCCATACTGGAATCATGGTGAGCAGGTCCGCGCTGAACGCAAACATTAGAAAGCCGGCACCCCAAAGAGAGCCGCCGACCAGGGAAATAAGATAAACCACCATCATTTCGGAGCGACTGATCGATTTCCGCTGCCATGCCGACTGTTTGCGATATGTAACATGGGCGTAAGAATAAAGAGCGACCAAACCTGCGAGCCACACACCCAGAAACGCAATATTGATTTTGCCGATACCCAGTTGCAGAATCAACATCGAGCATACGACCGCCGATACGATCTTCAGCAAACTATGTTGATTGTTGCCGTTGAATTGCAACGCGCGAATCCGGCCCCAATCAATGCCACTGGGATCGGATAGGCCAAGCAAAACGCTAAGCGGGATGATGCGCGGTAAACCGGATTGGGATAGATTTTTTAACACCACCTTTCCTTACGCTGAAATTCTTAGCGAAACGTAAGGATCGGCTCAAAAAAATTTCTCTGGCCAATTATCCGGCGTTGGCGCGATTCAAGCGGCGACCGCATAGGGCTGAATATCGCCGGAAAGATACAGGTTCCGGGCCTTTGCACGGCTCAGTTTTCCGGAACTGGTGCGCGGCAAGGTACGCGGTGGTACGAGTTCGATAACGCAATTCATTCCGGTAATCGCTCTCACCTTTTCCCTGATCTCGTTCCACAGCCGCAGCCGCTCTGTTTCATCCGAGGTCCGGCATTGCACGAGCACGGCCGGTGTTTCTTCCCCACCCGGCGTGGTGATGGCGAAAGCGGCGATATCGCCGGCCTTGAAACCGGGCAATTGTTCAACCGCCCATTCGATATCCTGTGGCCAGTGGTTTTTGCCATTGATGATGATCATGTCCTTGGCGCGGCCGACGATGTACAGATAGCCGTTCGACAGATAGCCCATATCGCCGGTATCCAGCCAGCCATCGACGAGGCAGGCATCGGTCGCTTCCTGATCGCGATAATAGCATTCCATCACCGCCGGGCCCTTCATCCAGACCTTGCCGACCGATTTTTCGGCCAGCACGGCGCCATTTTCTTCGCGGATTTCCAGCTGCGTATCGCGCACCGGCTTGCCGCAGTTGACGATCGCACGGAAGCGTTTCGGGCGACTGCCGTCGCTCTGTTTCTCGCCCGATAATTCGGTTTCTTCAACCAGCTCGACTTCCATGCCCTCGCCCGATGGCATCAAGGTCACGGCAAGCGTGGCTTCGGCCAAGCCATAGCTCGGCAGGAACGCCTTGGCATCAAAGCCTGCCGGCGCAAACGCATCCGTGAATCGCTGCATCACGTCCGGCCGGATCATATCCGCGCCGTTGCCCGCCAGACGCCAGCGCGACAGGTCGAAGCGTTCCACCACGTTGGACTGGCTGCCAATCCGGCGGGCGCAAATTTCATAGCCGAAGGTCGGGGAGAAGCTGCAGGATGTGCCGGGATTGCGGGTGATCAGGTCGAGCCATGACAAAGGTCGCCGTGCGAAATCTGCGGTCTTGAGATAATCGGTCGATACCTGGTTGGCGACCATCGACAGGAAACAACCGACCAGTCCCATATCATGGTAGAAAGGCAGCCATGAAATGCAGCGATCGCTATCGCCGATGAGCATTCCGTGGGCATGCGAGCCCAGATTGTGCAACAACGCCTTGTGCGAGACGGCAACGCCGTGCGGGAAGCGGGTCGAGCCGCTGGAATATTGCAAATAGGCAATATCGCTGCTGTTCGCAGTCGGCAATGGCACGTCGACGGCATCCTGCAGGCCAAATTCATCCCACCCGTGGACGGGAATCGACCGCGACTGCCCGGCTGCGCCTGCCAATTCTGCTATCTCGTCCGGAAACAGCAGGATCGCGGGGTCACAGCTGTCGAGCTGAACACCGATTTGGTCGATATAGCTTTCCTTGCCGCCAAAGGAGGTCGGCAATGGCAGGGGAACCGGCAGTGCACCCGCGTAGACGGCACCGAAAAACAGCGCGCAGAACTGCGGCTCGGTATCGGCAATCAGCGCCACCCGATCACCCGGTTTTATGCCCGCCGCGATCAGCCGTTTTGCTGACGTCAAGGCGTCGGCCCGCAGGTCGCTGAACGGATAGGCGCGGACTAGCGACGCCTTGGCATCGTGAAAATTGAAACCCCTTTGTCCTTCGGCCGCATAGTCCAGCGCCTCGCCCAGGGTTTCAAAGTCGGAAAAGCGACGAGGCAGTTCATCCGCGGTCGGGGTTGGCGTCAGTTCGGTCATCCAATATCCATTTCCGGGAGGTCAAGCCTTCCCAAAATCAATCTTTTTTGTTCGGCAACGGTGCAAATAGTCTTTTTGACCCACCAATTAGCCGTTTCTGACAATGTCATTGATAACCTCTGGCGTTTAAATTTCGACCCGACTGTGGCACAAAAAGGGCAACCGTCACACTTCAAGGCCAAACCGTTGAAAAACAGCGTTAAAACGTTAGATCAGGAGAGCTTGCATCGGCTGGCTATACGCTATGTCGAGCGATATGCAACGAGCCGGAAAAAACTGGCCGATTATCTCAACCGAAAAATTCGGGAAAGGGAATGGCAGGATGCGGACCCGCCCGCCATTGAGCAACTGATAGAGCGTTTCGTGGCGCAGGGTTATATTGACGATGCTTTATACGCTCAGAACAAGGCTTCCGCTCTTACCCGTCGCGGTTACGGGACACGCCGTGTATCGCATGCGCTTTACCAGGCAGGCATCAGCGAGGCGGACGGGCGCGAAGCCTTCCAGATCAGCGAAGCGAACAAATGGGTCGCGGCGGATAAATTTGCCCGCAAGCGGAAGATTGGCCCCTACGCCGAGAGCCAGCAGGACACCGACAAATGCCGCAAGCAATTGCAGGCCTTTCTCCGGGCTGGTCACGACTTTGATCTGGCGAACCGTTTTGTCTTTGCCAAGCCGGGCGAAGAAATAACAGTGGAAGAGTAGTTCTGGATGGTGCAAGTAGATGGACGTCTTTCATTAGATCGCCCACTTTGACGTCATGAATCGCCAGTTTAATATTATTGTGATATATGCTGTAGACCGAGTCGAAATATGTTAGATTTTTGATTTGGCTTAGTTTTGTTCGGAGATGCATCGTGGCAAGCTTATTTGCGGAACCAGACCCTGCGGATAGTGATGGGTCCAATGCCAGCGAAGACGATCATTCAATCACCCAGAACGAATTGCGCCGTGCGACTGGCCGCGTCAAATGGTTCGACAGCCATCGCGGATTTGGCTTCATTGTGCCGGAGAATGGCGAGGCGGACGAGGATGAGCCGACCCCGCAGTCGGACATATTGGTTCACTGGAGTCTGCTGGAACCACTGGGCACGCGCGAATTGCCGGAAATGGCGGTCGTCACCTGTGAATATGCGGTGGCACCGAAAGGGCTGCAGGCAACAAAAATTCTCGACATCGATCTTTCTGAATGCGGCGTACGGAACGAATCGTCAGCCGTATCGGGCTCTCGTCAAGCCATGCACATTGTCGATGATGATTCTGCCTTCATCGGCGCCGAGGTAAAATGGTTCAACCGTGCCAAAGGGTACGGATTTCTGGTGAGCGATGCATTCGGCGGCGATATTTTCCTCCACATGGAAACGCTGCGGGACGCGGGAATTGATGAAATTGTTCCGGGCCAACAATTGATGGCCCGCATAAGAGACGGCAATCGTGGCCACATGGCTGTGCAAGTATGCTTGCCGCCCCGGGACTGAATAAGAAAACAACCAAGATGATCAAAATGTCTAAAGCGGTCGCGCTTTCCCTGAGCCTGTTTTGCATGATTAGCCTGTCGGGTTGCTATGCCCAGACCGGGGAAACCGCAGCGACCAGCGTGCAAAGCGAATTGCCGCAATCCGAGTCCGGTCTGCAGCAGGTGCCGCTCACCATCAGGACGTCCGACGCAAGACATGATTTTGTGGTGGAAGTGGCGGCCAGCAGCGCTGAACAAGCCAAGGGCCTGATGTTCCGGACCCAACTGGCACCCGACAAGGGTATGATTTTCCCGTTTGCCGAGGACCGCGTTGCGAGTTTCTGGATGAAGAACACCGTCATCCCGCTCGATATCATATTCATCCGAAGGGACGGAACGATTGAATCGATCGCAGCCAATACCACACCTTATTCGCTCGCACCGGTTAGCTCGAATGAACCGATTGCCACGGTGCTTGAAATTGCCGCAGGCCGAGCCGCAGAGCTGGCTATCGGCCCCGGTGATGTCGTCACCTGGCAGCAATGAATTCGGCAACCGCCAACATCCTTCCTATTTGACATTTTTTCATTGCGAAGCGCATGGCTGCGGGGCTAAGCGAACGCCATGAGCATATTGGCGAAAATATTCACCTGGTGGGACGGAGCGACGATCGGCACGACGCTGTTCAGCGCCCGCAATGGCAAACGCGTCGGCGAGGATGTGTTTGGCAATTTATATTTCCAGGCAAAGAAAGCCGGCACCGGTCATCCGGCCGGCCAGCGCTGGGTGATTTACAAGGGCGCCAATGACGCCAGCCGCGTGCCCCCTGAATGGCATGGCTGGCTGCATCACAGCTATGATGAGATTCCCGAAAGCCATCTACCTCAGCCGCGCATATGGGAAAAAGAACCCAGCGGCAATAAGACCGGGACAGCGCAAGCCTATCGCCCGGCAGGCGCTTTGGAAGAAGGCGGTCACCGTGCCGCGGCGACTGGCGACTACGAATCCTGGAACCCCGCCGAAGCGGAATGACAGGCATGAAGCGCCACTCCATTCCATGCACGATGCTTGCGGCAACGCTGCTGCTCGCCGGTTGTGGCTGGTTCAGTGGCGATAATATCGATGAACGTGCGACCGGTCAGGCGGCTGAAAAAGGCAAAGTGGCCGCCACCGACGGCGACCTGGTTACCCCGGTAACCGAGCAGATCGGAACGCCGATGGCGGAACGCGTCGCTACGCTAGGCTTCCTCAACAAGCGCAACGGTCTGACTCGAGATCTAGAGCTTCGGCCGGGCCAGTCGATCCGTATCGGGCGGGCAATTGTCCGCTTGCGTGCCTGCGAGCGAACCGCGCCGTGGGAGCTGACTCCTGAGCAGGGCGCTTTCGTCCAGCTGCTGGTCAACGAACGGCCACCTAATCGATCCGGCGACGATCAGTGGAAGCGGGTTTTTTCCGGCTGGCTGTTTCGGGAATCACCGTCGCTGAACGTTGTCGAGCACCCGATTTATGATGTCTGGGTCAAGAGTTGCGCAATGAGCTTCCCGGGCGAAGAGGATTCCCCCGAAGATTCGGTAAATCCGACCGCTCCGCGAACATCCTCGTCCAATCTCGCCAATAGCGCGTCCAGCACGGCAAATGAAACGGTGCCGGAAACCGGCGCAGCTCCATCGCCCGCCACAGCGCCCGCACCTGCGGCCAAGCCAAGATCGGCCCCCAATAACGCTCCGGAGGACTTGATCGGTGATCTGATCGCCGATAGCGAAGACGGCACATAGCCTCTTACCCTTCGCAACTCTTCAAGATAATCCGCCTGGCTAATTTCTATTGCCCCCAACGACGCCAGATGATCGGTCATGAATTGGCAATCGAGCAGCGGGAATCCGCCAACTTTCAATCTGGCCACAAGCCACGCCAATGCCACTTTCGAAGCGTCGCGGGCCCGCGAGAACATGCTTTCTCCGCAAAAGGCACCGCCAATGGCCAGGCCGTAAAGACCGCCGACCAGATTTTCCTGCCCGGTGTCCTCGTCCCGCAGCCAACATTCTATGCTATGTGCATGGCCCAACTGGTGCAGCTGGTTAAACGCCTCCTCAATTTCTGCATTGATCCAGGTCTCCCTGCGTTCGCCGACTGCTGCGGCACAGATCGCGATGACATCGGCGAAAGCAGTGTCAGCGGTCACCCGGAAACGGTCTGATCTTATGGTCTTGCGGAGCGAGCGCGACAGCCGAAAATTATTGAGCGGGATAATTGCGCGGGTCTTGGGTTCCACCCAGAAGGTTTCCGGATCATCCCGGGCATCCGCCATCGGGAAGATTCCCGACGCATAGGCTTTCAACAGAAGGTCGAGATCAATGGTCATGCACACGCGATAACCCGATCGGGTCCGTTCGCCCAGACGGAAATCCACAAAGACTCCAGCCCCTCATCCGGCCATCAGGACACGGGCTTCGTCGGCAATTTTTTCCGCGATCGCCAGATATTCGCTGGCAAAACCGGCATTGCTGCGCCAGGCGGCACCGATACTGCGGGTCACCGACCAGCCGTCAACATTGAGCAGGGCAACGTCGCCGCCGCGGGCCAGTTCGGAACGCACATAGAGTTCCGGCAAAATCGCCAGCCCCAGTCCGGAAGCCACCATCTGCCTGACGCTGTCGAGACTGGTGCCCTCATAGTCGCGCAACAGGTTCATGTCGTGCTGCTGACACTGACGAACCACATCGCGGTGGAGATGGTGGCGCCGGTCGAGGCTGAGTACAGGCAAGCCAACCAGATCAGAGAGAGCCAAATGCTTGCGGCCCGCCAGCGGATGATCCGGCGGCGCCACCAGAATCAGCGGTTCCCGAAACAAAGGTTCGATATGCAGGTTTTCGCCCTCGATCGGCAACGGACCCAGCAGCATATCGATTGAACCCTTGGTCAGTTCCATCGCCTGCAGATCGGGTATGCCTTCGCGCATATAGAAGCGCAGGTCCGGCCTGGTGCGGTGCAGCGCCGCAATTACCGGTGGCATCAAATAGGGTCCCAGGGTTGGCGAAACACCGAAGCGCAAAATGCCGGCCAGACTGTCGCTGGCCCGCTCGGCCAAATCGCGAATATCCTTCACCTGCACCAGGACATGGCGCGCACGATCGGCAATCTCCCGGCCCACCGGAGTCAGTTCAGCGCCGTGGGTGCGCCGCTCCACCAAGGTCACACCCAGCCGCTGCTCAAGCGTCCGCAACTGGTGGCTCAGCGTCGGCTGCGAAGCGGCGGCCGCCTGCGCCGCCTTGCCAAAATGGCGGTGGTCGGCAACGGCAACCAGATATTCGAATTGGCGTAATGTCGGCATGGCAAGGGCTCCACCTTATAGACGCATTCTATTGATTCTCACGATTTCATTCGATTGGAATTATCATCTGATGTGCTTCATATCAACGATATTGATGCGGCAGAATGATGGAAAGAGGACAGGTCGTGGAACAATATGCCAACAGCTTGATCCGAAAAGATCATAAACTGGCAAAACCGATCGCGAACAATCGGGATAATAGCGAACAAGTGCGCGAATTAAGAGAATTGCAGCGCAACCTCGCCGACCGCATCCGCAAAATTCAGCGTGGAGCATAATATAGTCAGCCAAGCGAAAACGCATAGCTCCCCTGACCCCTCCCCCAACCCTGGGGCGGCAGCACACCCTCAAGCGCTTGCCGCCCCAATTTTTACAAGCAGGGAAACGCCCCGATGGTAAAGAAGATGGGCAATGCCCTGCAGGAATTTATTGCGCAGGAGACCAGCGCCGGCATCATCCTGTTCTGCGCAGCAGTGGCGGCCATGATTGCCGTGAACAGCGCGCTCAATCCCTTTTATCTCGCCTTCCTGGACATCCCGGTGGCGGTGCAGTTTGGTGGACTGGAGATTGCAAAACCGCTCTCACTGTGGATCAACGACGGCCTGATGGCGATCTTCTTCTTTCTGGTCGGACTGGAAGTGAAGCGCGAGTTGCTAGAGGGTCAGCTTTCCAGCGTTGAGCAGGCATCACTCCCGCTGATCGCCGCGGTTGGCGGCATGGCATTGCCGGCGGCCGTATTTGCCTATTTCAACTGGAACATCGCCGAGAATATCAGTGGCTGGGCGATTCCGGCGGCGACCGACATCGCCTTTGCGCTCGGCGTACTCGCCTTGCTCGGCAAACATGCGCCGGTCTCCCTGAAAATCTTGCTGCTGGCAATCGCGATTATCGACGATATCGGCGCAATCGTCATCATTGCCCTGTTTTACACCGCAGAGGTATCGAGTGTCTCGCTCATGCTTGCGGGTGTTGGAACGATCCTGTTGTTTGTAATGAACCGCATGGGCGTGATCCGCACCGCTCCCTATATTCTGGTCGGCACATTCCTTTGGATATGCGTCCTCAAATCGGGCGTTCACGCGACCTTGGCCGGGGTGATCGCAGCGCTGGCAATTCCCCTCAACGCCAAGGATGGCAGCTCGCCGCTGAAGCATCTCGAACATTTCCTGCATCCGTGGACCGCCTTTCTGGTGCTGCCGATATTCGCCTTCGCCAACGCCGGCGTCTCTCTTGCCGGACTGCAGATTTCTGATCTGCTGGCACCGCTGGCGCTTGGTATTGCGGCGGGACTGGTCGTCGGCAAACAGCTCGGCGTATTCGGCTTTATCTTTCTGGCGACAAAGGCGGGACTGGTGAAGCTGCCGGCTGGCGTCACCTGGCTGCAACTATACGGCCTCGCCTGCCTCACCGGCATTGGCTTCACGATGAGCCTGTTCATCGGCAATCTCGCCTTTGTCGACCCTGACCAGATCGAAACCGTCAAGCTGGGGGTGATCAGCGGCTCGCTGATTTCCGGTCTGCTGGGCTATGGCTTGCTGCGCTTCGCCCCGTCACCCGATCCTGCCGCTATCGCAAAGCCCGCCTGATCGCTCCACGCAGCCCCAACCGCCCTATCGAATCTGTCGGCAATCGCCACAAAGCATGATAGAGCGCAGTCATGAAACGGCAATTCTATCTGGTAGCTGGCCTGGCTTCCCTGGCACTGGGCGGGATTGGCGTTCTGTTGCCGCTGCTGCCGACGGTCCCGTTCATGATCCTCGCCGCCTTCTGTTTCGCCAATAGCTCGCCGCGGCTGGAATCGTGGCTGGTCGAGCATCATATCTTTGGCCATCATATCAAAAACTGGCGCGAACGGCGGGCAATCTCCCGGCGTGGCAAATGGGCATCGACGGTGGCATTCGCAGTCAGCTGTGTCGTTGCGCTGCTGTTTGTCAAACCGCCGTGGAATCTCGTTCCGCTCGTCGCCGCCATAATCACCGGCAGCTGGATCTGGACCCGCAACGAACCCAATTCCGGAAAACTACCCGCGCCTGCCCCTTCGCAGAAAGAATAGTTCCCGCTTCGCCCGAATCTGATATTCTTGCCCCAAATCTGAGGAGAGCAAGAGAGATGTCGCGGCAGCAATTGTTGGAAATGACCCGTTCACTGGTTGAGCATGGCAAGGCAGACACGATGGAACTGGTCGATGATGTGGTTGCCATACCCGCATCCGACTATACCGATGAAGCGCGGTTTGAACGCGAGAAAAATCTGATTTTCAAGCGGCTGCCGCTGATGATGGCACCGTCCTGCGAACTGCCCGAGCCGGGTTGCTACAAGGCGATGGACATGGCCGGTATTCCGGTGCTGATTACGCGGCAGAAGGACGGCACCGCACAGGCTTTCCTGAACAGCTGCACCCACCGCGGCAATCCGGTGGCACAAGGCAGCGGCAAGGCGTCACGCTTTACCTGCGGCTATCACGGCTGGACCTTCAAGAATGACGGCGACCTGCTCGCCATCGCCTCGCCGAGAGATTTCGGCACGGTCGACAAGGCGGCGTTCTGCCTGAAGAAATTCCCGACGCTGGAGCGCGCCGGCCTGATCTGGGTGACGCTTGATCCCGACAGCACGCTCGATATCGAGGCCTATCTCTGCGGCTATGACAGCCTGCTCGAGCATTTTGGCTTTGACGGCTGGCACCTGTTTGACCAGCGGACGATCCCGGGACCGAACTGGAAGACCGCCTATGACGGCTATCTCGACTTCTATCACCTGCCGGTGCTGCACAAGGACACGTTCGGCGCCGATTTCTTCAACCGCGCCAATTATTTTTCCTGGGGTCCCCATCAGCGGCTGTCCTCGCCATCGAAATTTATCCAGAAGACCGGCAGCGACGAGCAGATTGATCTCAGCGAGATTGATGAAAAGGACTGGCCGATCGATGCCCTGTTGCAGGGCGTCTGGACGATCTTCCCGCATATCTCTATCGCCAGCTTCTATGGCGGCGGCGGTCGCGGCGCGATGATATCGCAGCTGTTCCCCGGCAAGACGGTTGGCGAAAGCTTCACCACGCAATTTTACGTGATGGAGAATGAACCAACCGACGATGCCGTCCGTCAAGGCGCGCGGGAGCAGTTTGATTTTCTCGAAGTCGTGGTCGCAGAAGAAGATTATAAAACCGGAAAACGCCAGCATGAATCGCTGCAGTCTGGCCTGATCGACAAGGTCTGGTTTGGCCGCAATGAAGGCGGTGGTCAGGCGTTCCACCAATGGGTTGATCGATTGACCAATGCGGGTGATGCCGAACTGGAACGGATCTTCGCGCCTCAGCTGCAAGCAGCGGAGTAAACCGGCTCAGGCGCCCGGTTCAGGCCCCGGGTCAGGCCCCGGGTCAGGCATTGCGATAATCCCTGACCGGCGGTAGCGCCTCTTTCCATTTCGGCTGCTCGGCGCGGAGTTTTTCGAGCATTTTCTCCCAATAGGCGTCGGTCTTGCCCTTGAACCGGATATCAAAATCTTCCTGCGTACGGAATTCGAGCAGTTCGACGCCCTCGTCGCCGATCGTATAGGTATAAGGCGTGCCAGCAGGTAGGAAAAAGCCATCGCCTGCCGCCATCGCTTCCGTGCCCATTTTGATATCGCCACTGATCAGATAATAGAGACAATCGCTGTCATGGCTGTGCAGCGGCAAGGGGTAACCCGGCTTGAACCAGACATAGTGGAGCGAAAAGCCGAAGCCGCTGAACAGGCATTTCAACACCGCACCGTCGCCAATGCCCGCCTCGCCGAGCTTGGCCGCGCCCTGCAAAATCACCGGGTCGTCATCGACGTAGCTCATATGCCCCGCCTCATCGAGACTGGGCGCGTCCTTGCCCCGGAAAATCCGCAGGATTTTGAGCGGTTCGGGCTTTTCTGAAAGCGGTGTCCCTGCGTCTGTCATAGGTGCCTCCTCAATGCATGGGCTAGCAGCATAGCAGGTGCGGCGAGTGAGAGAAAAGCCGATAAATTGGTAGCAGGGGATGACGATTTCAGGCCACGACGGCCACCTGCCCCCTCATCCGGTCTACAACAGATTGGTCAGATCTCTTCGCGCGGCGATTCACCGGTCCGCCAAACAATCACGCTTGCCGAATGCGTCGCGGGGCGCTAATGCCCGCAAACCGGCTGTTCCGCGAGGGCGAAACGGCCCGTGCAGGAGTGTAGCTCAGTTGGTAGAGCATCGGTCTCCAAAACCGAGGGCCCACGGTTCGAGTCCGTGCACTCCTGCCATTTTCCCTTTTCTTGCACCGAAATCATCATGCCCCAGTTTATTTCCGCCATCACCCTGATCGTTCCAGATTATGATCCGGCGATAGAATTTTACGTCGGCCTGATGGGGTTCGAGCTGATCGAGGACACCGCTCTGTCAGAAGACAAGCGCTGGGTGCTGGTAGCCCCACCCGGAAGCACCGAAACCCGCCTGTTGCTCGCAAAAGCCGCGAACGAGGCGCAGGAAGAAGTGATCGGCGAGCAGGCCGGCGACCGGGTGTTCCTGTTTCTGGAAACCTATGATTTTGAAACCGATTATGCGATCATGCAGCGCGCCGGGATCCTGTTTCTCGAGGAACCGCGCGAGGAGCTTTATGGCATGGTTGCGAAATGGGCCGATCCGTTCGGCAACCGGTGGGACCTGATCGAACGCTATTAACGCTCGATATCCAGCGCCCCCGCGATCATCCCCCAGATCTGGTGCCCCAGCTTGGCCGGGTCCGGCCGCGGGTCCATCGCCATGGCGTGCATGATCCCGCTGCGGATCGCTCCGGTTATCGCGGCGCCGGCAATCGCCGGATCGATATGGGCACCGATATCGCCACGCCGGATGCCGGACCGGATATTGCGGATCGCCATTTCGATCATCTCTTCATGGCGCGCCGATTCCACCGCAGCGACCTGGTTGGTCCGGGCCATCTTCCCGAGAATGACCGGCGCCATCGGATCGTCGTAGAGAAAGGCGACGACCGCCATCAGCCGGCTCTTCTCGCGCACGCCCCACCGAATATCCGGGTCGATATGCTGGTTCGCCACCTGGTTGTAGCGGTCGTAGAAGGCGTGGATGATCGCGCCCAGCATCCCCGACTTGGAGCCGAAATAATGATAGGCCAGGCCCACCGACACGCCGGCCTGCTCGGCGACCTGTCCCATTTCCAGTTCGCCGTCGCCGTCCCGCAGGATCATTTCTGCCGCCGCCAATATGCTGGCCGCCCGCATCAGCTTGCGATCGGATGTTTCCGCGGTCCTGCTGCCTTTGGCCATGCCCGTGCCCTTGCCCTTGTCTCTCTTGCCTTGCCCGTCCTCCTGGCTCCTAGCCATTCTTTGAATTGAATTCAATTCAAAGAATGGCTATCAAAGTCACAATGACACGAATCACGGAGCAGGACCGATGAATATCGAAAGCAGTATTGCCACGGCGGATGTGGATCTCGGCCCCTGGCTGCACGGCCGCCGCTTCGAGGATGCCTGGGACCAGTTTCAGGAAGAGGGCTATGTCATCCTGTCGGACGTACTGACTCCCGAACAGGTAAAACAGCAGCGCGCGGCGCTCCAGCCGTGGATCGATGCCGATATCCGCGGGCGCAACAATTTCGAGGGCGACCGATCCAACCGCATCTACGGGATGCTTGACAAGGATCCCGTCTTTGCAGACCTGATTGCCCATCCGCTGCAACTGGCCTTTGCCGAGCGCGAGCTGGGCAAAAGCTGCCTGCTCTACGCCTGCCTCGCGATCAACCTGCATCCCGGCGAAACCGTCCAGCCCTGGCATTTCGACGACAGCCATTGCGGCCTCGCCCGCCCGCGCGACCCGCTCAGCCTGTCGACCTTCTGGTCAATCAGCGACACGACCGAGGACAATGGCGCCACCGAGATCATCCCCGGCAGCCACAAATGGGGCAGCGAGGAACCGGCCGGCGCCAATCGCGGCTCCGATTTCAAGACCGGCGTCATCGACAAGACCCATCACGGCCCGGATGATCATCCCGGCATGATCCGGGCGGTCATGCCCGCCGGCTCGCTGATGCTCGCCAAGGGCACCCTGTGGCACCGCGGCGGCAGCAACCGCTCCGACGCCGACCGGCTGATCGTCACCCCTCAATTCTGCAGGGGCTGGTGCCGGCCGCTGGAACAGCAATTGCTCGCCGTCTCTCCCGACAAGGCGGCGCGCTTCCCGAAACGGGTGCAGGAACTGCTCGGCTACAATATCCACCCGCCGTTCATGGGCTATGTCGACGGCATGCACCCGAGCCGGAAACTGCCGACCCGGTCGGCCTGAGCGCTCGCAAAATCCTCCCCGCTTGCGGGGAGGAGGACCGCGCGAAGCGTGGTGGAGGGGGCTCGCGTCTGAGCGCAGCGCCTGGGCCAGCGCCCCCTCCGTCAGCCGTTCCGGCTGCCACCTCCCCGCAAGCGGGGAGGATTTAAGCAATCTCGATTTTGTGCCGTTAGTCCTGAGCT
>PFJE01000122.1 GCA_002783865.1 Sphingomonadales bacterium CG_4_10_14_3_um_filter_58_15
GATGCCTGATTTACTCTCACTAAAACTTCCCTTCAAATGGCAGACATATATATTAGCTGTTCCCACTGCTAGCGTTGATTGGACGTTTTGCGATAGAGGAAAGATTAAAAATTATTTATGCGGAGAACCGAGGTCAGTCAAATTCTCGTCGTACACCGCAATCCAGCAATTCACCGATCTGGCATCCAAGAGCTAGAGCGATCCGCTCCGCAATAGTGACGGTCGGGCTCCTGACATTGCGCTCAATGGCGGAAATATTGAAACTTGCCGGACTTCGCCTTGTTGTGGTCCAGTTCGCCCTTGGCACTGTTCGGCGATGCCCAGACACCCCAGCGATAGTCGGGATCGAGGATGGCAGTATAATCCCGCCCTTCCAGCGCGGCCTCATCCTGCCGCTCGCTTTCCAGATCATCGAGATATTTGAGGAACAATAGCCAGCTGGTCTGCTCGGCATAGTCGAGTTCCGACGCCAGCCCCTCGTCATTGCGCATGGCTTTGTCGATATTATTGAATGAGTTTTCGAACATGCGACGACGCTAGCGCGCTTTGTTTGCCGCGCCAAGATGTTCCTATTCCCCCTTTCCTACAGCGTGCTCCATCGGATATGCTCGCACCCGGCTGCCCGCAGCCGCTGCGCTCGCTCGCCATGGCTCGGTCCAGATGACCCGGCCCGCGCGGAAGATTACACTAGGCGGGTGGTGGTCCGCCGCAAAATGGCGGAAATTTGCGGCTTGCGGGCAAAGATTACAGAAAAGAAAAGCGCGCTTTTCTGTCAAGATCGGTTTTGCGGGGACGGCGTTGCGGGATCATGGTTGCGGGCCTATTCTCCGGCTCGCTTTGGTCGGGGCGACCGGGCCGGACTGTCGAACTTGCTACTGGAACCGCAAGGGGAATCAGGGCATAGCCGCCGCAACGAGACAATGATAAAATCGGAGAGATGACCATGGACAGCTACGAACAGAATTATATCAACGGCCAGTGGGTGGATTCGGTCGGCGGCACGCCGCACCAGGTCATCAATCCCGCCACCGAGGAACCGGGCACCAGGATCGTGCTGGGCACGAAGGCGGATGTCGATGCCGCGGTGGCCGCAGCCAAGGCGGCGTTCAAGAGCTTCAGCCAGACTTCGCGCGAAGAGCGGATTGCCCTGCTCGAGCGGATCATCGAGGAGTATAAGAAGCGCATGCCCGATATCGCCGCCTCGCTGGCGGTGGAAATGGGAGCTCCGGTCAGCCTCGGCAATGCCGCGCAGGCCCCGGCCGGCCTCGGCGGGTTTATGGGCACGCTGGAAGCGCTGAAGAATTTTGAATTCTCCGAAAAGGTCGGCGCCAATAGCATCGTCTATGAACCGATTGGCGTGGTCGGCATGATCACGCCGTGGAACTGGCCGTTGAACCAGATCACCCTGAAAGTGGCTCCGGCTCTGGCCGGTGGCAATACGATGGTGTTGAAGCCGTCGGAAGAATGTCCGGGCAGCGCCGCCATTCTCGCCGAGGTCATGGATGCCGCTGGCGTCCCGCCGGGCGTCTTCAATCTGGTGCAGGGGGACGGGCCAACCGTGGGCGCGGCGATTTCTTCGCATCCCGATGTCGATATGGTCAGTTTTACGGGGTCGACCCGTGCCGGCATATTGGTGGCGAAAGCCGCCGCCGATACGGTCAAGCGCGTGCATCAGGAACTGGGCGGCAAATCGCCTAACTTGGTGCTGCCCGGCGCCAAGCTGGAGGAAGTCTTGCCAGCGACGATTGGCGGTGTGATGATCAACAGCGGCCAAAGCTGCATCGCGCCGACCCGCGTGTTGGTGCACAAGGATCAGGCCAGCGATGCCATCGCTGTGGTCAAGAATATTGTCGAAAGCCAGGAAGTTGGCGACCCGACGCTCGAAGGCGGCCATCTGGGGCCGGTGGTCAACAAGGCGCAATATGGCAAGATTCAGGATCTGATCCAGTCGGCCATCGACGAAGGTGCCACGCTGGAAACCGGCGGCACCGACCTGCCTGCCAATGTCAACCGCGGCTATTATATCAAGCCGACTTTGTTCAGCGGCGTGACCCGCGACATGCGGATCGCCAAAGAAGAGATATTCGGGCCGGTGGTAACGCTGATGAGCTATGACAATCTGGATGAAGGTATCGAGATTGCCAATGACACCGAATATGGTCTGTCCGCCGTCATTTCAGGTGATCCGGCTGCCGCCGCCGCCGTCGCGCCGCAGCTGAAGGCCGGCATGGTCATCATCAACAATTGGGGGCCGGCTCCGGGCCTGCCCTTTGGCGGCTATAAACAGTCCGGCAACGGCCGCGAGGGCGGTGTCTACGGCCTGCGCGACTTCATGGAAATGAAGTCGATCAGCGGCTTGCCGGGTTAAACGGCAGCGTTGCGACTAGGTGGCATATGATCTGTCTGTCACCGCGCAAACAGGGTCTTGCGCGGTGATTTACTATCAGGCGTCTTTTCGATTGCTCTGATATCGTAAAAATTGCTCCAAATGGCTGAGCTTGGGTTTTCGTTTTAGCGAAGCTGCAGACTGGGCAGCATCAGCAATCCGTGCTTGCCATTTTGCCCATTGTTTCTCGGCATTTCCCTTGCGCACCGGTGCAAAAATGTGAAACCGGTTTGGCTTGATACCGCAAAAGCCGATGATCTGCTTGCGCCAGCGATGGACGATGGCATTGCGATACACCAGCCGCAGGAAAATAGCCGGCGTGTCCATGGTCACCAGCAGGTCGGCCGAGCGCCCTTCGAGCAGGCCATCCCACAGATCGTCATGATCGTGATAGCGAAAGGTGAAATGCGGCAGAAAGACCCGGTCAACAAATCCCTTGACCAGCGCCGGCTCGCCGCCCCACCACATCGGGAAAGCGAAAACCAGATGATCGCAGCGGTCGAGCAAACGGGCCGCATGTTCCAGATCAGGCTCCCATTTCTGTGGCTTCACATAGCCACGGTGCAGGACGGGGTCAAAGGCCATGTCGCGCAATACCAGCCGGTCTACAGTGGCGGTGGCCGGGCAGCTTGCGGCATAGTGATCGAGCAGGGCGGCAGATAGTCGATCGCTATCAGGGTGACCGTCGATCAACAGACAGCGCATGTTTGTTCCTCTCTTTGGTCAAAAACAAAAAAGGGCGGCTCCGTCGAACCGCCCCTTGAAATTCACTGCCTTAAAGGCCTAGCCTTCGGCCGGAGCCATTGCCGGCGGAACCGGAGGGTCGTTGTCGGCGACTTCGGTGAGCGAGCCACCCATCGCTTCGCACTCGCCCGCTTCGGTATATTTCCAGGCATTGCCCTGATAGTCGAGGACGGCGGTTCCGGCGCAGCTCGTGCCTTCGCCAGCAGCGCAATCATTCTCACCCGCTTTGGCGATACCGAAGCATTTTTCCTTGTCCGTAGCAGCGACTTCGGTCACTTCGGCGGTTGTTGCTTCTGCATTTTCGCTGGTCGCTTCACTGGCTCCGCCGGAACAGGCGGACAGAGCAGCCGCCGCGATCAGCGCGGATGCTGCTGCCCCAAGTTTGTTAGCTTTCGTCATGAGATTCTCCCGATTTAGGTCTTTGAAAATAGGCTGCCATCCTGCACAGCTATGGGTAGATTCGAACAGGACGGACCAATGGTTACACGATCACCAGAAAAAGACAAAATCGGGGCCGTAAAATCTGGTCTCGAACCAAGGAGCGGGCATTTGCATGGCTGATCGCTTTTCCTTTTCGATCGCCGCAACCGACGGCAAGGCACGAACCGGCACCATTCATATGCAGCGGGGCGATATTCGCACGCCCGCGTTCATGCCGGTGGGCACGGCGGCTACGGTCAAGGCGATGAAACCGGAAACGGTGCGGGCGACGGGCGCGGATATCATTCTCGGCAACACCTATCATCTGATGTTGCGCCCCGGAGCGGAGCGGGTGGCGCGGCTTGGCGGCCTGCACAGGTTCATGAACTGGGATCGCCCGATCCTCACCGACAGCGGCGGCTATCAGGTGATGAGCCTGTCCGACCTGACCAAGCTCAGCGAGGACGGCGTGGAGTTCCAGAGCCATCTCGACGGATCGCGTCATATGTTGACTCCGGAACGATCGATGGAGATTCAGCGGCTGCTTGGCAGCGATATCGTTATGGCCTTCGACGAATGCACCAAGAACGGCGCGACGCGCGAGGAAGCGCTGGCCTCGATGGAGCGGTCAATGCGCTGGGCCAAGCGGTCGCGGGACGGATTCGATAGCGGCGAAGAGCATGCGGCGAGAGCGGCCTTGTTCGGGATTCAGCAGGGATCGCTGGACAAGGAAATGCGGGCGGCATCGGCAGAGGCTTTAATCGACATCGGTTTTGACGGCTATGCCATCGGCGGCCTCGCCGTCGGCGAAGGGCAGGAGGCGATGTTCGATGTGCTCGACTATGCGCCGGGGCAATTGCCTGCCGACAAGCCGCGCTATCTGATGGGTGTCGGCAAGCCTGACGATCTGGTCGGCGCGGTGGAGCGCGGCGTCGACATGTTCGATTGCGTGCTGCCGAGCCGCTCCGGTAGGAACGGGCAGGCGTTCACAGCGCGGGGCGCGAACAATATCCGCAATGCCAAATTTGCCGAGGATCTGGCGCCGCTCGATGAGACTTGCGAATGCTCTGTCTGCGAAAATTACAGCCGCGCCTATCTGCATCATCTGATCCGGGCGAAGGAGATATTGGGGGCGATGCTGATGACCGAGCATAATATTGCTTATTATCAGGCGCTGATGGCTGGCATGCGAGCGGCGATTGCGGAGGGGCAGTTTGCTGAATTTTCGACAAAGTTTCGCAGCGAATATTTGCGATAGGGTTCAGGTGCATTTCGGCGTCATGCCAGCGAAGGCTGGCATCCAGACCAAAGTTACGGCAACAAGCGCAATTGGATTGGACCCCAGCCTCCGCTGGGGTGACATATTCATAATTTATCCTTTGGATGCGGTGCATGAATAGCGGCCTACCAGCAAAGACCACTCTCAAAGACGCGCTGGACCGCGCCAGCGCCCATGCGCCCTATCTTGGCATGGCGATGCAGGTACAGCCCGAGCTGACCGAATTGCTCGCTGCAGACAATCTGGATGCGGCGCTCGACTATAGCCGCAGCATTGGTGAGAGCGCGGACAATGTCCGGCAAAAATTGCGCCGGGAGAAACGGGCTTTGGCGCTGACCCTTGCGATCGGTGACCTGGCCGGACGCCTGACGCTGACCGATGTCATCACCCGGCTATCGGATTTTGCCGATCGGGCGCTGGATGAGGCGCTCGCCGATATTTATGCAACCCGCTATCCCGATGCACCGCTGGAAGGCTTTGCGGTTATTGGTTTGGGCAAGCACGGCAGCCGTGAACTCAATTATTCTTCGGATATCGATCCGATCTTCATCTACGATCCTGACAAAATTCCTGTGCGCGGCCGGGAAGAACCAAGCGATGCCGCACGCCGAATCGGTCAGCAGCTGGTGGAAGCACTCAACAGCCGTGATGCCGACGGCTATGTGTTTCGGGTCGACATGCGGCTCAGGCCGTCACCGGAGGTGAGCCCGGTGGCACTGCCGGTCGAAGCGGCGATCAGCTATTATGAATCGAGTGCACTGGCGTGGGAGCAGGCGGCCTATATCCGCTCCCGGGCCGCCGCTGGTGATCAGATATTGGGAAGCTATTTTCTCGAAACGATCAATCCGTTCATCTGGCGCCGGTCGCTGGATTATGGAGCGATCAAGAATATCGGGTCGGTTACTGCGCAAATCCGCGACCATTATGCCGCGGGGCAGAAATTCGGGCCGGGCTTTGACCTGAAGCGCGGACGCGGCGGTATCCGGGAGACGGAATTTTACGCCCAGATGCACCAGCTGATATTTGGCGGCCGGCAGCCGGACTTGCGGGTTCCGGCGACCCGCGATGCGCTGGCGGCGCTGGCCCAAGCTGGCCGGATTGATCGCGACAAGGCGAATGTGCTTAGCGAGTCCTATGAACTCTACAGAGTCATCGAGCACCGGTTGCAGATGGTCAATGACCAGCAAACCCACAGCTTGCCGGATACCACAGAGGCGCTCGACCGCGTGGCGCGGCTGCATGGGCTGAACAATGGACAGGCATTGCTCGGTCTGCTCGCCCCCCATGTGGAAGCCGTCGGCCGGATTTATGACGATCTGATCGAACCCGAGGACAGCGCGCGCTTGCCGGTAGATGAGGCGAAATTGATCACTCTGTTTGCGGAAAAGAAACTGCTGGAAGCCGATGCCTTTGTTCAGGCGATCAAGCGCTGGCGAAGCGGCAAGGTAACGGCCTTGCGGTCGGCGGCAGCCCAGGAATCCTTCGAAGCGATATTGCCGGATCTGGTCGACGTAATTGCAACGGCACCAAATTCGACAAAGGCGCTGGCCCGGCTGGACAGCTTGATCGACAAATTGCCGACCGCGATCAATTTCTTTCGAATATTGGAAGCGCGGCCGGGGCTGCTGGAAAAGCTCGGCCAGATTCTGAGCCATGCCCCGGTTTTGGCTGATGCCTTGTCGCGGCGGGCGGAGCTGTTCGATGGTCTGATCGACGCGACCGCGCTCGACCTGCCGCCATCGGTCGCGGAGCTGGCCGAACAATTTGCCCGGACCGAGCCGGGGGATGATTATCAGATGCTGCTCGACCGGGTGCGCGTGCGAGTAGGCGAAAAACGCTTCGCGCTTGGCGTCCAGCTTATCGAAGGCCAGCATGACGCGCTGGAAATCTCGGCTGGCTATGCCCGGGTTGCCGAAGCGGCGATTCAGGTGCTGACCGATGCCACCATTGCAGAGTTTGAGGACGTGCATGGGAAAATTCCCGGTGGCAGGTTGCTGATACTGGCGCTCGGTCGACTGGGCGGAGCGGCACTGACCCATGCGTCCGACCTCGATCTGATTTTCCTGTTCTCTGGCGATCATAGTGCGGAATCCGATGGTCGGCGTCCGCTCGGCGGCACCCAATATTTCAACCGGTTGACGGCGCGGATCGTGACGGCCCTGTCGGTGCCGACCGCTGCCGGTCCTCTCTATGAAGTCGATACAAGGCTGCGGCCCTCCGGGACGCAGGGGCCGCTGGCGGTGACACTGGAGAGTTTTGGCAAATATCAGCGGGAAAGTGCCTGGACCTGGGAGCATATGGCCCTGACGCGCGCCAGGCCGGTTTATGGCGATGATGACTTGCGCGAACAATTGCAGGGCCAGATATGCGAGATTCTGAAGAAGGATCGCGATCCGGAAGAATTGCGCAAGGCGGTTCGAAAAATGCGGCTGGATATCGTCGAGCATAAACCGCCGAAAGGACCGCTCGATACCAAGCTGATGGAAGGCGGGCTGGTCGACTGGGAGTTTATCATCCATTTCCTGCAGTTGAAAACCGGTGAAGCGCTGCACCCGCAATTGGGCAAGGCGGTTCGCGCTTTGGTCGCCGCTGGCCATCTTGGCGAAGACATGATTGCCGCGCACGAACTGATGACGCGTTTGCTGGTGGCCTTGCGGCTGATGTCGCCGGACTGCGACTTTCCACCGGAAACCAGCCGGGCCTTGATCGCCAAAGCGGCGGGACAGGAGAGCTGGGATGCCCTTCTGGGCGGCTATGATCGAGCACGGCAATGCGTTATTGACGAGTGGAATCGGCACCTGCGGCCGGACCCCGATGAAATTTTAGGAGATATAATATGATCGATGTGGGCGACAAAATTCCGGATATGGAACTGGTGGCGCCGGATGGCAGCCCTGTAAAAATTTCCGATTATGCCGGCAAGAAGCTGGTGCTGTTTTTCTATCCGAAAGCCAGTACGCCCGGTTGCACGACAGAATCGAAAGACTTTTCGGCGCTGTTGCCGGAATTTGAAAAGGCCGGTGCCGCAGTCCTGGGCATGTCCGCAGATTCGCCAAAAAGGCAGCAAAATTTTATCACCAAGCAGGAACTGACGGTTGATATCGCATCGGACGAAAGCACCGATTTTCTTGAGAAGATCGGGGTCTGGGCGGAAAAGAAGATGTATGGCAAAACCTATATGGGGATCATCCGCTCGACCTTTCTGATCGGACCCGACGGGACCGTCCTGAAGGCCTGGCCGAAGGTCAAGGTGAAGGGGCACGCAGAAGAGGTGCTGGCTGCGGTACAGGCGGCATAACACCGTCGCCATGACCGAACAACCCAGTGTTGGCGCAGCAGTATTGCGTGTGCTTCAAACCGCCGATCCGGTCGCCAAGGTGATGGCCGCGCGGCATGCGGCCCGGCAATGGCGGTTGGGGCGGTTGGCCCACGATTTTTCCGTTACAATGCCGACTGTCCCGGCGCGGCCCGAACATCCGGTCTTGCTCAGACCCCGCGATATGCCGCGACGCGGCACGGGCACATCGGTGCCGAGACGGATCGCTCTGATCCATGCGCTCGCGCATATAGAATTTGTCGCGATTGATCTTGCCTTTGACATGATCGGGCGCTTTGGAGCACAATTTCCACGGGAATTTACCGATGACTGGATGCGCGTTGGTTCTGAAGAGGCGATGCATTTTGCCCTGCTCGACAGACGGCTACGGGCGATGGACAGTTCCTACGGCGCGCTGCCCGCTCATGATGGGCTTTGGGACAGCGCAAAAAACACGGCCCATGATGCTTCGGCGCGTCTGGCGATTGTTCCAATGGTGCTCGAAGCCCGGGGCCTGGATGTTACCCTGCAAACGGTTGAGCGCTTCAAACGACAGGGGGATGCCCTGACGGCAAAAGTGCTGAGCCGAATCTATCAAGATGAAATTAAACATGTTTTTTACGGAACGAAATGGTTCGAATATAGCTGCAAAAGCCACAATCGATCACCGCATGATCATTGGAAGGAGCTCGTAAAAATCCATTTCAAAGGCGGGTTGAAGCCTCCATTCAACGACTCAGCGCGCCAAGCAGCCGGTCTGACCCGTGAATATTATTATGGTGTTGAATAATTAACCGGAATGAATTTACATCACCCCTCGATCAACAAACGGTCGGCGGGGGCAAAGGTTCCAAAAAATTTTCAAGCCATGGATTGCATGGGTCGCTAGTAAAGGTTCGATCATTTTATGAACGAAAACATAATCACTTTATTTCGTAAATCTGTGAGCAAGATCACAGCCATTGCAATCCTCGGTTCAGCAATGATCTTTTCCACCGCAGCCTCTGCTGAAGCAGCTGCAGATTCAAGCATCCCGGTTGATGTATTGAAGAGCCAGGCAGCGGAAAGCGCCCTCGGCGAAGCGGATCCCGCATTCAGAATGATTTTCAACAACTGGGCCGGTCAAGGCAAGCAGGAAGCGGTCAAGCTGACCATTCCTTCGCGCAAGCCTGTAAAAGACTTCACCTTGACCAGTTCTTACGGCTTTCGTGCCGATCCTTTCAAGGGTCGCCGGGCCAATCACAAAGGCCTCGATATGGCCGGACCAATTGGTACCCCAATTTATGCCACCGCTGACGGCATTGTTGGTCGTGCACAATGGCTGGGCGGCTATGGCAATTATGTCGAAATCAACCATGGCAACGGCATCCAGACCCGTTATGGCCATATGTCCCGGCTCAACGTCGATTCCAATGCCCGCGTCAAGAGCGGCGACCTGATCGGCTTCATGGGTTCCACCGGTCGTTCCACCGGCAGCCATCTGCACTATGAAGTGCGCATCGCAGGCGAAGCGGTCAATCCCATCCCGTTCATGCAATCCAATGATTTCCTGATTGCGCAGAAGCTGAATTCCGGCGTTGCATTGGGCGGCCCAGCCGAATAAGACGGACTTTACACCTTTGGGAGAGGGTGCATGAAGGAGCGGTTCGAGCTTAAGGCTTGCCGCTCCTTTTGTTTATCCCTATCTTAAGGCTATGAACCAAGCCAGCGCATCGATCGAACAGGATATCATCCTGACCCCCAATGCCGCAAAACGCGTGGCTGTCATCGCCGGGAAACAGGGCCGGGCCGCCATATTGCGGCTGGCCGTAGAAGGCGGAGGATGTTCCGGCTTCCAATATCGCTTTGGTCTCGCCGACTCTATTGAAGATGATGATATCGCCGTGCATGAATCCGGCGTTACCCTGATCGTTGACGAAGTCAGCCTCGATCTGGTGCGCGGAAGCGCTGTCGATTTTGTCGAATCACTGGGCGGCAGCGCCTTTCAGGTGACCAACCCTAATGCGGCTTCGGGTTGTGGCTGCGGCTCCAGCTTTTCCGTTTGATCGCTTCGTAACAGTCCGTTAGCACTGCGCCTGTCGTAGTGCGCTTTCGGTTTCAAGGCGCATTTCGGCGGGACCAATACGAACGGAAAGACGCTGATCATGCGCATCGCCAGCTATAATATCAACGGTATCAAGGCACGATTGCCCCGGCTGCTGGAATGGCTTGAAGAAACCAAGCCCGATGTCGCCTGTCTGCAGGAAATCAAGACGCAGGATGAGGGCTTTCCCGCCGACAAATTTGAAGAAATCGGCTATGGTGCAATCTGGCACGGGCAAAAGAGCTTCAATGGCGTTGCGATATTGGCGCGCGATCAGGTGCCGGAAGAGATCAAGCGCGGTCTTGATGGTGAACCCGAAGATGAGCACAGCCGGTA
>PFJE01000022.1 GCA_002783865.1 Sphingomonadales bacterium CG_4_10_14_3_um_filter_58_15
CGGATGCCATAGCTGTTGAGCCAATCCAGCGCCGGATGGCTCAGGCACCCGATATAAGCCAAAGCCAGCAACCAGCCTTTGTGAATCGGCAACCGGTCGACGGGCCGTTTCCCGCGTTTCGTCTGCCAGCGGTCAAACCCGATCATGATCCCCGTCAGTAGCAACGGCAGCAGCAGCATCGCAATCGGCCCATGGGTAATCCCGCGCCGGATCGCCAGATGCTGCACCCCGCCCAGCAAGGTCGCCACCGCATCGATGTCGGGAATATTGGCGGCTATGATCAGCGTCGCCATGCCGAGACCGGTTTTCTTTTTCAGTCCCATCTGGCCGAGAACGGCACCGGCGAGGCTGTGGGTTAGATTGTCCAAATTTTTTCTCGCACGAAGACACGAAGGCACAAGGGCTTACATGCCTAGCTTCGGAAATAGTTATTTGCCAGACGTTTGAGGCCATCTTTGAAAGTGGCTGCGCCAAAATTCATCAGGAAACCGAGCGGCAAATCCATCAAACGCAAATAAGTGATCACCTGTTTGGCATGAACAGGAGCGTATCGTTCGGTAGACTTGAGTTCAATCAGGATATGGTTTTCAACGACCAAGTCGGCACGAAAGGCTTCTTCCAGAACTCGACCTTTGAAGGTGATGGGAATGATCTTCTGTCTTTCGACAGAAAGACCCTCTTCTTTCAAACTCTCGAAAAGCAATATTTCATAGACGGATTCGAGCAGGCCTGGCCCAATATCCCTGTGCAGGTGAAACCCGCAATCCACCGAGATTTTGGCGATAGCTTCAAGACTTTGCACAAACTCATCTTAGTGCCTTCGTGTCTTCGTGCGAGTCAAAAACCTTTACAGTTCCGGCCCATCCTCGCTCACCGTCCAGGTCTGCCCCTTGTTCAGCAGTCCCTGCAAATCCGGCTTCTTGCCAGCCGATGACGCGATATTCTGCGCCACCACTGCCGCTTCAAACGTTGGCCGCGGATCATCGTAAAGCACGCCAAGCGCCATCGGAAACGCCCCGAATTGCATCTCGACCAGCATATGCGCAACCGAACGATTGGTCACATCATGGACGATCACCCCGGCCGCTTCCCAGTCGCCATCGACGACATCGACGACTTCCAGTTGCAGCGTCTTGTGGTTAAGGATGATCCCCTTCGCACCCTTGGAGAACAGCATCGGCTCGCCATCGACGAGATGCAGCTGCGTGTCATCCGCGGTCTTCTTCGCCGCAAATTCCTCGAACACATCCTTGTTATAGACGATGCAATTCTGGAAAATCTCGATGAACGACGTGCCCTTGTGGGCGTGCGCCGCTTTCAGCACGTCGGGCAAACCCTTGTGGATATCGATCCCGCGTGCCACGAACCGCGCACCAGCGCCCAACGCAAAGGCACAGGGCGAAGCCGGCCGGTCAACCGAACCATAAGGCGTCGACGGGCTGTGCGTGCCCTGGCGGCTGGTCGGCGAATATTGGCCCTTGGTCAGACCGTAAATCTCGTTGTTGAACAGCATCAACTGGCAATCGAGATTGCGGCGCAGCAGGTGCATGGTGTGATTGCCGCCAATCGACAGCGCGTCGCCGTCACCGGTGATGATCCACACGTCGAGTTCGGGATTGGCCAGCTTCACGCCGGTCGCGATCGCCGGTGCGCGTCCGTGGATCGTATGGAAGCCGTATGTTTCCATATAATAAGGAAAGCGCGAGGAGCAGCCGATGCCGCTGATGAACACGGTATTGGACGGATCCGCGCCCAGATCGGGCATGGTCCGCTGCACCGCCTTGAGGATCGCATAGTCGCCGCAACCCGGGCACCAGCGCACTTCCTGATCGGTTTCCCAGTCCTTCATCGTGGTCGTGATTTTGGTCATCTCGTTCATGACAAATTCTCCTCGATCGCCGCCATAATTTCGGTGATGGTAAACGGCTGGCCCGACACCTTGTTCACCGGCTTGGCGTCGACCAGATATTGATCGCGCAGGATCGTCTTCAACTGCCCGGTGTTCATTTCCGGGACGATAATCCGGTCGAAACTCTTGAGCAGTTCACCGAGATTTTTCGGCAGCGGCCAGATGTTGCGGATATGGATATGGGCGACGTCCTTGCCCGCCCTGTTGCTGCGCAATACAGCCTGATGGATCGGACCAAAGGTCGAGCCCCAGCCGACAACGCATAATTTGGCACCGGCCTTGCCGAGTGCGATATCCTGGTCGGCTATGCTTTCCGCGACACCAAGGACCTTGTCGCGCCGGATTTCTGTCATCGTCTGGTGGTTGGCCGGACCATATTCGATATGACCGGTATCCACGCCCTTTTCGATGCCGCCGATCCGGTGCATCAGACCCGGCGTTCCGGGCTTGATCCAGGGCCGCTTCAGTTTCTCGTCCCGGCTGTAAGGCAACAAGGGCCCATCGGGTTTGTCGGTCATGAAGCTGACCGGAAAACGCTCCAGCGTATCGACATCCGGAATTTTCCAGGGCTCTGCCGCATTGGCAATATAACCGTCAGTCAGCAGCATGACCGGCGTCATATATTGCACGGCAATCCGCACCGCTTCGATCGCGCAGTAAAACGCGTCTTCCGGCGAGCGCGCGGCTATCACCGGCATCGGCGCATCGCCGTTACGGCCATAGACCGCCTGATAGAGATCGGATTGCTCGGTCTTGGTCGGCAGGCCGGTCGACGGACCGCCACGCTGCGAATTGACAATCACCAGCGGCAATTCGGTCATGATCGCCAGACCCATCGCTTCGCCTTTCAGCGCAATGCCGGGACCGGACGAAGAGGTGATGCCCAAACTACCGGCATAGCTCGCGCCGATTGCAGCGGTAATCGCGGCAATCTCGTCTTCGGCCTGGAATGTGGTAACGCCAAATTCCTTGAGCCGCGACAGATGGTGCAGGATCGCCGAAGCAGGCGTGATTGGGTAACCGCCAAAAAACATCGGCAGTCCGGCCAGACGTGCACCGGCGACCAGCCCGAGAGAGATCGACTCAGCGCCTGTTACGGTGCGGTAAGTCCCCGCTTCCGCAGGCGCTGCAGCGACCTTGTGGTGCTGCAGATGACCACCACCCAGACCGTCCCCTGAAATTTCTGCGGTTTCGCCATAGGCATGACCGGCGTTCAGGGCCGCGATATTTGCCGCCGCAATATCCGGCAATTTGGCAAATTTGCTGTTCAGCCACTGCACGATTGGCTCGCGGTCGCGTTCGAACATCCACAGCGCCAGACCGAGCGTCCACATATTCTTGCAGCGCAGCGCTTCCTTGTTGCCGAGGCCGAAGGGCTTGACCGCATCCAGCGTCAGCTGCGAGATATTGAGCTTGAGCAATTGCCATTTGGCCAGCGAGCCGTCTTCCAGCGGATTGCTGTCATAATGGGCCTTGTCGAGATTGCGTTTGCCGAACTCGCCTTCATCGGCGATCACCAGACCGCCTGGCCGAACCGACTGGACATTTGTCTTCAGCGCCGCCGGGTTCATCGCGATCAGCACATCCGGTTCGTCACCAGCGGTTTCAATCGCCCGCGATCCGAAATTGATCTGAAAGGCGGACACGCCGAACAGCGTCCCCTGCGGCGCCCGGATTTCCGCCGGGAAATCGGGGAAGGTGGCAAGATCATTGCCCGCCAGCGCCGTTGAGAGCGTGAACTGACCTCCGGTCAGCTGCATCCCGTCGCCGCTGTCGCCGGCGAAACGGACAACGACATTCTCGGCGCCGTCTGGACTGGGATTATTCGGTTCTTCCTGCTTTAACGCGGTGGCCATGATTAAATTTCCGTGCCTTTGTTATTATGCAGGCCGCTGTAGAGCAGCTATGCGAGGCGCTTCAAACCACAAAAACTAATAGGGATAAAGCATTTGTTTGCCCATCCTATCCCGATTAGCGCTTGCCTAGTGAACCTAGCCTGATCTAATCGACCGATTAAACGGTTGGAGAAGAGACATGACAGACGCATATGTACGCCCCGATGTTCAGGCCCTGCTTGCTATGCTCGAGGCAGCCGTTGAAGTCCCGATGGATCAGATGGAACCAGCCGCAGCCCGGGAAGCCTATGTTGCAATGCGCTTTCTGGTCGATGCGGATCCGACGGAACTGGCCATTGTCAAAGATCTGACTTGCCCCGGTCCCGCGGGCGACATCAAGCTGCGTTACTATGACAGCCGCGAAAATCGCGAACAGGGTCCTGCGATATTTTTCTATCATGGCGGCGGTTTCGTGATCGGCAATCTCGAAAGCCACCATCCCTATTGCACCGAAATGGCGGCGCAAATGGATTTGCCGTTGATTGCGGTGGATTATCGCCTGGCCCCGGAAGCACCTTTCCCCGCGGCACCCGATGATTGCGAAGCGGCAACGCGCTGGGTCGTGGACCATGCCAAGGAGGCGTTGGGCATAGAGATTGACGGCATCATCACCTGCGGTGACAGCGCCGGCGGCAACCTCGCCATTGTCGTCGCACAACAGTTGCAGAAAAAACCGGCGGCTGTGCCCGTTATCGCACAGGTCCCGATCTATCCGGTGGTCGACAGCACCGCCGCTGAAGGCTCGATGCAGGAATTCGCGGAAGGCTTTCTACTGACCAAAGACTCGATGGATTATTTCAACGGCCATTATCAGACCGTGGCAGGTGACCCCAAGGCCGACCCGATCCACGGCGATCTGGCAAACAGCCCGCCGACCGTCCTGATGACAGCAGGTCTCGACCCGTTGCGCGATCAAGGGCGCGACTATGGCGCAAAATTGCTCAACGCCGGTGTGCCGGTGACATTTGTCGAAGCAAAAGGCAATATCCACGGTCTGATCTGCCTCCGCAAAGGCATCCCCTCCGCGCAAAAGGATATCGATAATATCTGCAGCGCGTTGAAGACGACACTCGCCAGCCTGTGACCGATTTTAGCAAACTCCCCTACCGCCCCTGCGCCGGTATCATGCTCGCCAACCGCGAGGGCCTGGTCTTTGTGGGCCGGAGGCTGGATGCAGCCGCCAGCAAATATCCCGATGCCTGGCAAATGCCGCAGGGCGGGATCGACGAAGGCGAAGAAGCCGAAACAGCCGCCTTGCGCGAGCTTTGGGAGGAAACCGGAGTCGTCGCCGATCATGTGCAAATCATCGGTCGCAGCAGCGAAGAATATCTCTACGATCTTCCCGACGAATTGCTCGGCAAAATCTGGAAGGGCAAATATCGCGGCCAGCGGCAAAGCTGGTTCCTGATGCGCTTCACTGGCCAGGATGATCATATCGACATCCAGACCGATCATCCGGAATTTGTTGACTGGAAGTGGGTCGACCCCAAGGGCTTGCCAGATTTGATCGTTCCCTTCAAAAGGGACCTTTATCGGGCAGTACTGAAAGAATTTCTGCCGCTGATTTAGTACCAGTAAGCAGGATTTTTATGTTCAGACCAGCGTTCCCGACTGCGATATGTGTTGCGGCAAGCTTTTCTGCGCCAGCAGCCGCCGCACTGCCGGATCCGGTCAAGGCAATGATCGACACTGCCATTGCCGCCGGAAACCAGCAAGATGTCCTCGCAGTCGTTAAAATTGCCAAAGCGGCAAATCCCGATGATGTGGCCGAGATCGACACAATGGTCGCGGACTATAATGCCAAACTGGCAGAGCAGGCCGCAGAATCGTTGCGCCAGAAGCAGGAAGCAGGCCTGTTCAAAAACTGGAAAGGCCAAGGCGAACTCGGTGGCTTCCGTTCGACCGGCAATACCAGGAATCTCGGTCTTTCGGGTGGCATTAAAATGGCCAAAGACGCGGTAAAATGGCGTCTGAATTTTCAGGCCCGCGCCGACTATGAACGGAGCAACGGCAAAACCACCCGGGATCAGGTGACCGCAACCATTGAACCGAATTACAAGTTCGACACAAGCCTTTACGCCTACGGACTCGCCCAATTTGAACGGGACCGTTTTCAGGGATTTACCGCCCGCTACACCTTGTCCGGTGGATTGGGTTACGAACTGGTCAAATCCAAAGATATCCGCCTCGCTGTCAAGGCTGGCCCGGCCCTGCGTATTACCGATTTTGTCAATGGCGACTCCAGAAGCAGCCTCGCCGGTCTGGTCGGGCTTGATCTTGACTGGACGATTTCTGACCATCTCAAATTTTCCCAAGACGCTGGCGGAACCTGGGCCAGTGATGCGCAGGGTTTCACGTCGACGGTTGCCGTCTTTGAAAAGGGCAATACCACATTGACGGCGACATCGGCACTGGATGCCAAGTTGCTGGGCGCGCTTTCAGCGCGGCTTTCCTATACCATCGAACATGAGACAAATCCGCCGATCGGACGGGCCAAGACAGACACGATCAACCGCGCCACTCTGGTCTACGATTTTTGATATTGAGCGGAACGCCCTTGGGTCAGGGCGTTTCGGTAACCGGCTCTTCGTCACCGATTTTGGGCTTCGGCGTAACCGCTTCGGCGGACAGCACAGGCTTGTCTGCCGCTAGCTTGATCGCTGATGCCAGCTGGTCATTTTGCGGACAGCGCGACCGGCACAAGGTTTCAATCCGCGACAAATTGACTCTCGCCTTCTCCACCGCACCACGCTGGATAAGCGCCTCACCCTGTCCGGCCAGTGCATCGAGATTGTTGGGATCGAGAATGAGTGCTTCACGGTAGAGACGGATCGCCTTGCCAGGCAGTGCCTGAACCCGGGCAATTTGGGCCAAAGCGATAAAGGCCGAACCGTTCCGCGGATCCACCGCCAGTGAAGTTTCATACAAGTCGGCAGCAAGATCGAGTTCGCCACGCTTTTGCGCTGCTTCACCCAATTGCATATATTCGATGGACCGCTGCTTGATTTCTATATCGGCAGACTGGCCAAATCCAGCACTGGAAACAGTTGCAAAAACAAGGGACAAGGCGATAACAGCCGGTGAAAAACGCATAATCAGCTCCAATAGATTCTCGCGACCATAGCCAGACTCAGCTGCATGCTGGCTTAACATGTTTGGCTATCACAGTTTTTCGAGACAGGTAAAATAAAAGCCATCCGTTCCATCATGATGCGGTGAAAGAAGTGTCCCTTTACGATATTGGCGGCCAATCGGCAAATCAATCGATATTTCTTTCCAGTCCGGGTGGCTGGCAAGAAATGCTTCGGCCTGGTCGCCACCTTCCACATCGAGCAGCGAGCAAACGGCATAGACAAGCCGCCCCCCGGGCTTCACCATCTCACTGCCGAGATCCATCAGCCGTTGCTGCAATTCTGCGGTGTGCGCGAGCCGTTTTGGCGTCATCCGCCAGCGCAATTCCGGGTTGCGCCGCCAAGTTCCGGTTCCGCTGCAAGGCGCATCGATTAGCACCAGATCGCAACTGGCTTTCAAATGTTGCAACGCTTCGATTTCACTGCCTGGCGCGAGCAAGATCGTCTCGATATTCCGGGCACTCGCTCTGCGTTTGCGAGGGTCGATCCGGCTCAGCCGCCCGCGATCGGTGTCCGCTGCGATAATCTGGCTATCTGGGGACAGCACGGCAGCCAAAGCCAGCGTTTTACCGCCAGCTCCTGCACACAGGTCCAGAACCCGCTCCGGTTTCGCAGCAGCGCCAGCCATTGCAATGGCCTGACTGCCAAGATCCTGAATTTCAACCGCACCTTCCCGATACAGCGTCTTGTCCTCCAACTGGGTTCCGGCTGGAAGCTCATAGGCATGGGGCAAGGCCAGCGCCACCGCCTCCGGCCACGCCGATTTGACCTCCAGATCGGTGGAGCGCTGACCATTGACCCGGATATGCAAGGGCGCTCGATCGAACAGCGCCTGCCGTTCCGGTTCATCGATCAGACTCGCAAATTTCTCGGACAGCCATTCCGGAATTTGCTCGCCGCTGGCAACCGGTTCGTCTTCGGCAATCGCTGCGGGACCATAGTTTCCCCCACTAAACAACGCGCGCAGCTCGGGTTGCTCCGCAACCAGCCCAAGCATAGCCTGCCTTCCGCCTTCCGGTCGCTCTCCCCAGCGCCGGATAGCGGTGTAAACAAGCTCGCGAATGGCGCGCCGATCGCCCGATCCCGCATAGCGTCTCTCTTTGAAAAATTTCTTTGCAATATTGTCCGCAGAACCACCATTGTCCCGCGCAGCGGCAATGATCCAGTCCAGAAGGTCTATTGCCGCCTGCAGTCTAGCCGAAGGGGTCACTTGACGAGACGATCATCGGCGAAGAAACACTGGTACTTGATCCGCGCATCAGAGCCATATTCCATCACAAATTTCGCCTTCAGTTTCACTGCATTCTCTTCACAGTTCTCAATCGATTCATAGAATTCATTCAGCCAAAGCGGCTTTTCGTCAGCCTGACCCGGGGGCCAGACAAACATCAGGAAAAATATCTTGGCTTCAATCACGCCATGCCCCTCTCGGCCCTAGCGGGTCGGATAATTTGGAGCTTCTCTGGTGATCGCAACATCATGGACATGGCTTTCCTGCAATCCGGCATTGGTGATCCGGACAAATTCAGCCCGTTCGCGCAAATCTTCCAGCGTCGCCGACCCCGTGTAGCCCATCGCGGCTTTGACGCCGCCAACCAGCTGGTGGATGACATCGCGCGCCGGTCCCTTGAACGGCACCTGCCCTTCGATACCTTCTGGCACCAGTTTCAGCTGGTCGGTAATATCCTGCTGGAAATAGCGATCTGCGGATCCGCGCGCCATTGCACCGACCGAGCCCATGCCGCGATAGCTTTTATATGCCCGCCCCTGATAGAGGAAGGTTTCGCCTGGGGCCTCTTCGGTTCCTGCGAGCAACGATCCGATCATCACCGCTGATGCACCAGCTGCCAGTGCCTTTGCGACATCACCCGAAGTCCGCAGTCCGCCATCAGCGATGACTGGAATACCCGATTTTGCGGCTTCTTCGGCACAATCGATGATCGCGGTAAGCTGTGGAACACCCACGCCGGCGACCACCCGCGTGGTGCAGATCGAACCCGGACCTATGCCAACCTTGATGCCATCTGCACCGGCGTCGATCAGCGCCCGGGTCGCCGCCGCAGTGGCGACATTCCCGGCTATGATCTGTGTGCTGTTCGACCGCTTTTTGACAGCTTCCACTGCCCGCGCAACCATCGCGCTATGCCCGTGCGCGGTATCGATAACGATCAAATCGCACTCTGCATCGATCAGCGCCTGAGTCCGCTCCAGTCCGCTCTCCCCGACGGTCGAGGCCGCTGCAACCCGCAATCGGCCTGAACTATCCTTGGTGGCGTTCGGATAGGTCACCGCCTTTTCGATGTCCTTGACCGTGATCAGCCCGACGCAATGATAATCATCATCCACGACCAGCAATTTCTCGATACGACGCTGATGCAGGGTCCGCCGCGCTTCTTCCTGGCTTACGCCAGCCGGTACCGTGGCCAGATTGTCTTTCGTCATCAGCTCGGAAATCACCTGTTTCGGGTTTTCCGCAAAGCGCACATCGCGGTTGGTCAGAATGCCGACCAATTTGCCTGATTTCTCAACCACCGGAATCCCGGATATCCGGTTCTGCTGCATCGTCGCCTGCGCTTCTGCCAAGGTCGCATCGGGCGAGATCGTGATCGGATTGACAACCATACCGGATTCAAAGCGCTTCACCTGCCGCACGGCGGCTGTCTGCTGTTCCAGGGTAAGGTTGCGGTGCAAGACCCCGATGCCGCCCATCTGGGCCATCACGATCGCCATATCCGATTCCGTCACCGTATCCATGGCGGAGGAAAGGATCGGAATATTCAGACCGATCAGCTTCGTTAAGCGGGTTTTGGTGTCGGCCTGACTGGGCACGATTTCGGACGCGGCTGGCTGCAGCAGGACGTCGTCAAAAGTCAGTCCCAATCGAATGTCGTTATGCTTGCCCGGCCTGCTCATGATCGCCACTTTCCGATATCGTGAATATGATTCTGTGGCGGCCCATGTAATCAGTTATCGCCGGAACCGCTAGGGGCTATTCCCGGATAAGTACCGGTCGAGGAAAAATAACGGCCCAGCGCCACATGAAAATTGGCGTCGGCGGCCGCTCCGGTCAGGACCAGAGCGTCATTCACTTCATCGCTGACATCATGATAGGGGCCGTCGAGAAAGACCTTGAGGCGCTCCTCATCCGCAAAGGCGCTGCTGATCATATAGGCCGGGATGTCCCGCTCCCAAAAAACATAGCCATCCTGGCGTTTGAGATAGGCATCGGCTTTGTCGCTGCGATCAATCTTCCGCCCTTCCTGTGCGGCGACGACCGCGATATCACTATCCAGTTCTGACTTTCCCAGCCCGACCACGGCGATCATCGTCCCGTCGTCAGCCAGCGCGACCGTATCAGCATTGAACACAACCACGAATTTCTCCAGCGCCACGGGAGCATTGTCGACGAACGCCCGGGCACCGAGCAGGCCTTTTTCTTCAGCCGTCGTGGCGAGAAAATAAATGTCCCGATCTTGCCCGCCACCTGACAGTCGTTTGGCGGTTTCGATCAGCAGCGATATGCCGCTGGCATTATCGACGGCGCCATTGCAAATTCCGTCCTTGTCAGGATCCAGCGGATCTTCGACGCGGCATATACCGAAATGGTCCCAGTGCCCCAGGAACAGAACGGCCCCGCTGTTCGGATCAGAGCCCGGAATCCTGCCAATCACATTGTGCGAACGGTAGGAGCGAACCTGTGTCTCGGCCCTCGCATCCGCTTTGAAGCTGAGATCGATGACCGACAGATTATCCCTGTCAGCCAGCAAGGTTTCAGCATCCAGGCCGGATTTCAGCATCATTTTCTCGAACTGGTCGAAGCTGATCACGCCTTCCAGCTCTGCATGATTTTCTGCACCGACCAAGGACGTGGACGCGCGTTGAAAAGATCGCTGGAATCGGGTCCACCGGTCTGACTCATCCAGCACTGCGATCACTCCAACCGCACCGTCCTGAATCAACCGTTGCTTGCGATCGCGAAAGTCTGGAACCCGGCCGCTGTCGTCCAGTGGCGCCCGCGGCAGCAGCACCAGCTTGCCCGCGACCGATGGTTCTCCCTGCCCTCGCTCGGCATAGCCCGCAAAGACTAAGGGCATGCCGGATTGCCGAAAGGCCGAACTGCGGCTCCGCAAGATGATCTCATCCTGTTGAATCCGCACGGCCTTGCCCTCGCTTCCGCCCTCACTTCCGTAGGTAAATTTTATTCGATATGTCTCAGAGGTACGCTCCACCAATGAAACCGGTGTGTACCAGGAGCCTTTTTCTCCTGCGGGAAGAAGCCCCGCCGCTGACCATGCTGTCGCGATATAGTTGACGGTCTTGTTTTCTCCAATCGTCCCGGGTTCGCGTCCCTCAAATGCATCACTGGCCAATATCTCGATATGGCCTAGCAGATCGGACTCGCCAATCGACTGAGAATGGGCCGCTTCGGAAAAAAACAGTCCGGAAATAATCAAAACGGCAATCAAACGCATTACAACTGGAACCCCGCTACCAAGGTAATAATTTGCTTTTCCCTTGGCATTATACCGCAAATAATCAATGCTAAAGAGACGGGTTGCAAAGGAGAATGGAAATGGGTGTTTCGCTGCTACTGCTGGTGCTTTTGGTCACCATCATCTACCTATTTGCGAGTATCAAGATCGTCCGGCAAGGCTATCATTATACAATCGAATATTTTGGCCGCTTCACCACGACGGCGCATCCCGGCTTCAATTTCTATCCCGCATTTCTCTACCGAGTCGGTCGCAAGGTCAACATGATGGAGCAGGTCCTTGATATTCCCGGACAGGAAATCATCACCAAGGACAATGCGATGATCTCCACCGACGGCGTGGTCTTCTTCCAGGTGCTCGACGCCGCCAAGGCGGCCTATGAGGTCAATGATCTGTACAACGCCATCCTCAACCTCGTCACAACCAACCTGCGCACGGTCATGGGTTCGATGGATCTTGATGAAACCTTGTCCAAGCGCGACGAAATCAACGGGCGGCTGTTGGTCGTTATCGACGACGCAACCACGCCGTGGGGGATCAAGATCACCCGCGTCGAGATCAAGGACATCCGTCCGCCGCAGGACATTATCAACGCAATGGCGCGGCAAATGAAGGCCGAGCGCGAAAAACGCGCCAATATCCTCGATGCCGAAGGCGCTCGCGCTTCCGAAATCCTCCGGTCCGAGGGCGAGAAACAGGGCCAGATATTGCAGGCCGAAGGCCGCAAGGAAGCCGCGTTTCTCGACGCCGAATCCCGCGAACGCGAAGCCCAGGCCGAAGCAAAAGCAACGCAGATGGTGTCCGAGGCGATTGCCAGCGGCAATTCCCAGGCAATCAACTATTTTATCGCGCAGGACTATGTGAAGGCGGTCGAAAAATTCGCCACCTCGCCCAATGCCAAGACCATATTATTCCCGATTGAAGCGACCCAGCTTATCGGCACTTTGGGCGGTATCGGCGCTTTGGCAAAAGAAGCGCTCGGCGAAAACAGCCAGACCTTCGCGCCGCCACCGCGCAAGGGTCCGTTCGACAATCAGGATAAATAGGATCGGAAGAAAGCGGGTTATTAGCCATGGATGATTTGACGATCAGCAATCCGGAATATGTCTGGCTCGGTCTCGCCGCGCTACTCGCGCTGGCCGAGCTGTTCGTTCCCGGCGTGTTTCTGATCTGGGTGGCCGCAGCGGCCGCAGTGACTGGCATCCTCTCGCTGTTCATCGACCTGACCTTCGCCGGTCAGCTTACGCTGTTCGGCCTGTCGACGATAATCGCCGTACTCGGCGGACGGCGCTGGTATCTGACTCATATTGTCGAAAGCGAAAATCCGCTGCTCAACAATCGTTCGGCGCAGCTGGTTGGCAGAATTGTGACCGTTGTGGAGACCATTTCAGCCACCAGCGGTCGGGTAAAAGTCGGCGACGGCGAATGGCCGGCAAAGGGCCCGAAGATGGAAAAAGGCACAATCGCCAAAGTGGCTGAAGTCGAAGGCGGCGTCCTTCGCCTCGAGCCCCTGGAAGATACCATCCCATTGGAAACCAACCCTAATTCTTGAAGAATCCCGTCGCCATTGAAAATGGCAGGCCTTCAACAAAATGCAAGCTAACGAGTCAGCTTGCCAGCCATACCGATGATATCATCCAGCGGATTGCCATCGCCATTCAGGTCGAGAAGCGATCCAAGGCCACCTAGGCCTCCGGAAGACGCCTTGTTGCCGCCGCCCAGCAGACCACCGATCAGACCGCCAAGCCCGCCACCCTTGCTGCCGCTGTCGCCACTCTGCTTGGCCATATAGCCGGCAACCATCATCGCCACGATCGGCAGCATTTGCTTGAGCAGTTCGCTGCTG
>PFJE01000043.1:0-6109 GCA_002783865.1 Sphingomonadales bacterium CG_4_10_14_3_um_filter_58_15
AAGCCGGTACCGGAAACATGATATTGCCGCGATTTTCGGCAATAAGCCGCTGGTCCAGAGCGCGTTCGGCGCTGTCCGGATCCGGCTGCTCACCGACGACGGTAGCAGCATGGGCGAGAGCGGCCTCGTCTGCCGTGCTGGCCGCCCAATGATATTTGGCCAGCTGCACCAGCGGGATGGCAAGCGAGACAATGACCAGGGCGGCCACCATCCAGCCGAGCCGGCGCTTTTGAGTTGCGCCCATCACGCGCTGCGTCTTTTTGGCAAATGGCCCGCTGCGAAAGTTCAGATCGCGATGTTCTGAAGCGCTTGCGATCATCGCGTCAAAATCATCGCCAATGATCGGCTTGATCGTCAGACCGGCAAACAGAAACTCCCGGAGCGCAGGATCATCAGTTGCGATAATATTGTCCGAACGCAAGACGCGATCGAATCCGAAATCGGCGGATACCCCACCCTCACGGTCAGTCGGCAGCAAGCATCCCGAAGGAATGATCGCGTCAGGATCGATGCCGAGCGCCTGCAGATGGACCAGACCAGCCGACAATATTTCCCGTCCGACCGTTGCCGTGATTACCCTGCCCTCGTCACCCATGGCAGCGACGATATGGATATTTTCACTTTCCAGACTTTGCGCCCTGGCAGCGATGACCGCGGCGGCAAGCGCCTGGTTCTCGTTCGCTCCCTCGATCGCTTCGTGGCCGCTGATGGTGGTCAGATGCGACGGCAGCAGCGCGACCAGACGAACATCGGACTGCGCATCATCCGGACCATAGGCTTGTGAAGCCATCAGCGGGTCCGGATCACATCCCCACGCCTGCACGACACCATCGACGACATGCCACCAATAAAGCGCCTCGTCATCGGTAGCCGGAAAGGCGGTGAGAAGAAGATTTTTGGTCACGCGCTGCTGGTCTTATTCGGCGTAAATATCGGCATTGTCATCTTCGCCGCCCGGAGCGCCGTCGGCACCCAGCGAGTAAAGATCAAAACCGGGACCCTGCCGTCCGGGATTGTCATATTGATAAGGCCGTCCCCACGGATCGTCGGGCAGTTTCTTGATATAACCGCCCTGCCGGTAGCGCCCGGTCGTCGCCAGCGATGCGGGTGGCGCGATCAGAGCCTGCAGACCGTCCGAGGACGTCGGATAACCGAGATTATCGAGCCGGTACATTTCCAGCGCCTGTCCGAGCGTCGCAATGTCCGCCCGCGCCTTCTCGACCATTGCCCGATCCTGGCTGGGCAGCACGTTGATCACCACGATGGTGGTCAGCAGACCGAGAATGAAAATCACCACCATCAGCTCGACCAAGGTGAAGCCATTGCGCTTTTTCCGCTTGCTTTCCTCCGGGACCGAAGCCTCAACAGGATTGTCTCTGTCTGTCGTCATGATCATTCCTTTTTTCCGGCCCTATAGTCCGGCAAGATTTTGTAGCTGCAGGATCGGTAATAAAATCGCCAATATCACCACCGCGACCAGCCCGCCAAGACCCACGATGATCAGCGGTTCCAGCAAAGACAAGGCGGTGGAACTGAAATTGTCAAACTCGCGCTCCAGATAGCCCGCCGCCCGCGCCAGCATGTCATCCAGCTGTCCCGATGCCTCGCCGCTGGAGGTCATATAGACCAGCATCGGCGGAAAAACTCCTGAATTTTTCAGCGCCGTGGAGAGGCTGCCGCCGCCCCGAATTGCTTCGACCATATCTTCCGACGCCCTGCGCAATACGCTGTTGTGGATCGTATTGGTGGTCAGTTTCAACCCCTCGATAATCGGCAACCTACTCGCGACCATGGTGGACAGGGTTCGGGCCAGACGCGCCGCGTGCAGATCGCGCAGCAACCGCCCGAAAAACGGCAGGCGCAGCAGGAAACCGTCAAACCGATATTTGATTTGTGGTTCCTTTAGCGCACGCCAGCCGATCAGCGCTGCCAGTCCGATCACAATCGCAATCGCCCACCACCAGTCCGCCAGAAAGCTGGAAATGCCAATCACGATGCGTGTGACCATCGGCAGTTGCTGGTTCACATCATCAAATTGCTCGACCACTTTCGGGACAACCGCGATCATCAGCAGCGCCACGACGATGATCGAGACCAGCGCCAGCACAATCGGATAAGCGAGCGTACCGATCAATTTGCCGCGCAATTCCGCTTGTCGCTCGAGCAGATCGGCCAGTCGTTCGGTGATGTCGGGCAAGGTGCCCGAACTTTCGCCAGCGGCAATCATCGCGCGGTAGAGCGGCGGAAAGCTTTTTGGCTCGCGGCGCATCGCCTCGGACAGGCGCTGCCCCTCGATCACGCCGCCATGAACCGTCGCGATCCGCTGCTGCACATGCGGTTTTTCATTCTGGTTACCGATCAGACGCAGCGCTTCTTCCAAGGGACTGACCTGGGCCAGCGAGGACAATTGCCGGGTGAACAGGGTGAGCTCTTTTGATGTCAGTTTTTTTGGACCGAATAGTCCGGCAGACGCCTTGGCTTGCTTGCTCTTTCCGCCCTGCGCCGCTTCCATCTTGACGACATAGAAATTGCGTTCGGTCAGCTTCGCCCGCGCCGCATCGTCGCTGGCCGCAGTCAGCCGCCCGGTCTTTTCCCGACCCTTCGGGTCGATCGCGCGATAGGCATAATCAGGCATCGACCGCTTCGCTTTCGCGCCTCGATATCCGGATCGCTTCTTCCGGCGTGGTCAGACCCTCGCGGACAAGCGCTCTCGCGGCTACACCCAGATGGGGCTGGTTCCGGAACGCATGGGCGGTAATCGCAGCCTCGTCACCGCCATCATTGATCAGCTTTCGCAAGGTGTCGTCAATGCGTATCGCCTCGAACACGCCGATACGGCCCTGAAACCCGGTCTGGCTGCAATGCTCGCAGCCGGTCTCGCGGTAGACGACCGTACCATTGTCAAAACCGAGCAGCGAAGCCAGAGAGCCATCCGCCTGAATCGGCGTGCGGCAATGTTCGCAGAGCTTTCTGACCAGACGCTGGGCGATGACGGCGCGCAAGGTTGATGCCAGCAGAAACGGCTCGACCTTCATGTCGCGCATCCGGGTGATGGCGCCGACTGCATCATTGGTGTGCACCGTGGACAGCACCAGATGGCCGGTGAGACTGGCCTGCACCGCGATCTCGGCGGTTTCGCGGTCACGGATCTCGCCGATCATGACAACGTCGGGGTCCTGACGTAGAATCGCTCGCAGCCCAGCCGCAAAGGTGAGACCGACCTTGGCATTGACCTGGGTCTGACCGATGCCCTCAATCGCATATTCCACCGGGTCCTCGACGGTCAGGATATTGCGGCTGCCATCGTTGAGCTGCTTGAGCCCTGCATAAAGCGTCGTGGTCTTGCCCGAGCCGGTAGGCCCGGTGACCAAGATGATGCCATTGGGTTCCGAAAGCGCATCGGTCAGGATTGCATGGGTACTGGCCGACATACCGAGCAGATCGAGCGATATCCCTGCGCTTTCCTTATCGAGAATGCGCATCACTACCCGCTCGCTGGCCCGATTGGGCAACGTGGACACACGCACATCGAGCAGTTTCCCGCCGAGCGTCAGGCTGATCCGGCCATCCTGCGGAATTCTTCTCTCGGCAATATCCAGTCGCGCCATCACCTTGATCCGGTTGACGATCACGCCGGCAACATGCGGCGGCATGCGGAGTTTTTCTGTGAGCACGCCGTCGACCCGCATCCGCACCACAAGACCCGTCTCATAGGGCTCGATATGGATATCGGAGGCGCCCTGCCTTGCGGCCTCGGCAATGATCCCGTTGATCAGGCGGATGGTCGGCGCATCGTCGGCGCTGTCGAGCAGATCCTCGGCGCTCGGGATATCGCCGGCAATATCGTCCAGCCCTTCGCCGGCCAGCGCCATATCGCCGGCCATCGCCGCCGCACTGCCGTCCATCGCATAATGCGCACTCAGCAGCTTCTCGAACGCCGGGCCATCGACCAGTTCGACATCGAACGGCAAAGCCAGATAGCGGCGGACCTCGAGTAGCGCCGAGGGGTCGGAACCCTCGCGCAGAGCCAGCGAAAGCCGCTCACCGACATGTTCCTGCACAATCAGCCCATGATCGCGGGCATAGGCATAAGGCAGATCTCGCACAGCCACTGCCGTGACCGGTCCGCTATCCGCTTCGGAAACAACCGCCTCTGTTCCCCGAGCGATTTTCATCATTGATTCCCGCTGGGCTCACTCGCTGGCAGCGGCGTCTGCTCAATCACGCCGCTGTCGCGCACCGCGGGCATATCGCCGGGCGCATAGATGATCTGGTCGTCCGGCCGCCCCTCGACCGATGGCGGGACGGTGCCGAGATAATCGCGCACCAAGGCATCAATCGACGGTTCCTGGTCAGGATTCCGGCGCAGCTGCTGATCGCGAACATAGCCATAGCGGTTGCTGGAGAAACGCCGCGCATCATTCGGATCCTTCAGGATTGTCGGCCGAATGAAGACCATCAGATTGGTCTTGACCCGCGATTTGCCGCGCGACTTGAACAATTCGCCGAGGATCGGAATATCGCCCAGAAACGGCACTTTCTGGATCGTTCGCCGCTCGTTGTCGTCAAGCAGCCCGCCTAGCGCGATAATCTCGCCATCACCGACGGTCACAGTGGTGTTGATTTCCCGCTTGTTGATGATCAGCTCGTTAAAATCGTCGGACACCGGCCCGGCGATCGAACTGACCTGCTGCCGCAATTCCATCCGCACTTCATCGCCAGCATTGATCTGCGGCGTCACTTCCAGCTCGATCCCGACATTCTGCCGCTGGATCGTGCGGAACGCATTGTCGAAATTGTTCGACAGCGCCTCGCCGGTCGACACAGGAATCTCCTGACCGAACAGGATGCTGCCCTTGAGATTGTTGTTTACCGTCAAAGAAGGCGTCGACAGCACATTGCTGTTGCTGTCCGACTGCACGGCATTGATGATCGCACCCAGCACCGCGCTGCCGCCGAGGCTAGTGGCAAAGCCGCCAAAGCCGCCACGCGCGCTCAGCACCGCATCCGCTGCATTCTGCCGCAACGCATCGCCAACCGCGCTGTTGGTGGTCGTTGTCGTCGCCGTGTTGGTCGTCGTGGTGGTCGTGGTATCAAATTGATTGGCGAGCAAACCACCGGCGACATCGACAATATTGGGCGAGGCGTTGGAGAAATTGGTCACCGCAAACGGCACGTCCTTGCCGCCGACCAGCCATTGCACGCCCAGCTCCCGCGCCAGCGTCTCCGAAATCTCGACGATGATCGCTTCTACCACCACCTGTTCCTGCCGCGTATCAAGCTGCCGGATCAATTCGCCGATCATCCGCTGCACATCGGGATTGGCGGCGACAATGATGGCATTGGTCCCTTCCAGGCGGGTCACAATCGACGGTCCGCGGCTGGCGATACCATTGCCGTTACCGCCGCTGCTGGCAGCGGGAGCGGCCGCGCCTTCGCCGCCGCTGGCGGGCACAACCGCCGCCGAACTGCCGCCCGTGCCTTTGTTTCCGAGCAAATTCTCAATCACCGGCAACAGTTGCTCGGCATTGGCATAGTCCAGCCGGTGAACCCTTATCTCGGTTCCCGATTCCGCGCCCTTGTCGAGTTCCCGCGCCATTTGCGCAAAGCGCGACACCGCACCGGGGTCGCCGCGCAGCGCAATGCTGTTGCTGCTGTCGATCGGCACCACGGTCACCGGCGAACGCAATCCCTCACCGCCGCCCTGTGCGGCAAGCGCCTGCAGCGACGTGGCGATTTCCCGGGCACCGGCATTTTTCAGCGTGATAATCGTGCTGGCAGCGCTGTCGCGATCGATTTCGCCGACCAGACTGCGGATCCGGCGGATATTGTCGGCATAATCGACGATCACCAGGCTGTTGGCGTTACGATTCGAGGTGATTGACCCCTGTTTGCTGACCAGCGGCCGGAGCGTTTCCAGCGCTTCGGTCGCCACAATCGATTTCAGCCGCACCACTTCGGTGACCAGCTGATTACCCTCGGCGCCGCGCGAACCGATCCGGGTCGGCTGTGAAGCCGCGCCATCGGCCGGCTGGATGCGATAGGCGCCGCGGGTTGTCGGAATCGCGACCAGATTATTGGCGCGCAAGGTCGACAGGAAAATTTCGAA
>PFJE01000043.1:6153-41791 GCA_002783865.1 Sphingomonadales bacterium CG_4_10_14_3_um_filter_58_15
CTTGGCCGCGTCCTGCACGAACGCGCGGATATCGGCATCGCGCACATTCAGCGTGTGCTGCGCAGACGCCGGCGCGGCGTACAGGCTGGCAGACAGAGCAAGAACGGCGATGATCCGGGCAAACAGGCTAGACATTATGGGGCTCCCAGATTGACAGCAATCGGAACCGTATTGGCTCCGCGCTCGACTTCGACGGACAGACGAGCGCCCGGCTGGATTTGGCTTTTCAGGGTTTCGATATCGCTGGTCGAACTCACCCGATTGCCATTTATCGATACTATGACGTCGCCATCGCGAAAACCCGCACTCTTGAACAGACTGCCATCACCCAAAGGAGCGATGACAATACCGGTGACCTTGCCCTGTTCGTTGCGCGGTGCCAGCGATGCGATGCCGGGTATTTCATTGCCACCCGTTGCCAGCGTAGTGGCCACTTCTGGGTCTTCGGTCCCCACGGTTTGCGCCGGAACCGACTGGTCGAGATAGAGACTCTCCAGCACACCGCCGCGACTGATGATCACATGGTCAAAGGCGACGCTGTTCAGGCTGACTCCCGACATGATCTCTTGGCCGACAACATAATTTTCCTGCACGCCATCCGGTCCCGACAGAATCGCCGAACCGAGCCCCGACGCCTCGTTCATCCGGATCCCGAACAGCGTCAGTTGCAGCGATGTCACGACATTGGCGGTCTGCGCCGCGCCGCCACGGAAAAACGGATCGAAGCTGCTGAACAGGGTCAGCCGCGATTGCGGCGACAGCACCTGTGCATCATTGGCGCGATAATCGCCGACCGGGCCCAGCGGAGTCAGAACTAGCCAGGTCAGTCTGATCGCCTGAATCAGCAGCAAAACAACCAATATCACCAACAGCATAGGGTACAGGCCCTGCTGGTTATACCAGCGGGTCACGACGTCAAATCTGTCCGAAAAGCTATTTCCCACGAATCCCCGCAACCTTGCAATCCCGTCGCGCTATAGCGATTTCACGACCATTCGACGACTCATTGATGACGAATATATTACAGCTTTGGTCGGATTCGCCCAAAAAGATCAGGGCAGTTGCATATTCAACAGCGCACCCAGATCACCCAGCGCCTGCTGTTCTGACGACACCTTGATCGCCGCCATGCCCAGTGCAGCCGCCGGTTTGCAGTTGATCCCGAGATCATCGAGATAGATGCACTGCGCCGGTTCGACATTCAGCGCTTCACACATCATCTGGTAGATGCGGGGATCGGGCTTGCGGATTCCCGCCTTGCTGCTTTCAATAATATGGTCGAAGCGCTGCATGATATCCTTCACCGCCGCTGCCTTCTGGTCATCCATCGCCATCCCGGAGCCTTTACCGGCAGGGACATTGTTGGTGATGCAGGATATCCGGATACCCTCGGCTTGCAGGCGATCCAGCGTCGCTACCATATTGGGCCGCACATCTCCGGCCAGCCGCGCCAGCACATCTGCACCGCGCAGTTCAATGCCGATCGCGCGCGCTTCGGCGGCAAAGGCTTCGTCAAAACCGGCTGCGTCGATTTCCGCCCGTTCGAACTTCGCCCAGGCGTTGTCATCGGGATCGGCGCTGTTGATCCGGCGAACGCTGTCTTTCGGCACCCCCTTCTCGGCTTCCAGCCGGTTGAAGGCTTCAAACGGCGACGAGGTGATCACGCCGCCAAAATCAAAAATCACGGTGTCATAGTTCATGCAACAGTAGCTCCAAAAATCGACCCGATGGCGGCGGTGGCGGCCATCGCAGCGGCCCCCCAGAAGGTGACCCGGACCACCGGTCGCCAGATCGGCGCCCCGCCCAGCATGGCTCCCGCCGCGCCCAATGCAGCAAGCAGCGCCAGCGCCGCGCCGGACACCACCCAGATCAGCATCTGGCCCGACAACAGCGCCGCGAGAATGACCGGCAAGATCGCGCCCACCGCAAAAGCCAGCGCTGACGCAAGGGCGGCCTGCAGCGGCTTGGCCGAGAAATGCTTGGTCAGGCCAAGCTCGTCGCGCAAATGCGTACCGAGCGCGTCATGCGCCGTCATCTGGTCGGTGACCTGTTCTGCCAAGTCAGCCGTCAGTCCCCGGTTCTTGTAGATCGAGATCAACTCGATCCGCTCGGCCTTGGGCTGATGCTCCAGCTCCCAGGCTTCCTTGGCCCGTTCGGCCTTTTCGCTATCGGCCTGGGAACTGACCGATACATATTCGCCTGCCGCCATTGACATGGCGCCGGCTACGAGACCGGCAAAGGCAGTGAGCAATATTGTCTGCTGGGACGTCGCCGCTGCGGCAACCCCGACGACCAGACTGGCGGTCGAGACAATCCCGTCATTGGCACCCAATACGGCAGCGCGCAGCCAGCCGACCCGGTCGATCCGGTGTGATTCGTCATGGATTCTTGACAAGGGCAGTTCCTATTTGTTGAGATATTCCAGTTTCATTCCCGGCCGCTTCCATCGGGTTTTGACCAGTTTTCCGGTTGCGGACAGGCAGATCCAGGCATCCATCATATCCTCGCCGCCAAAACAGATATTGGTGGTAAAAATATCCGGCGTGGCGACAAATTCGACCAGCTCGCCCTCGGGAGAAATCACACTGATTCCGCTTTCACCGATGGTCGCAACGCAGATATTGCCGCATTCCTCCATCGCCAGACTGTCGAAAAATTTATAGCCTGAGGGGCGATAGAGCGGGATGCCGGGACCGCCGGGGCCAGCATCGGGTGCCACCTTGCCGGGCGCGGTGATATTGAATTTCATCAATCTGCAGGTGAAGGTTTCCGCAGCGTAGAGCGTCTTGCCGTCCGGCGAAATGCCGACGCCATTGGGATTGTTGGAAGGAAAGATCACTTCTTCCAGATGGCTGCCATCGGCCTTGGCATAGAAAATGCCGACGATGTCGTGACAGCGTTTGTCATAGTCGGTCTTGCCATGGTCGGTGAACCAGAAGCCGCCATGCGTATCGAACTGGATATCATTGGGTCCGCGCAGGATGCAGCCGAAATCGCCGTCGTTATAGAGGGTTTCGACCTCGCCGGTCTCGGGATCAACCCGCTGAATACGGCCGCCGACATAATCCTTGGCGATACCGGCGGGGGTCAGAAAACCATTTTCATCGTGATATTCAAAACCACCATTGTTGCAGACATAGATTTTGCCATCGGGACCCATAGCCGCGCCGTTGGGACCGCCGCCGGTTTTCGCGACCAGCTGCTTGGTGCCATCGGGCAAGACCCGGGTCAGCTGCTGCGCCTCGATTTCGACCAATATGACGCTGCCGTCCGGCATAGCAATCGGCCCTTCGGGAAAACGCAGGCCTTCGGTGACGATCTCCATGAAAATCTCCTCTCATTATTTCTCACAGTCATTGCGGGATTCGGGCTACAAGTCTAGTGCCAAGACAGAAGGTTTCAGGAGCAACCATGTCCAATTCATATCCGCAAAAACTGCAATTCCATATCGATGGCGAATGGATCGATGTTGGCGAGCGCGATGTTCATCATGTCGTGAACCCGGCGACCGGCAAGGTCATCTCCGATTTGCCGAAAGCAACCAGGGCTGATCTGGATCGCGCGCTGGATGCGGCGGACCGCGCCTTTCCGATCTGGCGCGACACGCCGGTGGGCGAGCGCGCCGCGATCCTCCACAAGGCCGCCGATCTGATGCGCGAACGGGCGCCGGAAATTGGCCGACTGATGACCGCAGAGCAAGGCAAGCCACTACCCCAGGCGATCGGCGAAGTCACCGCATCCGCCAGCCATTTCGACATCATGGCCGAAGAAGCCAAGCGCTGTTACGGCCGCGTATTGGTGCGCCCCGCAGGTCAGAACAGTTTCGTCAAATATCAGCCGGTTGGGCCCGTGGCGGCCTTCAGCCCCTGGAATTTCCCGGTCTTCACCCCAGTGCGCAAGCTCGCCCCGGCGATTGCTGCCGGCTGCTCGATCATTCTCAAACCGGCAGAGGAAACCCCGGCCAGCCCGATCGAGATGATCCGCTGCCTGGTCGATGCGGGCCTGCCCGCCGGTGTTGCACAAGTTGTCTTTGGCGATCCGGCCGAAGTCTCCAGCCATCTCATCGCCTCGCCGGTGATCCGCAAGATCAGCTTCACCGGTTCCGTCCCCGTCGGCAAGCATCTGATGAAGCTCGCCGCCGAAGGCATGAAACGCACGACCATGGAGCTGGGCGGACACGCGCCGGTGCTGGTGTTCGATGACTGCGATCTGGAAAAGACGCTTGATCTGGTGGTCACCGGAAAATTCCGCAATGCCGGTCAGGTCTGCGTTTCTCCAACCCGATTCTATGTCCAGTCGGGCATCTATGACCGATTCGAAAAGGCCTTTACAGAGCGCGCCGCCAAGGTTGCGGTCGGTGATGGCTTTGCTGACGGAATTGAAATGGGTCCGCTGGCCAATCCCCGTCGACCCAGTTCGGTCGGCGATATGATCAGCGATGCCAAAAGCAAGGGCGCGGAAGTGATGCTCGGCGGCCACCGGCAGGACAAGGACGGCTTTTTCTTTGATCCGACGGTGCTGTCGCATGTTCCGCTCGACGCCAATATCATGAACGACGAGCCGTTTGGCCCGGTCGCGGTGATGCGGCCGTTCGACACGCTCGACGAAGCGATTGAACAGGCCAACCGCCTGCCCTTGGGACTCGCCGCTTATGCCTTTACCTCCAGCCTGCACACCGCCAATATGGTCGGCGACAAGATTGAAGCCGGAATGGTGGCGATCAACAATCTCACCGTCAGCCCCGGCGACGCGCCCTTCGGCGGCGTCAAGGAAAGCGGCCATGGATCGGAAGACGGACCCGACGGGCTAAAAGCCTATATGGTGACCAAAGCAATCCATCAGGCTTGAACAATTCCCTCTCCCTTCGGGGAGAGGGTTGCGGCGACTTGGCAACTTGTTGCCTAGTCATAGCTGGGTGAGGGTGTACACTGTCTCGAGGGCAGAACACCCTCATCCAACTCCGCCTAGCCAGCAAGCTGGCAAGGCTTTGTATCCTTCTCCCTCACGGGAGAAGGGAGTGAAGGACGAAGAAATGAAAAAACGCACCGGGGCACAGATACTCGTCGACCAGCTGGTCATCCAGGGCACAGAACGCATCTTCACCGTGCCCGGCGAGAGTTTCCTCTCGGTGCTCGACGCGCTGCACGACTGCGCCTCGATCCAGACCGTCTCCACCCGTCAGGACGGCAGCGCCGCCTTCATGGCCGAGGCCGACGGCAAGATGACCGGCCAGCCCGGCATCGCCTTTGTCACCCGCGGCCCCGGCGCCACCAACGCCAGCATCGGCGTCCACACCGCGATGCAGGATTCGACCCCGATGATCCTGTTCATTGGCGATGTCGCCCGCGATGACCGTGACCGCGAAGGCTTTCAGGAAGTCGATTTCACCGCGATGTTCACTCCGCTCGCCAAATGGGCGGCAAGAATCGACAATGCCGCGCGCATTCCGGAATATCTCGCCCGCGCCTTCGATACCGCCAGCTCCGGCCGGCCCGGCCCGGTGGTCCTCGCCCTGCCCGAGGACATGTTGCGCGACGAGGTCGAGGCGCTCGACCGGCCGAAGGTCATTGCTCCGGCCCAACCGCTCTGCCCCGATTCGATGACCACTCTCACCGACATGCTGCGCGATGCCACCGATCCGATCGCCATCATCGGCGGTGCCGCCTGGAGCGCCAAGGCCAGACATTATTTCGCCGAATATGCCGAGCGGATCGGGCTGCCGGTGGCGGTCGCCTTCCGGCGGCAGGATAATTTCCCCAATACCAGCCCGGTCTATGCCGGCAATCTCGGCTATGGTCCCAATCCGAAGCTCACCCAGCGGATCAGGGATGCCGATCTGATACTCGCGGTCGGCGCACGGCTCGGCGAGGCGACCACCGATGGCTATACTTTGATCACTCCCGACCATCCCGACCAGATCCTGGTCCACGTCCATCCCGATCCCGACGAGCTCAACCATGTCTACCGCACCGACCTGCCGATCTGCGCCGAGATGGACGAATTTGCCGAACAGGTGGCGCTGTGGGACGATGATTTGCTCAGCTTTGACGCGGGCAAGACGGCACATGACAATTATCTCGAATGGTCCAGCCCGAAACCGACCGCCGCCAAACTCGACCTCGGCCTTTGCGTGGCTGCAATGCAGGAACAACTCCCCGCCGACACAATCATCTGCAACGGGGCCGGCAATTTCTCCGGCTGGTGGCACCGCTACTGGACATATGGCAATTTCCCCAGCCAGCTCGCCCCGACCTCCGGCGCGATGGGCTACGGCGTCCCCGCCTCGGTCGCTGCCGCCTTGCGCTTCCCCGAGCGCGTCTCGGTGGTGATCGCCGGTGACGGCGACTTCATGATGAACGGCCAGGAACTCGCCACCGCGATCCAGTATGACGCCAATCTGCTGGTGCTGGTGATCGACAACGGCAGCTTCGGCACCATCCGCCTGCACCAGGAACGCGAATATCCGGCGCGGCTATCGGCGACATCGCTGAAGAACCCGGATTTCGCCAAACTGGCCGAAGCTTATGGCGGCTGGAACGCGACCGTCGAAAGCACCGACGAATTCGCACCGGCACTAGCCGAAGCGATGAAGCGCAAAGGATTGCGGCTGCTGCACCTCAAGACCGATGTCGAGTTTCTGACGGCCGCTGGCGCAACGGTGACCGGCTTGCGGGGAAAATAAGCTCAATCACCCGCCAAAATACTGCTGCATCACAAAAATCTTGATCCCCAGCCCGATCAGGATCAGCCCCCCCAGCACCTCGGCCCATTTGCCGATTCGAGCACCGACCAGCGCCCCCAGATAGACGCCAGGCCAAGTCAGCAGCGCTGTGGTCAGTCCGATCACCGCGCAGGCCAGAACAATCGGCGCGCCAATGCTCGGCAAGGTGATCCCGGCAATCGCGGCGTCAATGCTGGTGGCAATGGAGACGACCAGTAGCGGCCACAGCGACAGTTCCTTCAGCGGCTCGTCGGGGTCGCGATCGAGCCCCTCCCGGATCATCCGCAGCCCGAGCCCACCGAGCAGCACCAGCGCGATCCAGTGGGCCACCGATTCGATGGAGGCGGCAAAGGCAATCCCCAGCCCCCAGCCGAGCAACGGCATGATCGCCTGGGCGAGGCCAAAGGCGAGACTCATCCGCAAGGCCATCGACCGGCTAGGGCGACTGGACGCGCCCTGCGCCACCGCGGCGGCAAAGGCATCCATGGCGAGACCGAGGGAGAGGAGAATCAGGGAAAGCATGATCATGCGGGGGCCTTGAAAGCATTGCGGAAAAAATTCAACCGCCAGATATGTTCATCGCCCGATTTCCGGAACCGCACCGCCCGGGATCAGCGTGGCGCTTCGGTCACTCGCCAGCCATCGCCAGAATCGCCAGCCATTCCTTCTCCGTCACCGGTGCCACCGACAGCCGCGACTGCCTGAGGATCGCCAGATCCGCGAGCTCAGGATTCTGCTTTATCGCCTTCAGCGACACCGGCTTGGCCAGCTTCCGCACCGGCTTCACCTTGACCACCACCCATCGTTCCGGATCGGTGGTCACATCCGGGCTATGCTCCTCGCTTACCTCCATGATGCCGACCACGTCCAGACCCTGACGCGAATGATAGAAAAAGATCTGATCGCCCTTCTTCATCGCTTTCATATTGTTCGACGCCTGCGCATTTTTGACGCCGTCCCAGGTGCCTTCCCCCTCGGCGACCAGATCGTCCCAGCCGTAGACATCCGGCTCCGATTTCATCAGCCAATATTGCGGCATTGCGAACTCCTGCGTTGTTTACGAGCTTCGTTTCTAGCCGTTAGTGGTGAGCTTGTCGAACCACGCTTCTCGTCTTGAGCCGCCCTTCGACAGGCTCAGGGCTAACGGTAGAAATAGATTCCCAGTAAAGTCAGAGGGAAACTCGCGCCCATAAAAAAGGCCCCGCATTTCTGCGAGGCCTTCCCTGTCAGTCAATAACGCCGCTTATTTCGGCATCAGCAAATTATCGACAATGTGCATCGTGCCATTGCTCGATGTCACATCCGCCTTGGTCACGGTCGCCTTGTTGCCGGCGCCATCTTCCAGAACGATGGCGTCGCCGTCCATCGTCGCCTTGATCACGCCGCCACCGACGGTGGGGATGCTGGCGCTACCACCGCCATCGGTAATCGCCTTGGCGATATCGGCAGACGTCATGGTGCCTTTCACCAGGCCATATTCCGCGATGCTCGCAAGCTCTTCCTTGTTGTCAGCCGACAGCAATTCGCTCAGCGCTTGCGTACCCAGCTTGTTGAACGCTTCGTTGGTGGCAACAAAGGCGGTGTACGGACCATTGTCCTGCATCTCGATGCCAACGCCGGACAGGCCGACCAATATGCTAGCGGTGCTGAGGTCGGGATTGTCCTGCAGTATGGCGATCATATTGGTGGGCTGCGCTTCATCGGCAATACGCGCGTCGAGGATTTCCTGCTCCTCTTTGCTCAGTTCTTGCGAACAGGCCGGCAGCATCGCCAACAGGGTCGATGCGAGAATAAACTTGGGGGCGTTAAACATGAATTTCCTTTCCTGTGATCAATCCGTTCGCCACACTTCGCGGTCAAACGATGATGAAATTCGCAGGTCCGGTTACTCCCGCCTGCGGGGGAAAGCAAACCCGCAATAGTGCCAGTAAAAAAGGGCTCCGCCAGTCGGCGAAGCCCTTTCCTATCCATCCTAGTTCGGGGGATGAAAACTAGCCAGGCATGATAACCGTATCGATCGCGTGGATCACGCCGTTCGATGCATCGACATCGGTCAGGATCACGGTCGATTTGCCGCCAGCGGCATCTTCGAGAATGACCGAATCACCATCAAGAGTGGCTTTCAGCGGAGCGCCCTGCACGGTGGTCAGGGTCGCGGTGCCGCCGCCATCGGTGATCGCCTTGACGACATCAGCCGCCATCAACTTACCGGCCACCACATGGTAGGTCAGCAACCCGGTCAGATCGTCTTTCTTCTCGGGTGTCAGCAACGCGCTCAACGTCTCGGGGTCGACCTTGTCAAAAGCAGCATTGGTCGGAGCGAAAACGGTGAACGGCCCTTCGCCAGCCAGCGTCGCGCCAAGATCAGCAGCGGTCACAGCCGTGACCAACGTGGAGAAGTCGGGATTGCCAACGGCGACATCGACAACCGTGCCAGGCGCGGCGGTTTCAGCCGAATCCATCATGGCATCGGTCGAGCCTTCATCGACCGATGCCGAAGGGGCTTCGGACGAACAAGCCGCGAGCGCGAAAACAGCGGCGGTTGTCAGTAAGATTTTGGGGGAAATACGCATGATAAGCCTTTCAAAATTGTAAATGCATCCCTTCCAGCCACAGCAGCGACTGGTCCTCGGATATCATCAATATGGGCTATCACGCGGCGGGTTCAAACCTGTCCTTTGTAGCGTATCAGCGGCACTACTCCTTGCCGAGATGAACAAAATCCCGATCAAAGCTCTTCAAGTTCGCGCCGCCATCGACGTAGATGGTTTGTCCGGTGACCGCTTCAGCGCGCGCCAGATACAAAACCGCCTCGGCGATATCATCAGGGGCGGGAAGACGCTCGAGTGGCATCATCGCCGTGATATTGGCAAGCTGGTCGTCGCCATATTCCCCAGCCGTCAGCGTCAGTCCGGGTGCAACGCCGTTGACGCGTAGAGTGGCCGCGCAGGCCGTTGCCAAAGACCGCACCGATCCGGCCAGAGCCTGTTTGGCAAGGGTGTAGCTCAATTGGTCGCGATTGGGATTGCGGATGCGCTGGTCCAATATGTGGATGACACAGGCCCGGCTGTCTCCGGATGGCCGGCGCTCTGCTCGGCGCTGGTGGAGAGCAGTCGTCAACAGGATCGGGACCATGCTGTTGACCCGGTAATGCTCTTGCAGGTCTGTTTCGCTGATCGAGTCGGCGTCATCCTGTCCGAAAACCGAAGCGCTGTTCACGATCAGGTCGGGCGTCCGACCAAAATGGTCCACCACCTGATCCATCAGCGTTTCCGCGGCTCCGTCAGCGGTAAAATCCTGTTGAAATCCAGACCATTCGGAGCCTGTTTCCTGCAATTTATCGGCCAGCGCCTGTTCCGGCATGACATCGCTATTGCCATGTAGAGCAAGCGCGTAGCCTGATTCAGCCAATCGCGCCGCGATCACCGCGCCGACCCGCTTCACGCCGCCGGTGACGAGCGCGAGCGGAGCCGTCATCGTCTGCCCCGGCTGAGCGTGATACCGATCTGCTCCCCTTTTTCCGAGATCAGCAGTTTGACGATCTTAACCGTGACCCGCAGCATATTCTTGTCCTGCAGAAACAGCGTCTCGATAATATGGTCCGCGACCGCTTCGATCAGCTTGAAATGAACGCCTTCGGGCAGCGCAGCCGTCGCTGCATGTTTCAAATCCATGTAATTTTTGGAGTGATCGAGCGGCGTGTCCGCTTCATAGCGTTCCTGAACCTTCAGTTCGGCCGCGATCGATATGCGCAAGGGCTGGGGCAAATGGGTTTCTTCGGAATAGATCCCGGTGAGCACGTCAACATCTAGATCGTTGACTTCCAATAGCAATGTATCTGTCATGGATGTTCTCTGACCATGTTGGGGTTAAATGGCAAGTCAGGCGGACCAGCGGGCGAAAATCGCGGTCGGCAACAGCAACCCGCGCGCCTCTTCCCGGACCGCCAGTTCACCGACTTCTATTGTTCCGCCGAGATGGGAGAGTTTCTCGTTGAGCAAAGCACCGAGCGCCAGCGCCGACATGCGCACGGCATAGACCGTCAGGAACAGGCAGCGGCTGTCGGCATCGAGCAGCTTTCCGCAATTCTCGACCAGCCCGGCCAGATCTTCTTCCAGCCGCCAGACTTCCCCATCGGGTCCGCGGCCATATTTCGGCGGATCGAGCAGGATCGCATCGTAGCGCCGTTCGCGCCGGACTTCCCGGGCAGCAAATTTCGCGGCATCGTCGATGATCCAGCGGATCGGGCGGTCGGTCATGCCCGACAGAGCGGCGTTATCGCGCGCAGCGCTCACCGATTTCTTCGACGCATCGACATGCACCAGATTCGCCCCGGCTGCCGACAGCGCCAGCGTTCCGACGCCGGTATAGCCGAACAGATTCATCATCTGCGGCGATTCGAGCTTCGCAAGATTGCTCCGGAACCAGCGCCATACCGGATCCATGTCGGGAAAATAGGCGAGATGGCGAAACGGCGTGCATTGCGCGGTAAAGCTGACCTCTTCCCAGTCCATCTGCCAGCCCTCTTCCGGGACATTGTCATAGAGATGCCAGCGCCCGCCGCCATCTTCGTCGGAAGCCGGGATGAATTCGCCATCCGCTTGCCAGTTTTCGTTCGCTGGCGCCCACATCGCCTGCGGCTCGGGGCGGATGAAATGGAACGTGCCGTATCGCTCGAGCTTGCGGCCATGACCCGAATCGACCAGCGCATAGTCGCTGCGCGGATCACTGATCATCACTATCGGGCCCGGTGCGGTCTCAGCCATCGGACGGCGTGGCGTTGGACAGGATAAATTCTTTCACCGAATCATAGTCGCCCGGCAGCCTGGTATATTTTTCCTCGCGGTCAAACAGATCACCCACGCGGCGCGGCAAGGCCGGGCGAACGCCGGTTGCCCGCTCGACCGCGTCGGGAAATTTGGCCGGATGGGCGGTGGCTAATGTCACCACCGGCACTGATGGATCGAGATCGACATTCTGCGCTGCCGACAGACCAATCGCGCTATGCGGGTCGATCACATGTCCGGCTCGGTCCTGGGCCCAGCGCATCGCCAGCGCCATATCGTCCGGATCGACGCGGTGGCTGGTAAATATCGCCGCTGCCGTTTCCCGCATGCCGGGCTCCAGCTGCATATTGTGACTCTGCTCAAAGGCCGCCATGCGCTCAGCGGTCTTTGCACCATCACGGCCTTCGAGATCGAACAGCAAGCGTTCGAAATTGCTGCTGACCTGAATATCCATGGATGGCGCTGCGGTTGCCGTGACCGATCCGGTCGAATAGTCGCCCACACTGAGCGCCCGGTGCAGGATGTCGTTGACGTTGGTCGCGACGATCAGCCGCTCGATCGGCAGCCCCATTTTTGCGGCGACATAGCCGGCGAAAACATCGCCGAAATTGCCCGTCGGCACGGAAAAGGCGATCTTGCGATGCGGGCCGCCCAATTGGCTGGCGGCGTAAAAATAATAGACCACCTGCGCCATCAGCCGCGCCCAATTGATCGAATTGACCGCCGAGATCGAGAAGCGGTTGGTCACTTTCTGATCCGCGAACATCCGCTTCACCATCGCCTGGGCGTCATCAAAACTGCCGTCGATTGCGATATTGTAGACATTGGGCGCGCGCACCGTCGTCATCTGCCGCCGCTGAACGTCGGAAATCCGGCCATCGGGATGGAGCATGAAGACATCGACCTTGTCCCGCCCTGCCAGCGCGTCGATCGCCGCCGAGCCGGTGTCGCCAGAGGTCGCGCCGACCACCGTCAGATGCTTGTCTTGCCGGGCGAGAAATTTCTCGAACAACAGGCCAAGCAGTTGCAGGGCCACATCCTTGAACGCCAGTGTCGGTCCGTGAAACAGTTCGAGCAGCCATTGCCGCCCGTCTAGCTGCACCAGCGGCGTCACCGCGGCATGGGAGAAACGGCCATAAGCCTGTTCGCACAGGTCGCGCAATTCTGCTTCGTCGAGCGCATCGCCGACAAACGGCTGCATCACCCGGACCGCAACCTCGACATAGGAAAGGCCGGCCATCGCGGCGATTTCTTTGCTGCTGAACGACGGCCACGATTCCGGCACATAGAGTCCGCCGTCGCCAGCCAGGCCAGCAAGGGTCACTTGTTCAAAATTCAATGCGGGCGCGGTGCCTCTGGTCGAAATATAATCCATGATGGCGAGCGGTTAGGACAAGTTGCCGGATTGGGCAACGCCCTTGTTGCGGCCGCGCAGGGCGAGTAGAAAAATGACCAGCGCAATGCCGGCAAAGAGGAACCACTGGACCGCATAGGACAGATGGTTGTTGGGCACATCTTCGAGCGCGGGCGGCTGGCTTTTCTGTAGTCCTGCCACCGGTTCGCTGGCGACCAGACGGATGACATACTGGCTGTCCGGCGCGATGATGCCATCGACAATACCGCCGTCCCACTCCGGATTTTCCGGACGGTCCGACCAGCCGGCAACGACTTGCGCTCCCGGACCTTCCGCACCCGCGGTCCGGCACTGGGCGACATGCGCCCAGCCCGCTTGCCCGTCGGCACTGCGACCGCTGGTCGAACGCCAGCCGACAACGGCCAGGCAATTGACGCTCGATTTGCGGAAATAGGGCGGGTTTGCTGCGTCGGGGACAGCGGGGTAGGCAATGGCGGGCCTATCCGAGGCGGCGGCGTAGGTTGCCAGCAACCCGTTCTTCCACTCCGCCCGTTGCAGCTGCCAGATGCCGAGGCCGATCATGGTTGCGACTGCGGCCAGGACCAGAATGGTAACGAATATCGGCAGCCGCTTGATCATGGCCCGTCGCTGCCGTCGATACTGCCTTCTTTCGCATCATTGCGATGCTCGAGGATCAGCAACAGCGCTTTCGACACGCGGAGCGACCCGACAACGGCACCTACGGTCAGCGGCACCCAGAGCAAAATATGCACCCATATCGGCGGATGGAAATTCGCCTCCACCGCCAGCGCCAGCCCGAGAACGACCGCGCCAACGATCAATGTCAGAAAGGCCGCCGGTCCATCGCCGACATTATACTGGCTGAAGTCGAGGCCGCAGCTCCGGCATTTTTCGGAAAATTTCGTCACATTGGCAAACAGCGTCTGCTGCCCGCACCGGGGGCAGAGACCAAAAAGGGCAGCGGGAAGTACGTCCGGCTGCCCTTTTGTATTTTCGGTTTGGTTCAAAGCGATGCTCTAGTGAACCGGCGCGCCCCAGCCGCCCCAGACATAGACGACGATGAACAGGAACAGCCAGACGACATCGACAAAATGCCAGTACCAGGCCGCTGCTTCAAAGCCGAAATGCTGCTGCGGGGTGAAATGCCCCTTGTAGGCGCGCGCCAGACAGACGATCAGGAAGATCGTACCGACCAGAACGTGGAACCCGTGGAACCCGGTCGCCATGTAGAAAGCCGAGCTGTAGTTGATGCCGGCAAACGGGAACGGCGCTACGCTATATTCATACGCCTGAATGCACGAGAACAACGCACCCAAGATGATCGTCAGCCACAGGCCGGTGATCATCGACTTGCGGTCACCATGGATCAGCGAATGGTGCGCCCAGGTGATCGTGGTACCGGAACACAGCAGGATCATCGTGTTGAGCAAAGGCAATTCAAAGGCGTTGAGGACCTCAATGCCCTTCGGCGGCCATTGCAGCAGCGCCGCAGCACCCTCCTGCCCGATATAATTGGTGACAACCCCGTCGACAATTTCCACCGGCTGCGGGAACAGGGAGAAATCGAACCAGGACCAGAACCAGCCGACGAAGAACATCACTTCGGAGGCGATGAACAGGATCATGCCGTAGCGCAGATGCAGCTGCACCACCGGCGTGTGGTAGCCCTCATGGGCTTCCTTGATCACATTGGCCCACCAGGCATAAAAGGTCAGCGACACCGCCGACAAGCCGATCGCAAAGATCAGCGGGCCAAAGCTGTACATATCATCATGCATCCAGCGGATACCGCCGATCGCCATGACAAACGCGGAAAACGAGCCGACCAGAGGCCAGATGTCTGGCGGCAAAATGTGATAATCATGATTTTTGGCACCGGCCATAATTTTTCCCTAACCTTGTCTCAAAACTCTCTTAGCTATCGCCTTTACCGGCGTCTACTGCCTGCTCGTCCGTAGAGCGATAAAAGGTATAGCTGAGCGTGATTTCCTTGATATCCTTGGTTTCCGGATCATCGAGGATCGCCGGGTCGACATAATATAGCACCGGCATCCGCATCGTCTCTCCGGGTTTCAGCAATTGCTCGCTGAAGCAGAAACACTGGATCTTGTTGAAATACTGACCGGCCAGCAGCGGCGTCACATTGAATGTGGCGGTGCCGACAACCGGCTGGTCGCTATTGTTGGTCGCCAGATACACCGCCATATCGCGGGCGCCGACGGTCACATGGTCGACGGCCTGTTCCGGCTTGAAGGACCAGGGCAGCGCGGAATTGACGTTGGAATCAAACCGGATCGCCATCACCCGGGTGGTGGCTTGAACCGTTGCGGCTTGCGCCTCGCCCACGCGTTGCGTGGTTCCGCCATAGCCGGTCACCCGGCAGAATACTTCATACAACGGCACGGCAGCAAAGCCGAGGCCCAGCATGCCAAGGCCCATCGCCCCCGCCATCATGGCGCTGCGGCGATTCTTGCCGGAAAGGGCTGTCGCAACCGCCATCAGCTGCCAGACCCGATTTTGACGATCGTGATCAGATAAAATAATATCACCATGAAGATCAGCAGCCCGGCCATGATCACCGCCCGATGCTTTTGCCGCGCCTGATAGACTTTCTGCTCTTCCGGGCTCATCGGCGCCTTGTCCTGGTCAATCTCGCTCATGACAGGATCATCCGGTCAGCGACGAGCGCGGCGAACAGCGCAAACAGGTAAAGGATCGAAAATTTGAACAGACGTTTTTCTGCCGCCATGTCTTTTGGCTCGGTCGTCTTGCTGCGAGCAACCTGCCAGGCCAGCACGCAGAATATACCGCTCAGCGCGATCGCAGCGACGCCATAGACCGCTCCGGCCAGTCCGAGGACAAAGGGCGCTACGGTCACGGCTGCCAGCAGCAGACTGTATCCGAATATCTGATGACGGGTCGACTGCCGACCGGCAACCACCGGCATCATCGGCACACCGGCTTTCGAATAGTCGCTGTTGACGAACAGCGCCAGCGCCCAGAAATGCGGCGGTGTCCACAGGAAGATAATCGCAAACAGCAGAAACGGCATCAACGTCACGTCACCGGTTACCGCAGCCCAGCCAATGGCCGGCGGGAAGGCACCAGCAGCGCCGCCAATAACAATATTCTGCGGCGTGCTGCGCTTAAGCCAGATCGTATAGATCACGGCATAGAAGAAGATGGCAAAGGCCAGAAACGCGGCGCTGAACCAGTTGACCGCAACGCCCATCAGCAGCACCGAAAAGACCGACAGGCCGATACCGAAATGCAGCGCGGTTTCGCGGTCCATCCGGCCAGCCGGCAATGGCCGCCCGCTGGTCCGCTTCATCACCGCATCGATATCCGATTCATACCATTGGTTGAGCGCGGCCGAAGCCCCTGCGCCCAGGCTGATCGCCAGGATTGCCGTAAAACCGATCACCGGATGAATGGTTCCGGGCGCGGCCAGCAATCCGCAGAGCGCGGTAAAAATGACCAGCGACATCACGCGCGGCTTGGTCAGCGCAAAGAGATCTCTTGCACTGGCCAAACCCTGTATCGTTTGTGCCGCTGTGGTCATATTTCTTTCCAAGCTTCGGACTGGTCCTCAGATCACTTGATCTGCGGCAGCGTTTCAAACTGGTGGAACGGCGGCGGGCTGGACAGTGTCCATTCCAGCGTCGTTGCGCCTTCGCCCCAGTAATTGCCTTCCGCCTTGCGGCCGGCAAACAGCGAGTAGCCGATGTTGATGAAGAAGATCACCACACCGACCAGCATCACGGCATAGCCGATCGAGCTGATCTGGTTCCAGTACGCAAACTGCTCCGGATAGTCGGCATAGCGACGTGGCATGCCCTGCTGTCCGAGGAAGTGCTGCGGGAAGAACAGGATGTTCACGCCGATGAAGAAGATCCAGAAATGGAGCTGCCCCAGCAATTCGTTGTACATCCGGCCCGACATTTTCGGGAACCAGTAATAGAAGCCGGCAAAGATCGAGAAGACCGCACCCAGCGACAGCACATAGTGGAAGTGAGCAACCACATAATAAGTGTCGTGAAGGTTGTCATCGATACCGCCATTGGCCAGCACAACACCGGTCACGCCACCAACGGTGAACATGAAGATGAAGCCAAGCGCCCACATCATCGGTGTCTTGAAGGACATCGAACCGCCCCACATGGTTGCGATCCACGAGAAGATCTTGATGCCGGTCGGCACCGCGATGACCATGGTAGCGGCGGTGAAATACATTTTCACGTTAACCGACATGCCGGTGGTGAACATATGGTGCGCCCAGACCACAAAGCCGACCACGCCGATGGCAACCATTGCATAGGCCATGCCGAGATAGCCGAACACCGGCTTGCGGCTGAAGGTCGAGACGATATGGCTGATCATGCCGAAACCGGGCAAGATCATGATGTAGACTTCGGGGTGACCAAAGAACCAGAACAGATGCTGATACAGCACCGGATCACCGCCGCCTGCCGCATCATAGAAGGTCGTGCCGAAATTACGGTCGGTCAACAGCATCGTGATCGCCGCTGCAAGCACGGGAAGCGCCAGAAGCAGCAAGAAGGCGGTTACCAGCACCGACCAGACAAACAGCGGCATCTTGTGCAGGGTCATCCCCGGCGCGCGCATGTTGAAGATGGTGGTGATGAAGTTGATCGCCCCGAGAATGGAGGAGGCGCCTGCAAGGTGGAGCGACAGGATCGCCATGTCCACCGCCGGACCAACCGAACCGCTGGTCGAGAGCGGCGCATAGACCGTCCAGCCGGTACCGGCACCAAGGCCGGAGCCGCCCGGAACGAAGGTGGAACCGAACAACAGCAGGAAGGCGGGAACCAGCAGCCAGAAGCTGACATTGTTCATCCGCGGAAAGGCCATGTCGGGCGCGCCGATCATCAGCGGCACGAACCAGTTACCAAAGCCGCCAATCATCGCCGGCATGACCATGAAGAAGACCATGATCAGGCCGTGCGCGGTAATCAGCACGTTCCAAAGGTGATAGGCCTCGTCCATCGACGCTTCGCCGCCACCCATCATGCCATTGTGGGCGGTTGCCCACATCTGCAAATACTGGATACCGGGTTCAGCCAGTTCGAGACGCATCAAACCGGAAATCGCACCACCGATGATACCCGCGACAATCGCGAAAATCAGATAGAGGGTACCGATGTCCTTGTGGTTGGTCGACATGAACCAGCGCTGGAAAAAGGCTGGCTTGTGATCCGCATCATGCGCATGATCATCGATATGGCCATCTGCTGTGATAGTTGTCATTGTCACTTACCCTTATTGCGTAACTGGCGCAGAAGCAGCCGGTGCGGCAGCTCCGGTTGAATTTGATGCTGGCACCAATTGCGGTGCGACGACGGTCGAGGTTTCTTCTACCGCTCCGGCGCCTTCAGCACTGACTTCGTTCAAAGCCGCCTGGCCTTTTGGCGTTCCGCCATTGGCGCGAACCCAGTCGTTGAATTTTGCCTCGGACAGAACTTCGACCGTGATCGGCATGAAGCCGTGACGCGCGCCGCAAAGTTCTGAACATTGGCCATAATAGACGCCTTCGCGGTCGATCTGCAGAACCTTTTCATTGATTCGCCCCGGTACCGCGTCGAGCTTGAACCAGGCCGAAGGCAAGGCAAAGCTGTGAATGACGTCGGCTGCGGTGATCAGCAGCTTGACCGGCTTTCCCGCTGGAATAACCATCCGGTTGTCAGCAGCCAATTGGTATGGTTCTCCGCGCGCTGCGGCTTCTTCTTCCGACAGCATGTTGGAAATGACTTCGAAATCGCCGTTATCGGGATAGCTATAGCCCCAATACCATTGGTAGCCGGTCACTTTGACGGTCAGCGCATCCTCTGGCGCCGGTTCAAACTGGCGAGCGAGCAGGCTGATCGACGGCACGGCGATGACCACAAGGATCAGAACCGGGATAACCGTCCAGATGATTTCGATGAATGTATTGTGAGTTGTCTTGGACGGCTCGGGATTGGCACCACGCCGAAAACGAAAGACGACCCAGAACAGCAGGCCAAGCACCAGTAGACTCACGCCAACCATCATCGGGATCAGGATCGCGTTGTTGATCCAATGCGCGGTTTGGCCGGTTTCACTGAACTGCTGCTGAAAATCAACGCCACCATCGACCGGCATGCCGATGCCTGGCGTTGGTTTCATCGGGGTATAGAGGGCCGGATCAAGTCCAGAAGGCGCAGCATTCGCAGTCGCTGCCGTTTCTGCATCTGCTCCAGCCGGCACTAACGGGTCGACCGAAGGCGTCGCGGGTTCAACCACCGGTGCCGCTGGCAATTCCTGCTGCGCCGACAACGCTGCCGGCGTGAGAATCAGGCCGATGGCCAGAATCCAAGCTTTCACAAAATGAGTCATATATCGCTCAACCCTATCTTACCTCAAGTTTCGGTAGTTTTCCGGCATTGGCCCAACAATGTGAATCAGCAAGCCCGGCCCGGATATAGTCCGATTGGGGCGGCTTATAGGCATGGTTGCCGTAACCCTCAAGCTACCGAATGGATATTTTTTCAGTTTTTTGACTTTAATTTCTCTGGCAATGCAGCCGCAATATGCCCATTTGGGCAGAAGCAAGCAAAACAGCGCGGGATAAAATAGTGACAGAAGACGAGATTTTAGCCGAATTCCGAGCCAGCGATGCCTTGCTGGAGGGCCATTTCATTCTTTCGTCCGGTCGCCATGGCGCGCAATATTTGCAATGCGCGCGGTTGCTGATGAACCCGGCGCGTGCGGCGCGGGTAGCCGCCGCCTTGGCCGACAAATTGCCTGGAAATATCCGCCGTTCGATCGATATTGTCGTCTCGCCGGCGATGGGCGGCGTTATTATAGGTCACGAAATGGGGCGTGCGCTCGGTCTCGACGCGCTGTTCCTCGAACGGCCCGAAGGCACGTTCGAACTGCGCCGCGGGTTTCGGCTCGAACCAGGGCAGAAGGTGCTGATGATGGAAGATGTCGTGACCACCGGCCTGTCGTCGCGCGAAGCCATTCAGGCGATCCGCGATGCGGGCGGCGATGTTATTGCCGCCGGTGCCTTGATCGACCGTTCGAACGGGGCGGCCCAGTTTGATGTACCGTTCTTCCCGCTGCTGACGCTGGACGTGCCATCCTACGCTGCGGATGAACTTCCCCCCGAACTGGCAGCGATTCCCGCCATCAAGCCGGGCAGTCGCGCCGAAATACCAGCCGGGTGAGCAACACACACCCTTTGAGACTGGGCGTCAATATTGACCATGTCGCCACCATCCGCAACGCCCGCGGCGGCGATCATCCGGAACCCGTGCGCGCGGCACTGGTCGCCGCAGCAGCGGGCGCGGATGGCATCACCGCCCATCTGCGCGAAGACCGGCGCCATATCCGCGATGATGATCTGATCAGATTGATGGACAGCCTGACCATCCCGCTCAATCTGGAAATGGCCGCGACCGACGAGATGCTGACGATCGCGCTGCGCCACAAGCCGCATGCCGCCTGTATCGTCCCGGAAAACCGCGAGGAGCGGACCACCGAAGGCGGGCTAGATGCCGCCGGCCAGCACAACAAGCTCGCCGATTTTGTCGGCCAGCTGAGAGAGGCAAATATCCGCGTCAGCCTGTTCATCGAACCCGATCCCCGCCAGATAGAGGCGGCTATCCGCCTCGGCGCACCGGTGGTAGAATTTCACACCGGCCGTTATGCCGAGCTTGCCGGAAGCGAACGCGAAGCCGAACTGCGCCGGATCGCTGACGCGTCGGCACTGGCGGCGAAAAACGGCATCGAACCCCACGCAGGACACGGCCTGACCTTTGACAATGTCATCCCGATCGCCGCAATCCCGCAGCTCAAAGAACTGAATATCGGGCATTTCCTGATCGGCGAGGCCATCTTCAGCGGGCTGGATGGCAGCATCCGCCAGATGCGCGCGTTGATGGATGATGCGCGTTGAAAATGGTGACGCATTTTTCCTCCCCATCGCAGATGGGGAGGGGGACCGCCCGCAGGGTGGTGGAGGGGCCTCTCACCCCGAGCACCAATCCTGACCTCGGCCCCTCCGTCGCCTTCGGCGCCACCTCCCCACAGCTTCGCTGCAGGGAGGGTTTTAGATGATCATCGGTCTCGGCTCCGACCTCTGCAATATCGAACGTATCCAGAATTCGCTCGACCGCTTTGGTGAGCGCTTCGAGCTGCGCGTTTTCACCGAACTGGAACGCGCCAAGGCGGCGCGGCGACCGTTCACCAAAGCGGGCACCTATGCGAAACGCTTCGCCGCCAAGGAGGCTTATTCCAAAGCGGTCGGCACCGGCTTCCGGGCCGGCGTCTTCATGAAGGATATCGGCGTCATCAATGCCAAGAGCGGCGCGCCGACTCTGGCGCTGACCGGCGGCGCGAAAAAACGCCTCGACGCGCTGACTCCGGCAGGATATGAGGCATTTGTTCATCTCACACTCACCGACGATCATCCATGGGCACAGGCATTCGTGATCATTGAAGCCCATCCGCTTTAGGACCAAATCCACCTTAGGAACCGCGCGTCGCATGGACCAGGAAACCAGAGACACCAATATGGCACTAGAAAATACCGCCGACAGCAAATCCAGCGAAAAGCCTGACAAGGAAAAAACCGACTGGATCGGCGAGATCAAGAGCATCGGCCTGCTGTTGCTGGCGGTGCTGGCGTTCCACAGTCTGGTCGCCAAGCCATTCTACATCCCCTCGGTATCGATGATGCCCGGCCTGCTTGTCGGGGACCGGCTGATCGTCAGCAAATATGCCTATGGCTGGTCCTGGGTATCCCCCACCTTCCATATCGTGCCGCGCGTGTCGGGCCGCCTGTTCGGTTCTTTGCCGGAACGCGGCGACGTCGTCATCCTGACGCCAAGAGACCAGAGCAGTGACTATATCAAGCGGGTGATCGGCCTGCCCGGCGACACGATTGAGTTGCGTGGCGGACAGGTATTCCTCAACGGCATCGGCGTCAGACAGGACGTACAGCCGGATCTACAGGTGCCGGTCGACGCCAATAATCCTTGCAACGCCAACGAATTCCCCGGAGCCCGCGGCGTCGATGCTGATGGCAAACCGGTTTGCAACCTGCCGATCGTCCGCGAAACCCTGCCCAATGGCGTCAGCTACAATATTATCGATCTCGGTCCGCAATATACCGATGACGTGGCGCCCGTCGAGATTCCGGAAGGCGAAGTCTATCTGCTCGGCGACAACCGCGATCTCAGCGCCGACAGCCGGGTCGCCAGTCCGCTCGGCCTTGGCGGTCCGATTCCCTGGGAGAATATCGGCGGACGGGCGGAATTCATCACCTTCTCGCTCGATGGCACCACCACGCTCAATCCGCTGACCTGGTGGGGCGCCTTCCGCAGTGGTCGGGCCGGCCTCAGCCTGCGTCCCGACAAGGCGGAAGCAGCGGCCGAATAAGGGAAAGCCTGAAGCGTGTTTCCGTTATGTGGAAAGGTCATCATAACCTAGGTAAGGACGGCCTAAAAAGGGTCAGGGTAGCTTCTCTCGTCAGAGCGCTGCGGTTCAAGAAGCAGCAGATCCTCGCCGCTTGCGGGGAGGTGGCAGCCCGAAGGGCTGACGGAGGGGGTCCCGGCCTAGGCGCTGCGCTCAGACGCGCTCCCCCTCCACCACGCTTCGCGCGGTCCCCCTCCCCGTGCCGGGGAGGACTTTCTTGAGCGCAACTCGAATAAGTAGGAGCGCGCTAGGCCGAGCCGATAATTCCGCTTGACTGAAACAGGTCGCTAGAGCCGCAAGCCTGCGGTTTCGTCCAGACCTGCCATGATATTCAGATTCTGCACCGCGGCGCCCGAAGCGCCCTTGCCGAGATTATCGAGCCGCGCGATCAGCCGGGCATGATAGCCACCGGCATTGCCGCAGACAAACAGCTCCAGCCGGTCGGTCGCCGCATCATTTTCGCTGATCAGCAATTCCGAAAGGCCGCTGCCGCTCTGCACCGAAATGATGTTTGAACCGGCATAAAAGGCGCTCAGCTCTTCCAACAGCTGATCGGGTGTAACCGCGCCGATTGCACCGAGATGCAACGGCACTTCGACCAGCATCCCGCGGAAGGCGCGGATCACCGATGGCGCAAAAATGACATCGTGGGTCAGCCCGCCCTGTATCTTCATCTCCGGCATATGCTTGTGATCGAGGTTCAGACCATAGCTGCGGAAAGCCAGATCGGGTTCCGCCGCAAAGCGCTCGATCAGCGCCTTGCCGCCGCCGGAATAGCCGGACACCGCGTTCATCACATAGGGCCAGTCGGCTGGCAGCAATCCCCTGGCGATCAGCGGCGCCACCAGCGCCAGAAAGCCGGTCGGATAGCAGCCCGGATTGGACACAAAACGTGCATTCGCGATGGCGTCGCGTTGGCCCGCGCGAAATTCGGCAAAGCCATAGGCCCAGCCATCGGCGGTCCGGTGCGCGGTCGAGGCATCGATAACCCGAGTCCGGTCATTGTCGATCAGCGCCACCGCTTCCCGCGCCGCATCATCGGGCAGGCAGAGGATGACAAAATCGCTGTCATTGATCGCCTCGCGCCGCGCCGCCAGATCCTTGCGCTGCGCCTCGGGCAGCGAAACCATAGTGAATTCGCTCCGCCCGGACAGCCGTTCGGCAATTTCCAGTCCGGTCGTGCCCACGGCACCGTCGATAAAGATCGTCTGCGTCATGACCAGCCTCAGGACAGCCGTTTGCGCGCCAGTACCGGCTGTTCATTGTCCGCAGCAAAGCGCGCCACCACATCCGCCAGCGGCTCGATCACCACCTGCATCGCGTGCGAAGTGGAATGGATGATCCGGTCCTTGTCGATCATCAGGCCGACATGGTTCGGGAAAAATACCAGATCGCCGCGCCGCAGATTGTCGTCTTCCGCAATCTCTTCGCCCAGCGCGGCCAGCTGCTGGTCGCTGTCGCGCGGTGCGACAATGCCGGTCAGCATCAGGATCATCTGGATCAGACCCGAACAATCCAGACCATCACCGCTGCGGCCGCCCCAGAGATAAGGCGCACCAATCAGCTGTTCGGCAAGCGCCGCGGTGCCGTTGCTGCCGTCGAACACGACCTTGGTGCCAATCGGCTGGACATGCCGGACATGGACAAAACCCTTGCCGCTTTTCAGATAGAAGCCGCATTCGCTGGGTTCACCGCAGGCAATCCGCGCGCCCATCGGCAGCCGCTTCATCACCCCCGACTTGAAATCCGGCTCGATGAAGATCAGGGCCGCGCGGGCGCTGATCACATGGGTCGGCTCCGGCGTCTTTTTTTGATGCTGCAGCGCATGCACCGGCACATAGCCGACATAGCCGTCATGACCGCTATAGCCCCAGGCCCAGTCGCCGGCGATATCCAGTACATGGAAATCCTCGCCGTGCAGCAATTCGGAAATCGCTTCATGATCCTTGCCGCCCTGCTTGCGGATCATCGCCTTTGGCGCGGAACAGCGCATCGGCATCGGTGCCGCGTAATGCGGGGCAAACATCTTGCCGGCCAGCGCAATGTCAGCGAGGTCGCCGCGATGCGCGGTGATCCGGGGATCAAAATCCTCCTCCGGACCAATCAGCACGAATTTCGCGTGCGCGCCAGTCTCTGCAGTTTCCATGTCCATGCGTAAAGAAATCCCAATTGCGATAAAAATGCCCGTCACTCTGCGGCTTATGCGCCATATTGCAAAGCGATGACAATCGAGCGCCCATAAACGACATGGGGGCGGTTAAGCAAGCGGTGTCGCTGTTGGGTGGTGTCGAGGGCTGAATTTCCGCTGTTAATTGGTGAGCCGCCATCAGAACAATCAAATCCGGACCATCGCTATTGGACAGGCTCTGCGCCCGAGTTCCGGGATAGTTGCCATTGACCCGAAGCCACGAGATTGTCGGCGCAAACCAAGTTGCTTGAGCGAACTTTCTGCCAAGCCCCTGCTTATGCTCCGTTATTGCCTCGACTTCGCAAGGATAGAAGTGCAGATTTGTTTGCATGACACGGCAGCAACTGGAACGACATCAAGTCTGGATATACCTCCTCGCGATCCTTGCTGGTCTTGGCACCGGCAGTGTTGCGCCCGATGTGTCTGCCACGTTTGAGGCAGTTCTGTGGCCGGTTCTGGGACTGCTGCTCTATACCACCTTCACTCAGGTTCCGCTGACGCACCTGCCCGAGGCCTTTCGCGACCGGCGCTTCATGGGCGCAGTTCTGACCGGCAACTTCCTGCTTGTCCCCTTGCTTGTTTGGGTCTTGCTGATCTTTCTGCCAGATGATCCCGCCATTCGTTTGGGCGTGTTGCTGGTCCTGCTGGTTCCCTGCACCGACTGGTATATTACCTTCACTCATCTGGGCGGCGGCGACAGTCGGCGCGCCATTGCCGCAACTCCGGTGAACCTTGTCGTCCAGCTGTGCCTGCTGCCCGCTTATCTCTGGCTGTTCATGGGCAACATGTTTCTGGAACTGCTGGCGGCAGACCAGATCGCGCTGGCATTTCTTACCCTGATCATTCTGCCATTGCTCGCAGCCTGGTTGACCGAGCGCTGGGCTGAACGGCAGCAGGGGGGAGAGAAAATCGTTGAACAGATTGGCTGGTTGCCGGTTCCGCTGCTTGCTCTTGTGGTTTTCCTGATCGCCGGTTCGCAGGTGCAGGCCGTTGTTGGGGCGCTGCCGGTGCTTGGGCAAGTGCTGGGTGTCTTCGTGACATTCCTTGTCACTGCCGCACTGATCGGACTCGCCTTGTCAAAATTTCTGCGCCTGCCGGTCGGCTCCGCACGCGCACTGGTGTTCAGTCTCGGTACCCGGAACTCGTTTGTCGTTCTGCCGCTTGCGCTCGCGCTTGCGCCACAGTGGCAGGTCGCCACCGTGGTCATCGTCTTTCAGTCGCTGGTCGAACTGTTCGGCATGCTCGCCTATCTCTTGCTGGTGCCGAAAATGCTCCCGCCTGCCCGATCCGCTGCAGAAGCGTGATGGAGCCGCTGCTCTGGCTCCCGCTGCTTGCAGTGGCCTTGGTTGCCGGGACGATCGGAGGCGTTGTCGGTTTCGGCAGCGCAGTTATCCTGCTGCCGGTCTTTGTCTATGTTTTCGGAGCCGGACAGGCCGTGCCGATCCTGACTGTGGCGGCGCTGCTCGGCAACCTGTCCCGAGCGACCTTTTCCTGGCGCGAGACGGATTGGGCCGCGGTGCGCATGTACGTGGCCGGAGCGGTGCCGTTCGCAGCGATCGGAGCCTTCATCTTCGTCGAACTCGACGTGCAGTCGATCCACCGTTTGCTCGGCGCCTTCATTCTGCTGATGATCCCGGCAAGGCGCTGGGCTGCCCGAAGGAACATGGCAATCAAGCGATGGCAGCTGTTGCCGCTCGGCGCGATCATGGGGTTGCTGTCAGGGATCGTGGGAACCGTCGGCCCGATCAACGCGCCCTTCTTCCTTGCTTATGGCTTGGTAAAGGGGGCCTATCTGGCGACCGAAGCGCTCGGTGCCGCTGCTGTCCACCTGACCAAGTCTGCCGTCTATGGGCGGTTTTCAGTCCTCGATTTCGAAACGATCATATATGGCATCACCATTGGCATTGCCCTGATTGCAGGTTCCTGGGCCGGCAAGCGGATCGTCATGCGCCTCGATACGCCCGCCTTCATCCGCACCGTCGAGGTCCTGCTGGCCGCATCTGGCATGGCCATGGTGCTGGGTGTCTGAATTTACTCACGCGCCCAAACCCAAATCCAACCCAATACCGGCCTTTACCTATTTACCAAACCGCCCCTGCAAGTATCGCCAGCTCGCCCGCAGACCCAGCGCTTCGCCGCCGATTGGCCGTCCCGGCTTGGCCGCCGGGCGCCAGGCAAACGTATCGAAATGCGCCCATGGCACCGATTCCGGGGCAAATTTCTTCAGGAAAAGCGCCGCGGTGATACACCCGGCAAAGCCGCCGGAGGCACTGTTGACGCAATCGGCAATCGGGCTGCTCAACATCGCATCATAGCCGGACCAGAGAGGCAACTGCCAAAGCGGGTCGCTTTCATCCTCGCCAGCCTTTAGCAGCCCGTCCGCCATGTCCCGGTCATCGCAGAACATCGCCGGCAGGTCGGGACCCAGGGCAACGCGCGCCGCGCCGGTCAAAGTCGCAAAATCGATGATCAGCTCCGGCTCTTCCTCACCGGCCAGCGTCAGCGCATCGCCGAGCACCAGCCGTCCCTCGGCATCGGTGTTGGTGATTTCGACGGTCAGCCCCTTGCGGCTGTTCAAGATGTCGCCGGGGCGCACCGCGTTGCCATCGACGGAATTTTCTACCGCGGGAACCAGCAGGTGCAGCCGCACCGGCAGCTTCGCCTCCATCACCAGCCGGGCCAGAGCGATCGCATGCGCCGCGCCGCCCATATCCTTTTTCATCAACAGCATGCCGGTGCCGGATTTCATCGAAAGGCCGCCGGTATCAAAGGTCACGCCCTTGCCGACAATCGCGATTTTCGGATGGTCGGCCTTGCCCCATTTCAGTTCGATCAAACGCGGTGCATGGGCGCGCATCGCCGCCTTGCCGACGCCGTGGATCATCGGAAAATGCTCTTCCAGCGTATCGCCGCGCGTGACTTTCACTTCGCCGCCATGCGTTTCGGACAATTTGTCGACGATGGTTTCCAGCTTGTCCGGCCCCATGTCGGCCGCCGGCGTGTTGACCATATCGCGGACCATGGCGGTCGCCTCGGCCTGGCGCGCGGCTTCTTCCGCCTGGCCAATCGCGTCCTTGACCAGCAGCACGCTCGGTCCCTGCCGGTCGGGCAGCTCCTTGTAGCGATCAAATTCATGTTGCGAGATCAGCCAGCCGAACAGCGCACCCTTGGCACTGGTCTCGTGCAGGCGATATTTGCCCTCGGGCAGGCTGCTGCCGAGTCTGGCCAGCGACCATGGATCGAGCGCTTCATGATCCGGTACCCCGGCGACAACCGAAAAATCGCCCGCCACCGCCTTGTCCTCATTCTTGCCAGCCGGCCGGGGCAGCAGCACATAAGTGTCGGCCTTGCCCACAAATTGCTGAGCGGTGACCAGCGCGCGAATGCTATCGGGTTGCCCCTTCAGCCAGCCTTCGAAATTGCCTGCGTCCACGATCTCGATGGAGCGTGCGGTCTGGCCGGTATCGGCCTCGATCAATGCCTTAAAATCAGTCATTTGATCGCTATAGCTACAGATGAGGCCGAGCGCGAGAGTCTATTCGGCGGCAATGGCTTCGGCTGTATCCTGTTCCACAACAGGGCTGATTTGCACCGCGCCGGGCTTGGAAAAGACGATAACGCCATCATCCACAGCCTTGTGCCGCAGATTGATGATATCCTTCGGAAAATTCTGGTTCAGCCGCCACGGTTTGCGGTCGCCCTGCTTCGGCAAATCCTTGATCGCCCGCTGAACATAGCCCGAGCTGAAATCAAGCATCGGTTCGGTCCCCATCACTTCGCCAGCCGGCAGGGTCGGGGTAGCGATCGGCGTGCCCTTCTTGTCCATATAGTTGATCAGACGGCAGACATATTCGCTGGTCAGATCGGCTTTCAGCGTCCAGCTGGCGTTGGTGTAGCCCATCGTCATGCCGAAATTGGGAATACCGGAGAACATGACCCCTTTGTAATTGATTTTCTCGCCAAAATTGACCAGCTCGCCGTCCACCGAAATCGCCGCGCTGCCGCCTGTGAGCATTTTCAGACCGGTGGCGGTGACGATGATATCCGCCTCCAGCGTCTTGCCGGATTTCAGCTTGATGCCATCCTTGATGAAAGTGTCGACATGATCGGTGACGATCGACGCCTTGCCCGATTTGATCGAATCAAACAAATCACTGTCGGGCACCAGGCAGAGCCGCTGATCCCAGGGATTGTAGCTCGGCGTGTAATCGGCCATGTTGACATCCGGCCCCATTTCCTCGCGAACCATCTCGAGCAGGCGGCCTTTGAATGCCGCCGGTTTCTTGCGCGCCAGATTGAACATGAACAGGCCAAGCAGCACGTTTTTCCAGCGGGTCAGCAGATAGGCAAGCTTGGCCGGCAGAAATTTGCGCAGCCGCAACGCCCATTTGTCTTCGCCGGGTCGCGACACGATATAGGTGGGGGAGCGCTGCAACATGGTCACATGCTCTGCCGTGTCCGCCATGGAGGGGATCAGGGTCACCGCCGTCGCGCCGCTGCCGATCACCACGACCTTCTTGCCGCTATAATCGAGATCCTCTGGCCAGAATTGCGGATGGACAATTTTGCCGGCAAAGTCCGCCTTGCCGGCAAAGTCCGGATTATGGCCTTCTTCATAGCTGTAATAGCCAGAGCACATGTGCAGGAAATTGCATTTCACGGTGTGAAGGGAACCATCGCCATGCTGCAGGCTCACCGTCCACAGCGCTTCTTCGCTCGACCAGTTGGCACCGACCACCTTATGGTTGAACCGGATCTTGTCCTCCAGGTCATATTCACCGACGGTTTCATGGAGGTAATTCAGGATTGAGGGCGCGTCGGCGATCGCCCGGCGCGCGGTCCAGGGTTTGAAATTATAGCCCAACGTATACATGTCGCTGTCGGAACGGATGCCGGGATATTTGAACAGGTCCCAGGTGCCGCCGAGCCGCTCCCGCGCCTCGACAATGGCAAAGCTTTTGCCGGGGCATCTTTTGGTCAGATGGACCGCCGCGCCAATGCCGGACAGACCGGCACCAACAATCAGAACGTCAAGAATCTCATTTTTCATTCCGCTCTATTACTGACATTGATGTCAATTGGCAATAGAGTGGTTTTGCCCGGCCTAATTTACCCTGCCTATTCGCTGATCAGGGTCAGGCTTCGAAACAGCGCCGGATCAAGCTTTTCGTCAAAGCGGCAGCCGACATCGCCATCCCGGCACCACATCGCGATAGCGGTGATCGGGTTGCTGCCTTCGAACCGCAGCCACACCCGGCACCCTTCGGTGAAAATGCCGTCGCTCGCCACCCGGCAACCATAGATCGAAAGATCCATTAGTTTGCCGGTCTTTGCGGTCTTGCTATGGGGCCGGATCGCGGTCCGGCGAATCTCGACAGGATGGCGATAGGACGTTCGCTGCTCAATCCGCGCCGGTTTCACCGCACGATATTGCGAATTCATATAACCCATGACTAACCCCTTCAGAACAGAGGGTTTAGCGAATTCTACTCAACAAAACGTTAAGCAACGGGCAGCAGCGTCAGCCTCCCCCACCCGACCAGCAAATTCATTCAGCAGCTTCGAGCGCTGCCTCGCCATGACCCGCGTCCTGCTGTGAATTGGGGCCGTAAAACTGGATCACCCCGTCATCGACCGGATCGTTGAGCAGGACATTCCGGTCGAACAGATAATCCTGGTTCAGTTTCCACGGCATCGCCGTGCTGTTGCGCGGCAATTCGCTGATCGAACGCTGGATATAGCCGGACGAAAAATCAAACAGTTGCTCCTGCTCCAGCTCCTTGTTTAACACTGGATTGGCGATCCGCGTCGATGTCGCGTCCATATGATTGAGCACACGGCAGGTAAATTCGGACACGATATCCGCCTTCAGCGTCCACGACGCATTGAGATAGCCGAACACGACCGCGAGATTCGGAATGTCAGAGAACATGCAGCCTTTGTAATAATAATGATCGGGCCAGTTGACCGGCTTGCCGTCGACGGAGAAAGCGACCTTGCCGGCGACCGCCAGTTTCAGGCCCGTCGCGGTGACAATCACATCCGCGTCCAGTGTCTCGCCCGATTTCAGCGTGATCCCGCTCTCGGTCACCGTTTCGATATGACCGGTTTTCAGATCAGCCTTGCCCGCGGCGATTGCCTTGAACATGTCGCCGTCCGGCACCAGACACAGGCGCTGCTCCCACGGTCCGTAAGGCGGCGTGTAATCTGCCTTCACATATTTGTCGCCGAGCTCTTTCTTCATCGGCTTTTCGAGCTTCTTGATCACCTTGTCCGGATTGTCGCGCGCCATCCGGAACGTGAGGTCCTGCAACTTCACATTTTTCCAGCGGGTGATCTTGTAGGCCCAGCTTTCCGGCATGATCTTGCGCAGCAGATTGGCCAGCCAGTCCTTCGAGGGCGCCGACGCGTACCAGGTCGGCGTCCGCTGCAGCATCGTCACATGGCTGGCTTTTTCCGCCAGCACCGGCACGATCGTCACCGCGGTGGCACCGCTGCCGATAATCACCACCTTCTTGCCCGCATAATCAAAATCCTTGGGCCAGAATTGCGGATGCACGACATCGCCCTTGAAATTGGCGAGCCCCTGTATCTGCGGATCATACGGGCTGTCATAATCATAATAGCCGGCCCCCATATAGAGGAAATTGGCGTGCAGAATGGCCGTGCTGCCGTCAGACTTCTCCGCCACCACTGTCCAGCGCGCGTCTTCGCTCGACCAGCTGGCCGACAGCACCTTGTGGCCGAAATGAATATGTTTTTCCAGATCATGCTTGGCCTTGATCCGGTGCAGATAGTTCATGATCGACGGACCGTCTGCGATCGACTTCTGCTCGGTCCACGGTTCGAAAATGAAACCCAATGTGTGCATGTCGCTGTCGCTGCGGATGCCGGCATATTGAAACAGGTTCCAGGTCCCGCCAATCTCGTCGCGGCGCTCGACAATGGCAAAGCTTTTGCCCGGACATTTGTCGCGCAAGTGGACCGCCATGCCGATCCCGGAAATCCCGGCGCCGACGATCAACACGTCGACGGATTCGATCGCCGTTTCTTTAGATTCCGCAAATTTGGTCGCACCAGACTCGATTGGCATGCCGTCTCTCCCAGCTTTTGCGACGTTATGCCATCGCTGGAAGCGAGTTGCAAACAACAATTTAACTGACCGGTTAAGCGGCTTCCGGATCGGCCAAAGATGGCCGGCACAGCATGCTGCTCGAGATCCTGTGCCGCGCGCAGCGGCGCTTAACCGATCTTGCGCTTGGCGTAATTGAGTTCGGTCTTTTTTGTCAGGATGTCATCAAGCACCGCCTGTTTTGATCGCGACTGCACGACCCGCCCTTCAATCTCGCTGGCCGGGATCGCCTTGCTGAACAAATGCCCCTGCACCTGCTTGCACCCTGCCAGCTTGACCAGGGCGAGCTGCTCCTCGCTCTCGATCCCCTCGGCGGTCGTAATCATGCCCAGACTCGAAGCGAGTCCGGTGACCGCGCGAATGATCGCCTGGCAATCGCCCCGGCTATCGACGTCCTCGACGAAGCACCGGTCGATCTTGATCTTGTCGAACGGGAAACTGCGCAAATAGTTGAACGAGCTGTAGCCGGTGCCGAAATCATCCAACGCGATCTTGACGCCAAGCGAGTGGATCTTCTTCAACAGATCGAAATTCGACTGGTTGTGGCTCATGATCACGGTTTCGGTGATCTCCAGTTCCAGCCGGTGCGCTTCCACGCCCGCCGACGCCAGCCCGTGGACGATGGTCGGCAAGAGATTGGAGCTGCGCATCTGCGCCGGCGACAGGTTGACCGAGACGCTCAGATCGCCGGGCCAGTTTCTCAGTTCCAGAAGCGCCGTCCGGATCACCCATTCGCCCAGCTGAATGATCAAGCCCGTGGCTTCGGCAACCGGGATGAACTGGTTGGGCATAACCGTGCCCTTGGTCGGATGATTCCAGCGAACCAGCGCTTCATAGCCGATCCGGCTTTCGCTTTCGATATCGAACAACGGTTGATAATGAAGCTCGAATTCATTCCGTTTAAAGGCCGATTGCAGGTCCAGTTCCAAGGCGCGGCGGTCCTGCAGCGCCTGCAACATCTGCGGTTCAAAGACCGTCACCCGTCCGCGGCCATTCTCCTTCGACCGGTAGAGCGCGATATCGGCGCATTGCAGCAGATCTTCCGGGTTATCCAGATCGTCGGTCGACACCGCAATCCCGATGCTGATGCCCCAGAACAGCTTGTGGCCGTCGATCACCAGCGGATCGGATATATTGTCGACGATGCCGGATGCGACTCTGGCGACATCCTCGCTGCTCTTGAGCCGGCTCAGGCAGATGGCGAACTCGTCGCCGCTCAACCGCGAGACAATATCATCAGCCCCGACCGCCTCGGCCAGCCGCTTGCCGACCGCCTGCAGAACCCGGTCGCCGGCGCTGTGCCCCAATGTGTCGTTGATCGCCTTGAACCGGTCAATATCGACATAGAGCACGGCGAGACGTTGATTATCTTCCAGCCGCGCCAGCGCCCGTTGCAGCGATTTGTTGAACGATGCCCGGTTGGGCAAGTTGGTCAGGCTGTCATAATGCGCCAGCTGGGCAATCTGGTCCTTTGCCTGTTTTTCGATCGTGATGTCCGTCGCCGCTCCGCGCAGCGCCTTCGACGGCCCGGTCGAAGAGTTCATCGAACGACAGGAGATCCGCCACCAGCGATCTTCACCACTGACCGAGATCGGCAGGTCCAGGTCGTGGACCGGTTTGTCCGCCCCGATCAGCCGCAGCAGCGACTGGCGTTCTTCGCCATTGCTGAACAGATGCGCGATATGCACGCCGTTCAGATCCTCCATGGTCACGCCGGCAGCCTTGGCAAAGCGCGCGGACGCCCGGACAATGCGCTTGTCCTCATCGGTTTCCCACAACCAGTCCGAGCTCTGTTCGGCATAGTCGTTGAGCAACAGCTTGACCGTTTCGGCCGCTTCCTTCTGCTTGGCGGCATAGATATGCCGCTTGGCAAAATTGAAGAAGAACAGGCGGTAGATCGAGTCGATTGAGACCGAAAAGAAGACCAGCAGCCCGACCGTCGGCAACGCCGCCGCGCCTTTGACATAGAAGAAGGCGATCGTCAGCAGCAGCGTCGGGATGGCGATCGCCGATGTCTGCGCCCGCGGGATGCTGCCATAGATGAAGCCGCCGATGATGATGCTGCCCAGCGCCAGTATCACGCTGTTCTCGTTGAACGGGATCTGGCCGAACGCCAGCGGAAAGGCGATACTCAGGTTGATCGCCAGAGCAATGATGATGCTTTCGACGCGCAGCAGGTGCAGCGCCGAATCGAAATGTTTGATATCAAAAGACCGCGTTTTCTGACGGCGGAAATTGCGGAAGGAAATGAACATGACGACCGCGATGCCGAACAGGCCTGCGGCCAGAAAGGGCACACTCGCATGCGCATAGAGGTTGGCGATCATATAGATCACCACCGGGATCATCACCACCGCGATGATCCGCGACACGTCGCCGATCAGCCTGAGTTGCTGCCGCGCAATCAGCTCTCTCGTCACCGGATCGCGATTCGCCTTTAACGTCCAGAATTCCTTGTGAATTTCGAACAGGCGCTGCATCATCAAATTTGCGGCCATTACTCTACCTTGCTTCCCATCATTCGCACCGGCCATGCCAGCCATCGACCGCAATTCGGAGCGATCCGAACCTTACTGGCAACGGTTGTATCGGATAAAAGTTAAGGACTATTCTTGGCGATCATCGGAACGGCTCCACACAGCGCAGCATGGCGGGCCTTGGCATCGCGGCACAAAACAGGGTAACCTGCCGCAATGACCCGCATCCCGCTCACCCGCAACCCGGTCCCGGAGGCGAAAGCCGCCGCGATCCGCGCTGCCGTTGCCGGTGCCACATCGCTCGGCCCGGACAGCGGCGCGTCCCGCCTCGCCGCGCTCGAGGACGCCGCCGCCTTCCACGAATTTCTCGGCGACCCGCAGATCCACGCCCCGATCTACACCCTGCCCCGCCCGCTCACCGTCGACTCGGTTCGCGCCTTCATCGCCGACCATGTGGCGCAGCGCGAACGGGGCACCGGATTGCTCTTTCTCACAATCGACGAGCAGGGCCGGATCAGCGGCTATAGCGATCTGTGCATCTGGCCCGAATGGGCGGCGGGCGAGCTCGGCGGCGCGCTCCACCCCGACCGCCAGGGCCAGCGCCGCGGCGTCGAGGGCGCGCGGCAGAGCTTCGCCTGGATGTTCGACACGCTCGGCCTCGACCTGATCTGCGAAACCGCCTCGCTCGACAACCACCGCACCGCCCATCTGCTCGACGGCCTCGGCTTTAGCCGCATGGGCGAAATAGTGAGCCAGCGCGCCGACGGCACCACCAGACCCTCGCTGGTCTGGGAAATCACGCGCGAGCAATGGCGGAAAAAGCACCTTCTCCCGTGAGGGAGAAGGATACGAAGCCTTGGTGCCGTAGCCTTGGCGGAGGCGGCTAGGCGCAGTTGGATGAGGGCGTTCCACTGGTCGGCTGCCGTGCCACGATGGTCCGGACCATCCCACCCCTTCTCCCGTGAGGGAGAAGGATACGCAATCTTGCTGCCGGAGCGTAGCGCAGGCGGCTAGATGGAGTTGGATGAGGGCGTTCCGAGGGTCGGCTGCCGTGCCACTCAAGTGCAGTACACCCTCACCCAGCTCCGACTAGGCAGCAAGCTGCCAAGTCTGCACAACCCTCTGCCGCACGGGAGAGGGCACTTAACACCCCCGCAAATCCATGATAGCGCCCCGCCATCGAAACCCTGTTCCTCTTGACCGGCCTCGCCCTCGCCACCACCGGCCTCGCGCTGATGCTGCGCAGCGATCTGTTGTACATCCGGGGCGGCACCCGCCGCGTGCCCGCCCAGATCATCCGCCACCAGCTCCGCCGCCGCGGCGGCGCGACGCTGTACAGCGCGGTGCTGCTGGTGCCCGACGAGCGCGGCGGCTTTATCGAGGTCCGCGACCCGCTGACCACGCCGTTCCCGACCCCGGTGATCGGCGAGCGCCTCCCCGTCGTCCACCCGATCGGCTACCCGGCAAAAGCGCGCATCCCCTATCCGTGGTTCCGGGCG
>PFJE01000129.1 GCA_002783865.1 Sphingomonadales bacterium CG_4_10_14_3_um_filter_58_15
AGGACGCTGAGTGCCATTCAACCTATGACCGTAAGCAAATGGGAACTGGTTTTCACATTCATCTTCGTATTCAACCTCGTCGCGCCAAACTGTACCGTATCCCGTGCGCGTTCGGTCATCGCCTGGCGCAGCTTCGACAGAGCGGCGTTGGACTGAAACAACTTCTATCGTGCGCACGCAATCTGGATGGCTTGGAGAATCTGAGTCGACGACAAACATCACATGACCATCGTGCACTACGGCCAATAGATCATAGACGTATGAACAGCCGCTCAACATGATGCTGAATGCCGCTAGAAGTAGGGAGCGGCATATCATTCTAAAAGTCTTGTCATACGTATCTCACGTCCGTAATCGAAAAGGAATTTATAGAAGTCCTGCGGCAGCATGCGCGTGGGAAGGTGACTGGCGGGCTTTAGTCGCCGACAACTTCGTAAATTATTTCCACGCCGGAAACGTCGGTGTCCTGTTCGAATAATCGAGAGTTAGCAGCATAGCGGATGAGCAATTGATCTGTGCTCAACCAATTCATTTCAGCCCAGGACCCGCCCCAAGCTCCTATACGTGCAGCACCATGATCATCGTCTGCGCGAAAGGTATTACCACCTCCGGAAAGCGGGTCTCCCGATTCTAGGACGGATATTTGAGTTGAGAACCCCGTCGTTGCACCGCAATCACGCTGGAACATCACAGCTTCCCGCTGCCCATCTGGCGAGATTATCCTTGTGACAACCTCATTGGAACAGGAGTCCGAACAAGCACCTAGCGCCAAGCAAGCTGCTGCGGTCAAGAAATTGCGGAACATTCTCGCACAATAGCAACCAGCACCCAACGGTCAACGGCAGCTTTCGGCTCCCAACACGTCGCACCGGAAGGTCCTAAATTGAAGCGAAAACGGAAATTTAAGCCGAGGCATTACCCAATATTCTAGTGATGCCGACGAACGCGACACGTCGGAGGCGGGCTATCAGTCCCGATGGGCCTCGACAGCGGAAACAGCGCGTTCCAGTTTGCGCAGGATGACCGGATCGCCCGGCGCGGAATGGGCGGCTTCGTCGGCGAGTTGCAGGATCTTGATCGCGGAGAAACTCGCGGCCAGCCCCTTCAGACGCCAGGCGGCATATTCCCAATTGGCATCGCAACGTGCTCGTCCGAGCAAATCAACCTGCCGTTTCGCGCTTTCCAGAAAGGCCGCACGCAATTCTGCAATAAGGGGTTGGTCATCCCCCACCGCAGCCGTCAGAGCGGCATCCAAAGCTCCATAATCAAATGACATTTCTGCCGTTTACACATGATATGGTTAACTTATGGTTTCTATGATCTGAGATTGTGTTAAACAGGGTCATGGCAGGTGACTCCAAGATTATCGGGATGTGGCGCGATCGGGATGAACGTCCCGATGACGACCGGACAGAAGCAACCGCAAGCGAAGCGCGGGAAGCGCCGGACGGGCAAACGGAACAGGCCGATTTTTCCGAAGAAAATCAGCAAAATAGCGATGAACATGCAGACGATGGCTGGGACCATTATGCTGCCGATTCCGGTCCCGGGCCGAGCCGCTCCCGTTTGCTGCCACTGCTGCTGCTAGCCATTGCTGCGGTCGGCTGGACCGGATTTTTCCTGTGGGCCAATCGCGACATTTTTACAACAATGCCGACGCCGAAGGCCGGCATTGACCTGCTGACGCAATGGTGTCTGCCGGTGATCACGCTTGGCATCGCCTATCTGCTCTACATGCGCAACAGCACGCGCGAAGCAAGCCGCTTTGCCGATGTGGCCGTTTCGCTGCGCGCTGAATCCGAATTGCTCGAGGCCCGCCTGAAAACGGTCAACAATGAGCTCAGCGTCGCCCGCGAATTTCTCGGCCAGGAAAGCCGCGAGCTAGAAACGCTCGGACAGCAGTCTTCTGCCAAACTCACCGCCGCGGCTGATCTGATCGCAAAATCTCTCGACGACGGTCTCGGCACGATGCACAAACTGGATGAGGTCGGCGGCACGGCCTACAAGAATCTGGAACAGCTGCGCGAACATTTGCCGGTGGTGATCAACACCGCCAAGGACGTAACCAACCAGATCGGCAACGCCGGACGATCCGCCCATGCCGAAATGACCGAGATGATGGCAACGCTTGGCAAAATCCGGGACGTCGGTGCGGCCGCGCAGCAGACCCTTGCTTCCGTGACCGACAAATCTGCCCAGGCGGTGGAAAATCTGGCGGCCGAAGCCGAACTGATCAAGGCCAGCCTGACCGAACAGCTGCAGGAAGCCGAAGCGGGCGCGAGCCAACTGACCAGCCTGTTGCGAAAAACCACCGCGGAAAGCGTCGAAGCGATCCACAAAACACGGGCTCGACTGGCGACCGAAGCGTCGGATTCGGCAGCGGCGATGCGGGCCGATCTCGATGCGCTGGAAACGGCTCTGGCCAGTGCGGGCGAGATTGCCGACAAGGAGGAAGCCCGCCTGAAAGCGCTGGCGGATAACCTCAACCAGAATATCTCCGACATTGCCGAGAACGTCAAAACCCTCGACAATGAGAGCGGCGAAAAGACTGCGAAGCTGGCCTTTGCCATGACCGCCATGGAACAGAATAGCGCCGCCCTGCAACAATCGCTCGAAAACGGCTATGGCGTCGCCGATGGCATGATCGAACGGATGGAGACGTTGCTCGTCGCCCTCGACAGCAGCGCCCGCGAAATGGATGAGACCCTGCCCGCTGCATTCGAACGGGTGTCGGAGAAATCGCAGGAAAGCCTGGCGCTATACGGCCAGATCGCCCGCGAAGCGCGCAAGGCGCAGGAAGACGCGGGCCGCGTCGCGCAACAGGTGGCACAGACCGACCATTCGATCAGCGACCAGCAGGACCGGCTGCGCCAGTTGCGCGAAACCGGCGACGAGGCGAGCGTTTCGATTGTTCAGCAAATCGCCGAGATTTCGGAAGCGATCGAAGCGGTGCGGGAGCAGAATGAAGCGCTGGCCGAAAGCGCTGGCGAAAAGATGATCAGCGCGCTGTTGCGGGTCAAGGAAACCGCCAAACAGGCGTCCGAACATTCCCGGCAAGCGCTTGAAAATTCGATCGCCGGCTCGACCGAAGCCTTTGAGAAAATGAGCGAAGAGGCGCTCAATCGGATTATCGACGACAAGATCGCCTCGATCGCGCCGAAACTGGAACAGGCGGTGTCGAGCGCGGTTGCAACGACCCAGTCCACCGCCGCCCATCTCACCGACCAGCTGGCCGCGATCGAGGATATGACGATCAAGCTGGAACAGCGCATCCTGTTCGCCAAGGAAAAGGCAGAGCAAAGCAGCGACGAGAATTTCACCCGCCGCGTGGCGCAGCTGACCGAATCCCTCAACTCGATCTCGATCGATGTCGGCAAAATCCTGTCCAACGATGTCACCGACATGGAATGGGCTGCCTATTTGAAAGGCGATCGCGGCATTTTCACGCGGCGCGCCGTTCGGCTGCTCGACAATAGAGAAGTACGCGAGATCCTGGCGCAATATTCCGGCAATGACGAGTTCCGCGAGCATGTTAACCGCTACATTCATGATTTCGAAGCGATGCTGCGCGGCGTGCTCGCGACCCGCGACGGCAGCGCGATCAGCGTGACCCTGCTGTCATCGGACGTCGGCAAGCTTTATGTGTCGCTGGCGCAGGCGATCGAGCGTTTGCGCAACTAGGGTCAGGCCTTGGGATCAGACGTCTTGCATCCGTTCCCGGCTGTTGAAGAAATCGATCGTGTCCATGCTGATCCAGCCATAGACATAGTTGAGATAGAATAAGCCGAACATGGCCGTCGCCAGCAGCGTCGTCAGCAACAACACCCGCAGCGGCCGGAAATTGACCGGCGCACCATCCGACTGGCCTTTGACCATTTTAACCCCGGATTCATGGTGGTTGCGGATTCCGATCGGCAGGATGATGAACGCCGCGGTTACCCAGAAAAGAACATATATCGCTATGACCGAGGTAAGTTGCATGACCTGCTAAGCCTCTATGGTGAGCACCGAAACGATCGGTTTCTTGCCCGTCCACTCGGTCGCACTGCGGCGAATCAGCAGGCGGATCGATTCATTGAACTTGTCGATATCGCCCACCGGCTTGGAATATTTGGCGTTGATTTTGTCGATCATCTCATCGAGAAAATCTTCCTCGTCTTCTTCAAGCGGAACGCCGTGCATTTTCAGCACCGGCTGACCGAATATATTGCCTCGCGAATCCAGACCGATGGCGACCGAGATCATCCCGTTATGCGCGGTCTTGCGGCGGTCATTAAGGGTTTTCCCGTCGGCGGGAATGATGACATCGCCATCCACGACAAGCCGTCCGGTGCGTTCTTGCCCCAATATCTTCGGACCATTGGGGGCCAGACGCACGACATCGCCGTTCTGCTGGAATATCGCTTTGGGAACACCCTGCTCCAGACCAAAGCGAACCTGCGTTTTCATATGGCGAATTTCGCCATGGACGGGCACCAGGATTTCCGGCCTGATCCACTCATACATTTGCGCCAGTTCGGGCTGACCGGGGTGGCCGGACACATGGATATGCTCCTGCCGTTCGGTGATCATGACGACGCCCTTGGCCGCGAGCTGGTTCTGTATCCGGCCAATCGCGATTTCATTGCCGGGAATCTGTTTCGACGAAAATAATACATGATCGCCCTCGGACAGCTTGATCTGATGGCTGTCGCCAGCAATCCGGCCGAGCGCCGCCCTCGCCTCGCCCTGACCGCCGGTGGCGATAATCATCACCTCATTGCGCGGGAGGCTCATCGCTTCCTGGAAATCCACGGTCGGCGGGAAGTCCTTGAGATAGCCGTTTTCCTTGCAATTCTCGATAATGCGGTCGAGCGAACGGCCGGCGACACAAAGCTTCCGCCCGGAATGGATGGCGACTTCGCCCAGAGTCTGCAGGCGCGCCGCGTTGGAGGCGAAGGTCGTGACCACGATCCGTGTATCGATCTCGTCGACCACCCGCATCAGATTGCGACGCACTTCGCCTTCCGACCCGGACGCCTTGTCATTGAAGACATTGGTCGAATCGCAGACCATGGCGAGGATGCCTTCATCGCCGATTTTTTTGAGAGCTTCCGGTGCCGTCGGCACACCAAGCACCGGCTCGTCATCAAGCTTCCAGTCGCCGGTGTGGAAAATCCGGCCATAAGGCGTGTCGATCAGCATCGCATTACCTTCAGCAATGCTGTGCGCGATCGGCAGATAGCGGAAGCCGAATGGCCCGAGATCAAAACTGCCTTCGTTGGGAATGATATTGAGCTTCACTTCCCGTTCAAGACCGACTTCTTCCAGCTTGCGGCGGATCAGTCCCGCGGTAAACGGCGTTGCGAACAGCGGCACATCCAGATCAGCGGCAAAATAAGGGACCGCGCCGATATGATCTTCGTGACCGTGGGTCAGCACAATGCCGAGCAGATCCTTGCGGTGCTTCTCGATAAACTCCAGATCGGGCAGGATCAGGTCGATGCCCGGATAGCTCGGGTCCGCAAAGGTCATGCCGAGATCGACCATCACCCATTTGCCATCACAGCCGTAGAGATTGACATTCATGCCGATTTCGCCCGACCCGCCGAGGGCCAGGAAGAGAAGTTCTTTTTTAGGTTTTGTCATGAAGCGTGTGTTGCTCGCTGATAGAGTAAATGCAGGCCCTGAAGAGTGAGGTCTGCTTCCAGATGGTCGAAAACATCTGTATGTTCGTCAAAAAGTACGGCTAATCCGCCGGTAGCAATGATTTTTGTTGGGCGGCCAATTTGTGCCTTCGTCCGCTCCACTAGACCTTCGATCATCGCAACATAACCCCAAAAAATGCCGATCAGCATCTGGCTTTCGGTGGTTGTGCCGATGACATTGTCATCTTCGGGCGATTCCAGTGCGATACGCGGCAATTGGGCGGTTTTGCCGACCAGTGCATCAAGCGACAGATTGATACCGGGCGCGATGATGCCGCCCTTGTAGGCGCCTTCATAATCGGCGACATCGAACGTGGTGGCGGTACCAAAGTCGATGATCAGGATATCCTGTTTATATTTATGATGCGCCGCAATCACGTTGAGCGCCCGGTCGGCACCGACGCTATCGGGCTGCTCGACATCGAGCGCGATGCCCCATTCTGCCGCGCCGCGGCCAGCGATCATCGGGGTCACGCCAAAATATTTCTCTGACAATACGGTCAGATTATGCAGCGCGCGAGGGACGACGGTGCCAATGATCACGGCATCGACCGCGCTGAGTTCCAGGCTTTCCAGCTCCAGCAGCTGCCTCAGCCAGACGACATATTCATCCGCCGTGCGGCGGGCATCAGTGGCAATCCGCCAGCGGGCGCGTATATCGTCGCCGTCGAAGAGAGCGAAGACAACATTGGTGTTACCAGCATCTATGGCCAAAAGCATGGTCGACTCGTCCTTCTATCCGATGGAAATATCACCGGCGCGTATTTCGATAAGCGTTCCGTCCGCTTTTCTCAAGCGTAGCGCACCGTCCGCTTTCAGGCCGACGAATTCGCCGGTGATTTTCTTACCACCATCGTCGCTCGTGGTCACGGTCATGCCGACCGGATGCGCCAGAGTCTCCCATTTCTCCAGTATATGAGCCAAGCCTGCTTCGCGCCAAATGCCGACATAGGATTCGAATTCACGGGCCAATTGATCGAGAAAACCGGCAGCATCAGTCGTCGCGCCCTCCGCTGCCAGGCTCGTTACCGCGCGCCCCTCCACCGCGGGGGCCACCGCGATATTCACGCCGATGCCGACGACCACCTGATCCTTGACGCGCTCCAGCAGGATTCCGCAGATCTTGGCGCCGGAGACAAGAACGTCATTTGGCCATTTCAATAGCATCGGTACGTCGGGCAGAAAGGTGCGAATAGCACCGTAGACCGCCAGCCCAGCAACAAAGGACAATGAGGACGGCGCAGGATCGCCGGGGCGCATTTCAATCGCTGTGCTGCAATAGAGATTCCCTTGCGGGCTTTCCCATCTGCGACCGCGACGCCCTACCCCGCCAGTCTGTCGTTCCGCCCGCAACCAAAAGCCTTCCGGCGCGCTGTCGTTCAGACACAGAGCCTTCAGATCCGCATTGGTCGATGCGGTTTCGGCAACGGTCTCTACAAAAATGGTCAGAAGAGCGCCGCAGCCGCTGTGGCGGTGATCGGCGCAATAAATGGTATCATCAGATAACCGAGCGGCGATACAAACAGCGCCAGCAGCGCGATCAATATATTCTCTGCCTTGTGACCGGTCTTCACAATCTCGTCGGCAGGATCATCGAAATAGATGATCTTGACGACCTTGATATAGTAAAACGCGCCAATCACCGAAGCGGCGATACCGATCACCGCCAGCGGCAACATGCCTGCGGCGACCGCCGCATCAAACACCAGGAACTTACCCCAGAAACCGAATAGCGGCGGAATACCGGCAAGCGAGAACATGAACACCGCAAAGGCAGCGGCAAGACCGGGCCGCGTTTGCGACAATCCTGCCAGGCTCGACAAGCTTTCCAGCGGCTTGCCATCCTTGTCACGCATCTCGAGCACGCAGATAAAACTGCCCAATGTCATCGCGACATAGATTGCGAGATAGAATAGCATCGCCGAAATGCCGGCAGCGGTGCCGGTGGCGAGACCGATCAGCAGGAAACCGACATTGTTGATCGAGCTGTACGCAAGCAGGCGCTTGATATTCTGCTGCCCGATCGCGGCAACCGCACCGAGGATGATCGAAGCCAGCGCGACAAAGACGATAATCTGTTGCCAGGCCGAAGTCTGGCCCCCAAAGGCGTCGATGATCACCCGCGCGGTCAATGCTACCGCAGCCACTTTCGGAGCGCTGGCGAAGAAAGCGCTGACCGGCGTCGGTGCGCCCTCGTAAACGTCGGGCGTCCACATATGGAACGGCACGGCGCTGATCTTGAACGCCAGTCCGGAGAGCACCAGCACCAGTCCGATCAACGGACCGGTTGCCAGATCGCCGGTGAGCGCTTCGCCGATCACGGCAAAGCTGGTCGAACCGGCAAAGCCGTAGACCAGCGAAATACCGAACAGCAGCATCCCGCTCGCCAGTGCGCCGAGCACGAAATATTTGAGACCGGCTTCGGATGAGCGGATATCGGTGCGGATGAAACTGGCCAGCACATAGGCCGACAGGCTGTTCAGTTCGAGACCGATATAAAGCGTCATCATGTCGGTTGCCGAGACCATCATCCCCATGCCGATGGTGGCAAACAGGATCAGCACCGGATATTCCGAGCGATATTTTCCGCCATCCTGGAAGAAGCGCGGCGCGACGATCAGCGATAGGATCGCGGCCAGATAGATCAGCAATTTGGCCGAACTGCCAAAAGCATCCATGCGATAGAGGCCATCAAAAGCGTCGGCGCCACCCTTGAAATCGGGATTGTGCGACAGGGCCATCAGCAGTGTCGAAGCGCCGAATAGTGCGGCTACCGCCAATATCGTGATCAGGCGCGCGGCCTTTTCCTGGCTCCATGCCGCAACCAGTAGCAGGATCAGGCTTGAGACCGAGAGAAAGACTTCCGGCGATACCAGCCAGAGAGAAGATGCAAGGTTCATTAGTGCGCCTCCCCATGGGCTTCATCTTTGATCGCCGGTTTCGCTTCGCCCATTTTGAAATGCGCGTCGCCTTCCGGAGCGGCCCGGTCAATGCGGGCGACCAGCGCTCCGACATCACCGCGGATCGGCGCCATGAAGCTTTCCGGATAGACGCCCATCCACATCACCGCAGCGGCGATTGGCGCGAGCAGCGCCATCTCGCGCGCGGACAGGTCGGGCATGGCCTTGACATCCTCGTGCACCAGCTCGCCAAAAGCGACCCGGCGATAGAGATAGAGCATATAGCCTGCGCCGAGAATGATCCCTGTGGTTGCGACCAAAGTGACCCAGCTGTTGACCTTGTACAGGCCGATCAGCGACAGGAACTCGCCAACGAAGCCGCTGGTGCCCGGCAGGCCGATCGAGGCCATGGTGAACAGCAGGAACAGGATCGCATATTTCGGCATGTTGATCGCCAGCCCGCCGTAGCGGTCAATCTCGCGGGTGTGCAGCCGGTCGTAGATCACGCCGACACAGAGGAACAGCGCCGCCGATACCAGTCCATGGCTCAGCATCACGATGATCGAGCCTTCGATACCCTGACGGTTGAACGCGAACAGGCCGAGCGTCACGATCGCCATATGGGCGACCGACGAATAAGCAATCAGCTTCTTCATGTCCTGCTGCACCAGAGCCACCAGCGAGGTGTAGACGACGGCGACCATCGACAGGCCGAAGATCAGCCAGATAAACTGTTCGGAGGCTTCGGGAAACATCGGCAGCGAGAAGCGCAGGAAGCCGTAGCCACCCATTTTCAGCAGCACGCCTGCCAATATCACCGACCCTGCGGTCGGTGCCTGAACGTGCGCATCCGGCAGCCAGGTATGGACCGGCCACATCGGCATCTTGACCGCGAAACTGGCAAAGAAAGCCAGCCACAGCCAGGTTTGCGCTTCGGGCGCGAAATCATAGTTGAGCAGAGTCGGAATATCGCTGGTTCCGGCATCCTGCACCATCCACAGCATCGCGATCAGCATCACCACCGAGCCGAGCAGGGTATAGAGGAAGAATTTGTAGCTGGCGTAAATCCGGTTGGCGCCGCCCCAGATACCGATGATCAGGTACATTGGGATCAGGCCCGCCTCGAACAGGATGTAGAACAGGAAGATATCCTGCGCCGCAAACACGCCGATCATCAGCACTTCCATGAACAGGAAGGCCGCCATATATTCGCCAACGCGGGTCTGGATCGACTCCCAGCTTGCGCCGATACAGATCGGCATCAGGAACACGGTCAGCATGATCAGCATCATCGAGATGCCGTCGATGCCCAGCGCCCAGGCGAAATTGCCGAACAGCTCGGCCCGCTCGACATATTGCCATTGCGGCCCGCCGATATCGTAATTGGCCCAGAGCACCGCGCCGAGCACGAACAGCACCAATGTTGTCACAAGCGCCAGCCAGCGAGCGGCCTGCGCATTGAGGAACAGGCAGATGATCGCGGCCAGCATCGGCAGGCCCATCATCAGCGACAGGATCGGGAAATCAAGCTGGTTCATGCGCCGGCTCCCTGCACGATAATCCAGGTCGCGGCAGCGGCAAGGCCGAGCAGCATGACCAGGGCGTAAGTATATAGATATCCACTCTGGAAGC
>PFJE01000117.1 GCA_002783865.1 Sphingomonadales bacterium CG_4_10_14_3_um_filter_58_15
GACATTCTGGGAAAATATTGCGCTCGCCTTCAAGGGCGGGGGTGGATCGTTGCGGCCGCCGCTTGGGCGCAGCTATATCGGCACTTATGGTGGCGCGGCTCTTTCCGGGGACGCGCCCTTTTCTTATGAGGGGCGGGTGCGGGAGGCCTATGTCGAGAATGCGATTGCGCAGCGGGCGGTGCGGATTGTGGCCGAAGCGGTGGGGGGTGCGCCGTTGGTGCCGTCTGAAGAACCGGTCGTCGGGCTGGTGCAGACGATCAGCGCGGGCCAGTCTTTGTTGGAAACGATCGCGGCGCATCTGCTGCTGCATGGCAATAGCTATGTCCAGGTGATGGCGGGCGGCGACGGCCAGCCGGATGAGCTTTATGCGTTGCGGCCCGACCGGGTGACGATCGAGCCGGATGGCAAGGGCTGGCCGGTCGCTTATATTTACCGGGCTGGCGAGCATGTGACGCGCTTTGCGGCGCAGGATGCGATGGGCCGGGCGGCGATCATTCATCTGAAGGCCTTTCATCCGACCGATGACCATTATGGTCTTGGCTGTCTGGGCGCGGCGGCGAAGGCGGTGGCGGTGCATAATGCGGCGGCCAAGTGGAACAAGGCGATCCTGGACAATGCGGCGCGGCCGTCGGGGGCTTTGGTCTATGATCCGGGCGTCGAGGGATCGGCGCTGACCGGGGAACAGTTTGACCGGCTGAAGGCCGAGATGGAAGCGAGCTTTGCCGGGTCGGGCAATGCCGGGCGGCCGATGCTGCTCGAGGGCGGATTGAAGTGGCAATCGATGAGCATGAGCCCGGCGGACATGGATTTTGTTGCGCTGAAGGAGGCGGCGGCGCGGGAGATTGCCTTGGCCTTTGGCGTGCCGCCGATGCTGCTCGGGCTGCCCGGTGACAATAGCTATGCCAATTATCGCGAGGCCAACCGGGCGCTGTGGCGGCTGACGATCCTGCCGCTGGCGGGGAAGATATTGGATGGCCTGGCGGATGCGTTGGGTGCGTGGTGGCCGAATCTCGTACTGGCGGTGGACCGCGACCAGATCCCGGCTTTGTCGGAGGATCGCGAGCGCTTGTGGAAGCAGGTGTGCGAGGCGGATTTTCTGACGCCGGAAGAGAAACGGGCGATGCTGGGGGTGTGATGGGTGTGCCCCTGCGTAGGGCTCAGACTTCAGGAAGCTTCCCCAAAGCTTCCTGAAGTCTGAGCGGTCCATCTCGTGCCAGTGCGGTTGAACGGAATGCAGGAGATGGGCTCCTGCCTTCGCAGGAGCACAGTGCCCAACAAGGACATGATATGAACAATGACGAAATGCTCGCCCGCCTGATGGCGCAGGCGGAAGGTGATGGGGCTGACCTTGTGACGCTGCGGGCGATTGTCGAGGAGGCGACGGACAGCGGTGCGGCGCGGGTGCTCGACCGGCTGGGGCTGGCCGATCCGGGGGCGGAGGACGATATTGACGAATTGCGCGAGCTGCTCCGTGCCTGGCGTGATGCCAAGGCGAGCGCGTGGAAGGCGGCGATCCGCTGGGTTGTGCGCGGGCTGCTGGCGCTGCTCTTGGTCGGGATTGCGATGCGGCTGGGGCTGGGGGATCTGGTGACGTGAGGGAGGTGGAGAAATCCGTTTGTGCTGAGCCTGTCGAAGCACCTCTGTCGGCGAAGCGCCCTTCGACAAGCTCAGGGCTAACGGAATACCCGAATACCCTCCGCTTTGCCGGATATGCGGCGATCTTTGACCGGATCGACAAGGGCGGGGATATTATTCGGCGCGGGGCCTTTGGAGCGTTCCCCGAAGGAAAGGCGCTGCCGCTGTTGTGGCAGCATGATCCGATGCGACGGATTGGCCGGGTCGATTATGTGCGCGAGGACCGGCGCGGATTACGGGTGATCGGGACTATCTCGACCGCGACCATGGCCGGGCGTGAGGCTGCGGTCATGCTGTCTAGCGCGTCGGTCAAGGGGCTCAGTTTTGGCTATCGGGTGAAGCAGGCGACGGGCATAAATCCGCGTGAATTGCTGGATCTGGATGTTGCCGAGATTTCGCTGGTCAGCTTCCCGATGCAGGACTTGGCGCGCGTTCATCTGGTTCAGCAAAACTAATTTTTTCGCGCGAAGTCGCGAAGTCACGAAGTGCACACTCCCGCTTCGTGGCTTCGCGACTTCGCGCGATTCGTATGTTCAATTTGAAGCTAACCCCCAGGAAAGGAATGATATGGAACTCTCTAGCAAACTCGAAACCAAGGCCGATCCGCTGGAAGCGTCTTTTGATGCGGTGCTGATTGCCGAGGAAACGGAGCAGTACGGTCAGGCGATTGCGGCGTTGCGCGGTGATGTTGATGGTCTGAAAGGGCAGGTCGATGCGATCGGCAAGGTAGCGGCGCGGCCGGTGCTGGCCGGAAATCTGGATGGCGCGAAGGGGATGGCGTCTTCGCCGGCTGCGCAGGATTTTGTCGCAAAATATCTTCGGCGCGGGGAGCAGGCCGGGGTTGAGTTGAAGAGCTTCTCCGGTGCGTCCGGTCCCGAGGGCGGCTTTGCCGTGCCGCAGGAGATTGATGCGCTGATCGGGGCGACGCTGAAGGATATCTCGCCGATCCGGTCGATCGCGACGGTCGTGCAGACGGGCACCGCCGGCTATCGCAAGCTGGTCACCACCGGCGGTACACCCTCCGGCTGGGTCAGCGAGACCGCTGGCCGTCCGGAAACCGATACGCCGGATTTCAACGAAATCGCGCCGCCCTCCGGCGAGCTTTACGCCAATCCGGCGGCGTCGCAGGCGATGCTGGATGATGCGGCTTTTGATGTGGAGGCCTGGCTGGCGGATGAAATTGCCCGCGAATTTGCCCGGGCGGAGGGGGCGGCCTTTGTCGGCGGTTCCGGTGTCAATCAGCCGCGTGGGTTTCTCAATGCGGCAGTGACCGACGAGAGCGACGATGTCCGGGCGTTCGGCTCGCTGCAATATGTGGCTTCCGGTTCGGCGGGCAGCTTTGCCAGTGAAGATGTGCTGGTCGATCTGGTGCATACGCTGCGACCCGCTTATCGGCAGGGTGCGGCTTTTGTGATGAACAGCTCGACGCTGGCGCAGATCCGCAAGTTCAAGACCGCGGACGGCGCGTTTCTGTGGCAGCCGTCGCTGGCCAGCGGGCAGCCTGCGACCCTGCTCGGCTATCCGGTGGTCGAGGCAGAGGATATGCCCGATATCGCCGCCGACAGCCTGGCGATCGCCTTTGGCAATTTCCGCGCCGGTTATCTGATCGCCGAGCGGCGCGCGACGCATATATTGCGCGACCCGTTTACCAACAAGCCGTTCGTCCATTTCTACGCGACCAAGCGGGTTGGCGGGCAGCTGATGAATTCGGAAGCGATCAAGCTGATGCAGTTCAGCGCTTCCTGAACCCTGGGGTCAGGCCCTACTAAATGAACGGGCGTGGCGTCAAAATGGCAATAATATCGGGCAGAATCTCCCGCCGGGAAGGCTGGTTGCCTTTCCAAGAGAGCTTCTGCCCGAGATTGCAGCCATTTTGCCGTCCGAAGGATTTGACCGATTTGGCTCTGCGCAGCGTCAGAAAAGCTTGCGATAGCGCGACTATCGCCGCGCTTTCCTTCCTTGCGCAAAGCCAAATCGCTTCAAACCACACTCCGCTCATTTAGCAGGACCTGACCCCCTTGCTGCGCTTCGGCGCAGCGCGTCCGTGCCGGTTGCTCCCCCTCTCGATCCGGCACGGGCGCACCTCTTTTGAAAAATCTAGCGAAAGGAGCCCGCAACCGTGAGCTTCCCTATTGGATCCTGGCCGGATTTGCCGACTGCGCTGATCGCAGAGGTCAAGGCCTTTGTCCGGATCGACCATGATGCCGACGATGCCGCGATCGATACGTTCCTGCGCAGCGCCGCTGGCCTGTGCGAGGATTTTACCGGCCTGATGCTGATTACCCGAACGGTGACCGATATCCTGCCAGCGTGGCAGGCGTGGCAAAAGCTGAAGCGGCTGCCGGTGCAGGCGATCGTCTCGGTCGAGGCGGTGGAAGCGGACGGGAGCGCGGCGCTGCTGGCGGTGGAGGATTATGCCGTTGATATCGACAGCGAAGGTCTGGGCTGGGTGCGGATGCGGGAGGAGAGCGACGCTTCGCGGATGCGGGTGGTCTACAGTTGCGGGCTGGCGGAGGGGTGGGACGGGATCCCGGCGGGGCTGCGCCAGGGGATCGTGCGGCTGGCGGGTTATCTTTACGCCAACCGAGACGGGGTTGATGCGATAGGGCCGCCGCGCGCGGTGACCGCATTGTGGCGTCCTTATCGGCGGATGCGGATAGCGTGATGGCAAAGGAATTTTCAGGGGTTTTGCGGGAGCGTATCGTAATTGAGCGGCAGAGTGCCGGTCGCGATGCGATGGGTTCTGCGGAAGCGCAATTTGACACGATTGGCGAATTTTGGGCGGCGGCGGAAACTTTGAACAGCGGGCGGGGGGAGGCGGGCGAAAGCCGCTCGGCCTTGCCGCGCTGGCGGTTTGTCTTGCGGGAGACGCAAGCGATCAGACCGGGGGACCGGTTGCTCTGGACCGGGCGCGTGATGGTCATAGCGAGCGTGGTTCTGGAGCACCGGCTGATCCCGAAAACCATTTTGCTGGCGGAAGAAACGAGATGATGGAGAAATTGCAGAGGCGCGGGGAGATGATTGCCGGGCAGCGGCTGGTGCGGGTCAAATCGGAGGTGAAATCGGTTTTGATGGATGAACTTCCCGCCGATGTCCGGATCACGGAAACCGCTGACGGCCTCCAGGTGGAAGCGCGGCGGCTGAAACGGCGGCTGCTAGAGCATAGCGGTTTGCGCGATATCGGCTTTCTGATGCGGGGTGTGCGGTGAGCAGCGCGCTGGAGGCGGTGCAGCGGCAGCTGGTCACGCAGCTGAACGGACATGTGCCGCTGATGGATTTGATCAGCGGGATTTTTGACGGACCGCCGCCGCGTGCGGATTTTCCCTATATCGCCTTGGCAACCGGCGCTTCGCTGGACTGGAGCCACAAGGGCGGTGTTGGCCGCGAGCTCAGTCTCGCGCTCGCGGTTCATGATGACGGCGAGACGGCGGCGCGTCTGCATCGGGTGATGGCGCTGGTCGAGGAGGCGCTGGAGCCGGGGCTGGACGATCCGGCTGGCTGGCAGATCGTCACGTTCGATTTTCGTCGGACGCGGATTTTGCGCAGCGCGGTTGGTCCGTGGAGCGGGCTGGTGGAATATCGGGCGCGGGTTTTGAAACACTAGTGCCCCCGCGCAGGCGGGGGTCCATCTCGTGCCGCTCGGTTGGCGCGCAAAATATCGATTTCTCCTTGCCGCGAGATCGGGAGATGGGCCCCTGCCTTCGCAGGGGCACTGTGGGCGGCCGGGTCGGTCTCGCACGAGATGGACTGCTCGGCCTTCGCAGGGGCACAAAATTACATAAAGGAACCAGATTATGGCAGCAGAAAAAGGCAGCGCCTTTCTCCTCAAGATTGGCGATGGCGGGAGCCCGGTCGGCTATACCACCATCGCGGGTCTCCGGACCACGCAGATGACGGTCAACGGGGAGCCGGTGGCGATTACCAGCAAGGATAGCGGCGGCTGGCGGCAATTGCTGTCGGGTGCCGGAATACGCTCGGTCTCGGTGTCCGGGGCGGGGGTGTTTACCGGCTCGGAAGCGGAGATTCGGATCAAGAATCATGCGCTGGGCGGTGTCATTGATGCCTATGAACTCAGCTTTGAAGGCGGCGAGCGCATGCAGGGGGATTTTCTGGTCGCTCGCCTCGACTATAGCGGCGATTATAACGGCGAGCGGAGTTACACGCTCAGCCTCGAAAGCTCCGGACCGGTGATCAATGTCTGATCCGGCCAATCGCCTGCGCGGCGAGGCGGAACTGATGATTGACGGTGAGCGGATCGTTCTGCGACCGACATTTGCGGCGCTGGTGGCGGCGGAAGAGGAACTGGGGTCGCTGTTCGATCTTGTTGAACGGGCGGCGAATGGGCGGCTGTTATTGTCGGAAATTGTCACTCTGTTTTGGCACGTGGTGCGGGATCGACCGGAGGGTTTGACCCAGGAGCGATTGGGTGAGGGAATGATGGCGCTGGGGCTGGCCGGGGTGACGCCGGCGCTGAAGATTTTGCTGAGGCAGATTTTGTCGGGCGGTGGTGATAAGTGAGCGGTGCCCCGGCGTAGGCCGGGGCCCATCTCCGATTATAGCGTCGGCGGGACCATCGGGAGATGGACTCCCGCCTTCGCGGGAGAACAGGATATTCGGCACGTTAGTTTTTCAATTATCCGGGACAGTCTCCGCCGTCCTCGGCTGGACCCCCGAACAATTCTGGAACGCCACGCCCGCCGAGCTGGCCGCGATATTTGCTGCTTTCTCTGAAAATACACCCGGTCATCAGAACCAGGCCCCGCTCGGCATAACTCAACTCGAAAAATTGAAAGAGACCTTCCCCGATGGATGAAGAAATCGAACGGCTGGTGGTCAGCGTGCGCGCGGATACCGCCGGTTTTGCCAAGGATGTGGCGGATATGAAAGGGCAGCTTGACGGTCCCTTTGCATCGGGACTGGAACGGGCGGGGTCGGCACTTGAGACCACGCTCAGCCGCGCTATCCGGCGCGGATCGCTGGATTTCGAGGATTTGCGGCGGGTGGCGCTGTCGGTGATGAACGATATTGCGCGGGCTTCGATCAATTCAGGGTTGAACAGTGCGCTGGGCGGCGGCGGTAGTCTGGTGCAGATCGGTGCATCGCTGCTGAGTGCCTTTGCCGGTGCGCCGGGACGGGCAACTGGGGGGCCGGTTAGCGGTGGTCGGGCTTACAGGGTTGGCGAACGCGGCCCAGAGATATTTGTGCCGACAGCGGCGGGTCGGATCGAACAGAGCGGCTCGGTCGGTGGCGCGCCCAATATCCGGCTGACGATCAATATATCTGACAATGGCCAGGGCAGCGCGCCCGACCAGATGCGCCGGTCAAGCCGACAAGTTGCGCGGGCGGTGCGCAATGCTTTGACGGCAAAGGCGGGCTGATATGGGTTTCTGGCTTGCCGACAAACGGACGGGGCAGCAGAGCAGCTTCATCCAGCGTTTTGATCCGCGTTTCTGGACGATCAATTTTCCGCGACCGATGATGGCATCGGTGGTTACGACTGCGGCGGATGCGCTAAGGGTCGATGCGGTTTTCTACAATAGTGACGAACTCGCCGGGCTGATCTGGGACAGCGAAGATGCGCTGGATCATCCGCTGCTCGCTTATGAAACGGAGCGCGATTATTCGCGGCTTAAATGGGAATTTCGCTGGCGATCCTGGGGAATCATGCCGCTCGACGCAATCAACGGACCGACGCTGACCATCGAGGGGCGGGATGCGGTGGGTGATCCCAAAAGCTGGTATGTCCGCTTGTGGAATTATGCGAGCGGCACGCCAACGGATGCGCAGATTTCGATCGAATTTTCGAAAGTCGAAGGCGGCTTCCTGTTGCCAGGGGAGGCCGACCCGGTCTTTCCCGAGGATATCGACCGGTTGTTCATTTCCATCATTCCGCCGGCCTATGATGAACTGGGTACGCGTTATGCGACGCCGAAGATCGGCTGGGTGGAAATGAGTGCGATCAAGGCGGATGGTCAGGGTGCGGTGCTTGAAATTGGTGACGTCATGCTGCCGGAAAATGGTTGTTCGATGGCGACGGCCTATGACGACAGTTTCAACCAGACGCCGGAGCGGCTGCTGCGGGCAATCCGGGCGCTGGGCTATCGTGGATCGATCAATCATTATCTCGGGATGAGCCATTATTTCCGGCTGGAGACGGTCGGGGACGGTCTTTATGTCAGCCTGTCTGCGCCCCAGGAGGGCGAGGAATTTGCCGCGATTAATCAGCCGACGGCGGTTTGGCATCGCGATTGGATCAACCGCGCCGAAGCGATAGGCTTTTCGGTGATCCTGTCGCTGTCCTACGAGCTGTTTGACGCGCATTGCTGGAACGACTGGAAGCAGCGAGCGGAAAATGGCGATCCGGCGCTGACCGGTTGGGAGCCACCCTCGACCTTGCTCTCGCCCGCCAATGACAATGCGATGACCTATCTGCAGGCGGTGGCGCGGGCTTTTGTTGCAATTGCAAGAGATGCGGGGGCAGCGATCCGCTTTCAGGTGGGCGAGCCGTGGTGGTGGATCATGCCGGACAAGCGGATTTGCCTTTATGACGCCGCTGCCGATGCTGCATTTGGCGTGAATTCGGTCAGCATAGCGAGCATCGACGGCCCGAAGACAGCGGCGCAAGAGGCCTTGCTGGATCAGGCCGGTGCGCTATTGGCGCAGTCGACGGCTGATCTTTTGGATGCGGTCAGGACGGAAGCGGCATCAACGCCGGTGGAAACGCTGTTGCTCGCTTATTTGCCGACGATTTTGGACGAGCAGGCTCCGGAAGCCAAACGGGCCAATCTGCCGATGGGCTGGGCCTCTCCCGCTTTCGACGTGCTGCAACTCGAAGATTATGACTGGGTGATTGCCGGCAACCGCGCGGCGACGAGCAGCGGGATCCAACTGACGGCCCAGCGGCTGGGCTATCCGGTCGAGCAACAGCATTATTTTGCCGGCTTCGTGCTGACCGCAGTGGATCGATATATCTGGGCCAATATGGCGCAGGCTATCGCCGATGCCCGGGAGCGCGGGACCGCGGAGATTCATATCTGGGCATTGCCGCAGGTCGCGCGTGACGGATTTACCTATTTTCAGGAAGAGGAAGCGGATGTGAATGCTTTTGACGATGTGCTGTTCCCGCTCGCGATTGGCCAGGGAGCCAGCGTGTCGCCGGGATTTTCCACCAATATTGTCACCACCATCTCCGGTCACGAGAAACGCAACAGCGACTGGGCCGATGCCCGGATGGAATTTGATGTCGGGCCGGGGATCCGGAGCGAAGCGGAGTTGCGCGATTTGATCGCCTTTTTCCGGGCGCGGCGGGGTGCTGCCAAAGCTTTCCGGTTTCGCGATCCTTATGATCACAGTTCGCGTGAGATGGTCGGCGAGCCAACGCCGGTCGACCAGTTTCTGGGTACAGGCGATGGTCAGCGGACCGACTTTCCGTTGGTGAAAAGCTATGGCGATCCCGCCACAGAACCGCAGCAAAGGCTGATTACCCGGCCCGATCCGGATTCGCTGCAGGTCGCGGTGGACGGGCAATTGGTTGGCGACTGGTCGCTTGGTCCGGCGGGAATGGTGTCGTTTGACAGCCCGCCGCCGGACGACAGCGCTATCTCGGCCGGTTTTCTGTTCGATGTGCCGGTCCGCTTTGCCAGCGACCAGCTGACGGTAAGCCATGCGACCTTTCTGGCTGGCGATATCCCCGAGGTGCTGCTGGTCGAGGTTCGGGAGCCGTCATGAGCCTGGACTGGCTGGACCGGGAGGTTACCACCAGCGCTTATCTCTGGCGCCTAGAGCGTGCGGATGGGTTTGCACTGGGCTTCACCTCGCATGACCGCGATCTGGTCATCGATGCGTTTCGCTATCGCGCGGCGCCGGGGATGGTGCCGTCGTCAGTCGCTCTGTCCGACAGTCTCGACATCGACAATGTCGAAATTTCCGGGGTGATGACCAGTGCGGCGATCGCCGAAACGGATCTGGATGGCGGGCGCTGGGATGGCGCGCTGCTCTATATTTCGCTGGTCGACTGGGAGCAGCCGGATGCCGAACCCCTACCGTTGATTTGCGGAGAATTTGGCGAGATTGTCCGCTCCGGTGACAGTTTTACGGTGGAGATGCTTGGCGCAACATACTTCCTCAACGAACCGATTGCGACGCTGACATCGCCCACCTGCCGGGCCGAATTTGGTGACCGCCACTGCAAGCTTAGTCTGCACCGCTACCAGCGAGAAGAACAGGTGCTTTCGATCAGCGGTGACGAGATCGAAATAGCCGCACTGGGCGATAGCGCCACCGA
>PFJE01000121.1 GCA_002783865.1 Sphingomonadales bacterium CG_4_10_14_3_um_filter_58_15
GTCAGTTTCAGCTCGGTCAGCACTTCCATGATGATCGGGCGGAATTCTTCGGTCAGCTCTTCCTTGTTCAGGGTCGCTGCTGCCTCTGGGTCAACACGCTCGAGCAGGCGCGGCAGCACCTGTTCCTTGATCTTGTGAACAGAGGCGCCAAAGCCTTCTTCCTTGCCAACACCTTCAGCCAAAGGCTGTGAGCGTTCGGAAAGCCTCGTCATCGCGTCGCTTTGCACCGGCGCTGGTACGGTCGGTGTATCTTCACCGGATAATGGAATGGATTCGAGCGGTGGAAACTGATTTCCACCCAACTTGTCTTCGCGGTTTTCAGAATCAGCGACTTTCTTGCCGCCCCCGGTCATTGGCTTTGCTACGCCAAAGGACGGTTTGCCACCACCCAGTCCATTTTTCTTGCCAAATGCGCTCATGCTGTCCTGTCCGATATGTCTAATGTCACACGATCAATGCCTTCTCTCCCCGAAAATGGTTAATAAACCGGTAAATCTGCAGTATTGGATAAGGATGAATGCTCATGCACTTTTGTAACTTGTGCGATGCAGAGCAGACGTTAAGCCGTAAAAATGGACAGAGAACGAAATTTTGGCTGCTGATCATTCCCGAGAACGGGCAGCAGCAGGTGGGATCACGCTAGCACTGGTCGCGTTTGCCGGATTTCCTCTTGGTGATGCTGTGATCAAGTCAATGGCTGGAGACTGGCCTGCACCTGCCGTGGCTGCGCTGCGATTTTCAATTGGTGCTTTGGCACTGGCGGTTATCCTGTTCATTCGGGAAGGCCGTCGCGGCTTTCGAATCACTCGACCCTGGCTCCACATCGCCCGCGGATTTGCGCTTTTCGTCGGGACCATCAGCTTTTTCTCCGCCATATATATCATGCCGCTGGCCGATGCGGTGGCAATATCCTTCATCAATCCCATTCTGACCGCATTATTTTCCGGCTGGTTCCTGAAAGAGAGCATGCCGCCGCGAACGTGGGTGGCGACGATCATCGCCTTTGCCGGGGTGCTGATCATGCTTCGGCCGAATGTCGCTGCCTTTGGCTGGGTCGCTGTATTGCCCCTGATTTCAGCCTTTGCAATGTCGACAATGCTTATACTCAACCGGATGGTCTCAACCCAGAGATCAATTTTCGCCGCGCAATTCTACATTGCGTTCTGGGCGGCATTATTCCTGATCATTGCCACTACAATTGGGCACTGGCTGGTGCCCGTTATGGCCGTCCCGGGCATTCCAGATTGGGACGTCGTGTTCAGGTGTCTGCTGGTGGCCCTGACCGCCACCGGATGTCACTTCCTTCTGTTCATGGCAACGATGCGAACAACCGCAGCGGCGATTGCGCCGATCGTCTACATCCAGTTGCTGATCGCGACGGCGATCAGCGTCTTTGTCTTCGGGGACCCGATAGACCGGACCGCAATGTTGGGGGGATTATTGATAATCTTCAGCGGTCTGTTGCTGTGGCGCAGCGCACGACGGGCGAACACCGTATTGGAGGCTTAGGGTCTTTTACAGACATCCTCCAAAAGCCTGAGATGCTGATCAACGCTATTTTCAATCGAATAAGCGGTTGCGCAGGCGCGGAGCGGTTCGATCCGCTGAGGTGAGTCAATTTCGTGGCCAATAGCTTTGGCCAGTGCTTCGGGATCGTCGACTGCTACCGTGTGCTGACCAATCTGGCGCAACAACTGCGTCAACCCCGCCGAACAATCGGTAGCAACGACGGCGCAACCCGTAGCCATAGCTTCTATGGGAACCGCAGGAAAACCCTCCCAACGCGAAGAAAGGACGAGAATATCAGATCGGATAAGATAGGGGGTCACGTCGTCGACAAATCCCCTGAATTCGATCCGTTCCGCCAATCCTGAATCCCCGGCCCAGCGCCTTGCTTCCTCCAGCAGCAGGCCATCCCCCAAAATGGTCATTGACCACGGGCGGTCGGCAATGCGGGCAAGCGCCGCAATAAGGATCGTATAGCCCTTTTGGGGCGCTATCCGTCCGACCGAGAGCAGTCGGGGGGCTATTCCTGGGTCACGGGTGATGCGTCCGGCTCCCGCAGATAGCATGTCAGCGTGAACATAGGGATTGGGAACCGCATGAAACTTGTCGGCGGCGCGAGGGAAGATTTCAGCATAATGTTCTGCATCAGCCACACTGAGAGCGAGCGACATGTCGCCCAATCTTGCGGTGACGCCAAATCGCCATGTCCGGCAGACTTTTGCCCAGTGACTAGAACCGGGTCTCAGCACGGGGTTGGTAATTTTCTGAATGATCTTGGTCGGGGTCTGGCCGGCCAGTTTTCGCGCGATTGCCGGGGACAGGTTTGTCTGGTTACCAGCCGAAAAAATCGCCCGGGGTTTGTACTTCCGGATCATCCGCGCGACGACAGGAAGCTGCATGACCAACTGCATTCCTCTTCCACCAAATTTGGGTGTGGGCACCATCCGGACCTTTACATCGGCAGATATAAGATGGGCGACAGGGCCGACGGCTTTGGTCAACCATAATTCGGTCGGAATACCGCGTCTGGCCATGCCATTGGCCAACAGGATTGCAACACGGTCCAGTCCACCATTGCCGGGCTCGTAAAGGAAATGGACCACCGTGCGAGATTTGGTCATTGATTGCTCAACGAATATGGAACGGGTAGGCTATACATGTTCCATAATATCTACTTGGTCTTTCTGGCTTTTAAGACAATTCCCAAGTGTACGGAAAGCCGCCGGTTGCCGCGTTAGCTGATCGCTTCGGCGAGGACTGTCAGTCCCTTTTCGTCGACCTGGGCAAAGCCGCCCTGCACGGAGATCGTCTCAGGCGTAGCACCTTCGCTGGCATAGATAACCAGATCGGCATCGCGGATTGTCGACATCACTCCGGCATGATTGGCCAGTACGCCAAAGTCACCCTCGGTACCGGGTACCACCACCATGAAAACCTCTTCCGACCGGACGAGTTTCTCTGGGGTTACGAGTTCGAAATGTAGGTTTGCCATTGTAGTGCCTTTATACCGTTAGTCCTGAGCCTGTCGAAGGGCGTCTGTCGGGCAGTCGCGCAATTCGACAGCTCAGTGCTAATGGATGTAACTTAAGCAGCTTCTGCCGCCATTTTCTTGCCTTTTTCAACCGCTTCTTCGATGCCGCCAACCATGTAGAAGGCGTTTTCTGGAAGATGATCATATTCACCTTCGACAACCGCCTTGAACGACTTGATCGTGTCTTCCAGATCAACGAACTTTCCGGGGATGCCGGTGAAGACTTCGGCAACGTGGAACGGCTGGGAAAGGAATTTCTGGATCTTCCGGGCACGTTGCACGACCAGCTTATCTTCTTCCGAAAGCTCGTCCATGCCGAGAATCGCGATAATGTCCTGCAACGACTTGTACTTCTGCAACGTTTCCTGAACAGCACGCGCCGTATCATAATGTTCCTGACCGACAACGCGGGGTTCCAGAACACGCGAGGTGGAATCAAGCGGATCAACAGCAGGATAAATACCCAGCTCCGAAATCGCACGGTTCAAAACGGTGGTTGCATCCAAGTGAGCAAAAGAGGTTGCCGGAGCAGGGTCGGTCAAGTCATCGGCAGGAACGTAAATCGCCTGAACCGATGTAATCGAACCCTTGTTGGTCGAGGTAATGCGTTCCTGCAGCGCGCCCATGTCGGTCGACAGGGTCGGCTGATAGCCCACAGCCGACGGAATACGGCCGAGCAGTGCGGACACTTCCGAACCAGCCTGGGTGAAGCGGAAGATATTGTCGATGAAGAACAACACGTCCTGGCCTTCGACGTCGCGGAAATATTCCGCCTGCGTCAGACCGGAGAGAGCCACACGAGCACGCGCTCCTGGAGGTTCATTCATCTGGCCGAACACCAGCGCCACTTTAGAACCTTCCGACTTCGGATTGCCGTCGGCGTCCTTGGCGATAACGCCAGCGTCGAGAAATTCGTGATAGAGATCGTTACCTTCGCGGGTACGCTCACCAACACCAGCGAATACCGAGGTACCGCCGTGGCCTTTGGCAATATTGTTGATCAGTTCCTGAATAAGAACGGTCTTGCCCACGCCAGCGCCGCCGAACAGGCCAATCTTGCCGCCTTTTGCATAAGGCGCGAGCAGGTCGACAACCTTGATGCCGGTAACCAGAATTTCATTCTCGGTTGACTGGTCGACAAAAGCAGGAGCTTCCGCATGAATAGGAGAGGTCAATTTGTTTCCGATTGGGCCGCGTTCGTCGATTGGCTCACCGATCACGTTCATGATCCGGCCAAGCGTTTCAGGACCAACCGGCATCATGATCTGCGAACCGGTGTCGGTAACTTCCTGACCGCGGGTCAGACCTTCGGTCGCATCCATGGCGATCGTACGAACCGTATTCTCGCCGAGATGCTGTGCAACTTCCAGCACCAGGCGGTTGCCGTTATTGTCGGTTTCCAGTGCCGAGAGAATTGCCGGGATCTCGTTATCAAAGGTGACGTCGACGACGGCGCCGATGACCTGTGAAATGCGGCCTACATTCTTGGTTTTTGCCATTTTTCCGTTTTCCTTGCGTACGTGCTTTAGAGCGCTTCAGCGCCAGCGATAATTTCAATCAATTCGGTGGTAATCGCGGCCTGACGGCTGCGGTTGTAAACAATCGTGAGGTTCTCGATCAGATCGCCGGCATTGCGGGTCGCATTGTCCATGGCGGTCATCGACGCGCCCTGTTCCGACGCGTTATTTTCCAGCAAAGCGCCGAAAATCTGGGTAGTCAGATTGCGCGGCAGCAGTTCGGCGAGAATTTCCTCCTCGTCCGGTTCATAGTCTACTGCGCCTTCGGATTCCGAAACCGCGCCATCCCGAACAGCAATCGGGATGATCTGCTGAACCGTGGGTTCCTGCACCAGTGCGGATTTGAACTTGCCGTAGAACAGATGGGCTACGTCATATTTGCCCTCTTCGATCAACAGGGTCAGATCCGCCGCAATCGCCTTGGCTTCTTCATAGCCAGGTGCCTTGACGTTCGACGTGTCGAAATGTTTCAGAATCTGGCCGGGATAGAAACGCTTGATGATCGGGATGCCCTTGCGTCCGACCATGTAGAACAGCACTTTATGGCCTTCGCCAAGCAACTTCTCAGCCTTCAGACGGGCTTCCTTGACGATGTTGGCGTTGAACGCGCCGCACAGGCCACGGTCCGATGTCGCCACGACCAGCAGGTGGGTCTCAAGCTTGCCGGTGCCAGCCAGCAGTTTCGACGAATTTTCATCAATCGAAACTTTGGAGGCGAGGCTAGCCATGACCTTTTCCATCCGGTCAGCATAGGGACGCGCCGCTTCCGCCGCCATCTGCGCCCGGCGCAACTTGGCAGCGGCCACCATCTTCTTGGCCTTGGTGATCTTCTGGGTCGACTTAATCGACGCGATCCGATCTTTCAGTTCTTTAAGACTGGCCATAGCTAGTCACATACTCCAATCTTCGTCATCCCGAACTTGTTTCGGGATCTCGGGAGATGCTGAAACAAGTTCAGCATGACGAGTGTTTAAGCAAACGTCTTCCCAAATGCTGCCAGAGCCGCTTCCAAAGCTGCCTTGGTATCATCTGCCAGGTCACCGCTCTCGCGGATCGTTTTCAAAATGTCCGCATGTTCGCTGCGCATATGGGCCAGCATCGCTGCTTCATAACGCACAACATCACTGGCTGCGACACTGTCGAGATGGCCGTTGGTACCAGCATAGATCGAAGCGGTCTGCTCTTCGAACGGCAGCGGCGAATATTGTGGCTGTTTCAGCAACTGCGTCAAACGTTCACCACGAGCGAGCAATTTCTGCGTCGACGCATCAAGGTCGGAGCCGAACTGCGCGAACGCCGCCATTTCGCGATATTGCGCGAGATCGAGTTTGATCGAGCCGGACACTTTCTTCATCGCCTTGGTCTGCGCTGCGGAGCCCACACGGGACACCGACAGACCCACGTTAATCGCAGGACGGATGCCCTGGTTGAACAGGTCGGTTTCGAGAAAGATCTGGCCGTCGGTGATCGAAATCACGTTGGTCGGAATGTAAGCCGAAACGTCACCAGCCTGGGTTTCGATGATCGGCAAGGCGGTCAGCGAGCCCGAGCCATTGGCTTCGTTCATTTTCGCAGCACGTTCGAGCAAACGACTATGCAGATAGAAAACGTCACCCGGATAGGCTTCACGCCCTGGAGGACGACGCAGCAGCAGGGACATCTGACGATAAGCCACAGCCTGCTTGGACAGATCATCATATACGATACAGGCGTGCATACCGTTGTCGCGGAAATATTCGCCCATCGTCACACCGGTATATGGTGCGAGATATTGCAGTGGCGCAGGCTCGGAAGCGGTTGCGGCAACCACGATCGAATATTCCATCGCGCCATTTTCTTCGAGACTCTTGACGATCTGTGCAACCGTCGAGCGCTTCTGGCCGATAGCAACATAGATGCAATAGAGCTTCTTGCTCTCGTCATCGCCGGCGTTGACCGTCTTCTGGTTGATGAACGTGTCGATCGCGACAGCGGTCTTGCCGGTCTGGCGGTCACCAATGATCAATTCGCGCTGGCCACGGCCAACAGGAACGAGAGCGTCAAGCGCCTTGAGGCCGGTCTGAACGGGTTCGTGAACCGATTTGCGCGGGATAATCCCCGGCGCCTTGACTTCAACGCGGCTACGCTGGGTGGTGTTGATCGGGCCCTTGCCGTCAATCGGGTTGCCGAGACCGTCGACTACGCGACCAAGCAATTCCTTGCCAATCGGAACGTCCACGATCGTGCCGGTCCGCTTGACGACGTCGCCTTCTTTGATTTCAGCGTCCGAGCCGAAAATCACGACGCCGACATTGTCGGCTTCGAGGTTCAGGGCCATGCCCTGAATACCGTTGGAGAATTCGACCATTTCACCGGCCTGAACCTGGTCGAGACCATGGATACGGGCGATACCGTCACCGACGGCAAGCACGGTTCCAACTTCCGAAACCTGTGCTTCATTGCCAAAATTGGCGATCTGGTCCTTGATGACCTTTGAAATTTCTGCGGCGCGAATATCCATGTGTATCTTCCTTTAGCCCTTCATGGCTTGCGATAGGGTGTTCAAACGGGTTTTAATCGAGCTGTCGATCATCTGGCTGCCGATCTTCACGACCAGCCCGCCCAGGATGGACGAATCGACGGCGGTGGAAACGCTGACATCGCTTCCCACACGTTTCTTGAGCTGCGCCTTGAGCGCTTCAATCTGCTTGTCATCCAGCGGATGGGCGGATGTGACCTCGGCGGTAATTTCGCCGCGATGATCGGATGCCAATGTCGAGAAGGCACGAATGACAGCCTGTATCTGGTCGAGCCGGCGATTGGCCGCGAGCACACCGAGCACGTTGGTCGTGAGCTTGTCGAGACCGAGAGCCTCGGCGGTGGCTGCAATGGCCCTGCCGGCATCATCGCGAGATACCACGGGGCTGCTGGTCAGCGCCCTCAGGTCATCCGATTCGGCCAGCGCTGCGCTCAGCGTGCCAAGGCTGGCCTGGACCGCGTCGATACTGTTGTTCTCGTCTGCAAGCGCGAACAAAGCTGTGGCGTAACGCCCCGCTAAACTCGCCCTGATGCCGCTGGAATGATCCACGCGTTTGCTTCTCCCTGACCGTAATTTGGTCTGAAAACCGTTCATGAAATGGTCCGCTTAATGGCCGGAAATCCTGCGATTCCGCCCACGGATGCGCGGCGTCTAGCAACCATTTTGCTGCGATGCAAGATGGCTTTGGGAATCATTTTCGAGAAAGGGTAAAACACTGGTTTTCGGTGATTTTCAATTCTCTCCAGGGTTAAAATTGCTTTGACCGCAAGATACGGGAAGCAACGCATGGCTTTCGCCGACTATTGGGCAGTGCATGAACAATCTGGAGATTAAGCATGACCTACCAAATTACCGGGATAAGCCCCGAACAACTGGCGAATGTTGGCAGCGCCCCGGGAACCGTCCGCGTGACCGCTTCCAGCAAACCCGGATTTCCCTGCCGCGTAACATTGGAAGATGCCGAGCCGGGCGAAGAATTACTCTTGTTCCACCATGTTTCCCATGATGTGGATTCGCCTTACCGGAGCAGCTATGCCATTTATGCGCGTGCCGGTGCGAAGACCGCTGCGCGATATACAGATGAAGTGCCACCGATTTTTGTGGGCCGTCCGCTTGGTATGCGGGCCTTCGGCGCCGATGCGATGCTAAAGACGGCGCGGCTTTCCTTGCCGGGCGATGCGGACCAAACCATCCGGCAATTGTTTGAGCTGGAAGACATTGTCTATATAGATGTGCACAACGCGGCGCATGGATGTTTCGCGGCGCGGGTAGAGAGATTTGAATCATGAACCCGGATATTGTGGATAGCGAGCAGGCTTGGGCAGCGATGCAAGCCCGCGATCGGTCCTTTGACGGAAAATTTGTCACTGGTGTCCTGAGTACAGGTATCTATTGTCGCCCCTCCTGCGCGGCTCGCCATCCGAAGCGCGAAAATATTCGTTTTTTTGCGAAGGCTGAACAGGCCGAAGCTGCAGGTCTGCGCGCTTGCCTGCGCTGCCATCCCAATGATGTGGCGCGTGACGAAGCTGCGGTCAAGGCGGTCATCGACGCCGTGCGGATGGCGGAAAGCGCACCCAGGCTGGATGAACTGGCGGATCTGACCGGCTATTCACCCACCCATTTGCAGCGGATTTTCAAGCGCGATACCGGACTGTCGCCGGCTGCTTATGCGCGGGCTTTGCGTTCCGAACGGGTCAAGGATGCGCTGGCCAGCGGTACATCGGTAACAGAGGCCATATATGATGCGGGCTATGGTTCCGCATCGCGCTTTTACGAGGAACAGAAAATGGTCCAAAAAATGGGAATGAAGCCAAGCGCATGGAAAAATGGCGGGGCAGGGGTGACGGTCAGCTGGGCCACGGTTGAAACGTCGCTCGGCAATATGATGGTTGCTGCGACGACCAAGGGCGTCTGCTACCTGTCTTTCAACGAAGGCGAGGAAGAATTGCGTCGGCGCTTCCCGAAAGCGGAATTGCAACAGGGTGGCGACGATTTTCAAGCACTGCTGGGCGAGGTGGTCGCGCAGGTCGAAGCGCCGGGTCGCCCGCACAACATCCCGCTCGATGTGCAAGGCACCGCCTTTCAGGAAGCGGTGTGGCGGGAATTGCGCAAAATTCCCGAAGGCGAAACCCGCAGCTATGCCGACATCGCCGCCGCCATCGATAGACCCAAGGCGGTACGCGCCGTGGGCAGTGCCAATGGTGCCAATAATGTCGCCGTGCTGATCCCCTGCCACCGGGTGATCCGCAGCGACGGCACGATGGGTGGCTATGCATATGGCCTGGAAATCAAGCAATTGTTGCTGGAGAAGGAAGCGAAATGAACAAAAAAATTACAGCTTTTGCTGATCTTCATATCCCGGGCGACCCGCTCATTCTGGTCAATATCTGGGATGCGGGCAGCGCCAAGGCGGTTGCGGCGGCGGGCGCAAAGGCTCTGGCGACCGGAAGCTATGGTGTCGCCGGTGCCCGGGGAATAGCCGACGGCGAAGAATTTTCGCTGGATGACGCGATTGCCAATCTTGAACATATTGTCGCGGCAACTCAGCTGCCGGTGAGCATAGATCTGGAAGCCGGCTATGGCGCTGACCCGACCGAAGTCCGCCGGTCGGTGCAACGCGCTTATGATGCGGGCGCGTGCGGCATCAATATGGAAGATCGCATGCCGGGCGAAGTCGAATTGCTTGCACCGGAGGTTTCCGCCGAGCGCTTGGCGGCTGCCGCCTCAACCGGTTTGTGGGTCAATGCCCGATGCGATGTGTTTCGCGGTCAATCGGCAGAGACGGACGGCGAGGCCCTGGTCGAGCAGGTCCTCGAGCGGGCAGCAATCTACG
>PFJE01000046.1 GCA_002783865.1 Sphingomonadales bacterium CG_4_10_14_3_um_filter_58_15
ATCGAGAGGTCATAATAATGCAGATCGATATCGAGATAAGGTTCAATCAACCGCTCGCGAATCCATTGCCAGATGATCCGCGTCATTTCGTCGCCGTCAATTTCGACGACCGGGTTTTTGACCTTGATTTTCGACATATCGTTCTATTCTTTCCTGAAACGGGGACCAGAGGGAGGAATGATGTTGCGAGCCTCTTAGCAAAGATTGTCGTTTGTTCAACCCAGAGATGCTGGCTAAAGTTGCTGGCGGTCAAGCAAATTCTTGATGCTGAATTCCCAATATATCAACGGGAGTGTTGTCAGAACAAAGCCCCGCCACTAAGTAGCGTCCATGGCAATCGAAAAATATTCAAACAAGGGGCTGGGAGAAGCCAAATGGTCTTTCCCGCCGGTGCATCCAGAAGGCCGTAAATTTGCGGTCATCGCTGCAGTCATCACGCTGTTTTTCGCGCTTATGGCGTGGGAGACGCTCGCCTGGCCGATGGCAGGCATTACTGCTTGGGTGTTGGCGTTTTTCCGCGATCCGAAACGGGTTACGCCGCTCGACGAAAAATATATCATTGCCCCTGCCGATGGCCTGGTGAGCCTGATCGTCCCGGTAAAACCGCCGGTAGAGCTTCAGGGCGAAGGCGGCCTCGCTGACGAAGAAATGATGCGGGTTTCGATTTTCATGAGCGTTTTCGACGTTCATATCAATCGCACACCGATCGAGGGAACGGTGAAACGCCAAGCCTATATTTCCGGAAAATTCCTGAATGCTGACCTGGACAAGGCCAGCGAAGAAAATGAACGGCAGCATTTTCTGGTCGAGCGGAACGATGGTCTCAAGGTCGGCTTTACCCAGATAGCGGGTCTTGTGGCGCGGCGGATCATGTCCTTCGTCAAGGAAGGCGATTTTGTCGCAGCCGGACAGCGGATCGGACTGATCCGGTTTGGCAGCCGGGTTGATGTCTATTTGCCCAAAGGTACAACGCCCAATGTTGTGCTGGGACAACGGTCGATCGCCGGTGAAACCATACTCGCGGTGGTTGGCGAGATGAAAGAGATCGAAGGCGTCGGCCAATGATGGCCTGCTCGTCACCCCGATTGCATCAAATCTGATGGCCAAAGGTTCGCTGAAGCGACCAGAGCGCGGTATCCCGTTGCGCGCCTTTGTCCCGAATGCGGTGACGGCGCTGGCTTTGTGCGTCGGCCTGAGCAGTGTTCGCTTCGCCTATATGGACAATTGGGTGCTGGCTGCAGGCTCAATCGTTCTGGCGGGCATATTGGATGGCTTGGATGGTCGTATTGCCCGCCTGTTAAATGCACAGAGCCGGTTTGGCGCGGAACTCGACTCGCTCTCGGACGTGATTGCCTTTGGTGTGTCACCTGCACTGGTGATGTTCCTTTGGTCGACTCAATATATGCCGCAATTCGGCTGGGTCCTGGCGCTCACGATGGCGGTCGGTTGCGCGCTCAGGCTGGCGCGTTTTAATGCGCTTATCGACGATGATGATCAGCCGCACAAATCGGCCGGGTTTCTGACCGGCATTCCAGCCCCGGTCGGTGCCGGATTGGCAATGCTGCCGCTCTATCTGTGGATGATCACCGACCTGGAAATTTTCCGCCACTATGCGCTTGTGTCGCCCTGGATTGTCCTGATCGCGTTTCTGATGATTTCCAACACGGCGACGTACAGCTGGTCATCGCTGCGTTTGCGGAAGAATATCAGGCTGGAAGGAATCGCTGTCGTTGCGCTGGTTGGTGTTGCCCTGATCAACTCACCATGGATCATGCTTGCGGCAATCAGCATCGGCTATCTGATACTGATCCCGTTCAGCATCCGCAGCTACAGCAGAGTTAGGCGGCAGCGCGTAGCAGATCGCGCTGCAGCGAGCGATGCTGCGTCATAAGCTTGGGCGTTTTGACGGTCCGGGGCCGATAGGTCGATGATGGGAAAGCCGCTGCGGCGGGTTCGGCCCGCAACTCGTTTTCCAGAACGCTGACGATGCGGTCCCGATATTGCAAAAACATCGCTGCGATGATGGTCGCAGCACCAAACAGGGCCAGGGCAAAAAAGGTAGAGATAGCGATACTGAGCATGTGATATTTCCATTCGTTCTATCAATGAACCCTTAATGTTCCATATCTGTTCTCATTGTCAAGCGCTATTTGCAACCAGAGGTGAATCCGGTGCCGAGGCATTGGCTATTGTACCTGCAGCTTAATGTCACGGACAGGTCCGTCTCTTATTGCGTATCTCCAATCCGCATGACATAGTGAGTTACTTAACTAAGACACGGAGAAAAGCGATCATCAACCGGATGCTGATATGGGTGCGCGCGCATCCTGTAATCTCGGGCCTGATTGCGGTCTTGCTGCTGGCTCTTCTGTACAAGGTGATTGTCCCGTCAACGCCCGATTATGAATATATCACCGAACCGGTGACCCGCGGCGAGGTCGCCCGGATTGTCTCGGCGAGCGGAAAATTGCGGGCACTCAACACGATCAAGGTGGGTTCGGAGATTTCCGGGCAGGTGACCGATGTCTATGTCGATTTCAACTCGCCGGTGACGGCGGGGCAGGTGCTGGCGAGAATTGATCCGACCCGGATTGAAGCACGGGTGACCCAGGCGCGCGCCCAGGTCGAACTTGCGCGTGCGAACCTGGCACAGGCCGAAGCGTCGATCATTCGCGCGCAAACGGATTATGCTGTCCAGTCCCGCGAATATCAGCGGCAAAAGGAATTGGCGGAAAAAGGCTTTGTGTCAAAAGCGGGTATTGATCAGGCGCAAAATGTGCTTGCTACTTCCCAGGCCGCGCTCAGCACCGCAAAGGCGCAAGCGCAAAGCGGCCGCGCCCAGATCGCGCAAAGTACCGCCGAGCTGTCCTCCGCCCAGCTTGACCTCAACCGCACGCGGATTGTGGCCCCGACCAGCGGCGTGGTAATCAACAAGCTGGTCGAGCCGGGTACCACGGTAGCCGCCAGTTTCCAGACTCCCAATCTGTTTGAAATTGCCGCGGATACGAGCCGCATGCAGGTGGAAGCCTCGGTGGATGAGGCCGACATCGGCCAGGTCCGCGTGGGTCAGACGGTCCGGTTCACGGTGGACAGCTATCCCGATGACACGTTCGTCGCGAAGGTCGGCCAGATCCGGAAATCCGCGACAGAAGCGCAGAATGTCGTCAGTTATCTGGTAATCCTGGATGTCGACAACAAGGATGGCAAATTGCTGACCGGCATGACCGCCAATGTCGAAATCGTCACGGGCACCAAGGCCAATGTCCTGCGGGTTCCTGCGTCCGCTATCCGGTTTCGTCCGCGCAAGGATGATCGACCGGAGGAAGACAAGGTAGATTCGGCTGAGCAAAAGCCGGGCCAGAAACGGCCAACGACTATTTGGGTGACGACTGACGATCCCTACGAACCCGTGCGCCGGGTGGTTACAATCGGGCTGGTCGGCGAAGATTATGTCGAAATTCTCAAAGGGGTGAAAGAAAAGGAGAAGGTCCTGATACGCACGAAAAATCTGCAAAATGCAGACGATGATGAGGATGATTTCGATAGCGAGAACCAATAGCCGATGGCTCTTGTAGAAACTCAGGATCTGGTCAAAAACTACGTGCTGGGCGGTGAAACCGTTCGCGCCGTGGATGGCGTCTCGCTATCGATCGAGCGCGGCGAATATGTCGCAATCATGGGGGCCAGCGGTTCGGGAAAATCGACCTTCATGAACATGATCGGCTGTCTGGATGTCCCGACGTCGGGCGAGGTGCGCATCGACGGCATCGCTACACAGGACCGCGACGGCGATGCGCTGGCCGAATTGCGCAATCAGAAAATTGGCTTCATCTTTCAGCAATTCAATCTGCTCGCCCGCACGACGGCGCTCGACAATGTCGCCGTGCCGCTCATTTACGCTGGCCTCGGCAGTGAAGATCGCAGAGCCAAGGCCCGAGCGAAGCTGGAGGAAATGGGCCTCGGCGACCGTCTCGATCATTCGCCGGCAAAGCTGTCCGGAGGTCAGCAACAGCGCGTTGCGATCGCGAGGGCATTGGTGACCGACCCGGTGATTCTGCTGGCGGACGAACCCACCGGCGCTCTGGATAGCAAGACGTCGGAAGACATTATGGAGATTTTCGAGACGCTCAACAATCAGGGCATTACTATCATTGTAGTGACGCATGAGGCCGAAATTGCCGATCATGCGAAGCGGCGGATCGAGTTTCGCGATGGCAAGGTTATCAAGGATATCCTCGTCGCCCATCGCAGGATCGTCAACGCATGATCGGCAATTTTGGGCAGAAATTCTCCGCCTGGATCGTCAACGTGGCGATCGCGATGACGGCGTTGCGGACCAATCTGATGCGCTCGATATTGACCACATTGGGGGTGATGATCGGCGTATTCGCGGTGACGCTCGCGGTCGCCGTGGGATCGGGAGCGCAGGTCTCGGTGATGCAGTCGATCAACGCTCTCGGTTCCAATATGGCGCTGATTTTCCCGCAACCGGACAGTGAAGGGGGCCGCACCACCTTTGACCGCGGCCGCCTGACCATGCGGGATGCCAATGCGATCAAAAAGCAGATCAGCGGGATCACCGATATCGCGCCGCAGCTGCGCACCTCGATCCAGTTGGTCGTGGCGGGCCGCAACGCATCGACCAGCGCCATCGGCGCCACTCCCGGATACGGGAAGGTCGCCAACGCTGCAGCGGCCTCCGGACGTTTCATCAGCGAAGCCGATGTTCGGTCTGCCGCCCGGGTCGTGGTTCTGGGGCCGAGCGTCGCCAAAAAGCTGTTCGGCGATTATGACCCGGTCGGCGAGACCGTTCGCATCAACCGGGCGCCGTTTACCGTGATCGGCGTGATGGAGTCGAAGGGCTCCAGCTTCGGCAATGACAATGATGATATTGCGATCATGCCGATCACCACCACCAGACAGCGCTTCACCGGCGATTCCCTTTCCGGGCCCGATGACTTGCAGATGCTTTTTGTCGGGTTCGAAGATGGCGTGTCGCTGCCTCGGGCCAAACGCGAGATCACTCGGCTCTTGCGAGAGCGCTATCGGGTGCGGGGGAAGGATATCAATCCGTTCACCATCCGCACCACCGAAGAATTTATGAAAGAGTCGGCGCAAGTCACCGGTATCTTTCAGATCGTGCTGGTTGCCATTGCCTCGATCTCGCTGCTGGTCGGCGGTATTGGCATCATGAATATCATGCTGGTCAGTGTCACCGAACGGACCCGCGAAATCGGGCTGCGCATGGCGCTGGGTGCCAAGCGCAGCGATATAAGGAACCAGTTTCTGGTGGAAGCAGCGGTGCTGTGCGTGATTGGCGGAGCCATCGGCCTGACTCTGGCGATTGCGGCCGGCACCGCGCTGACCATCTATGCCGACTTTCCGGTGCCGATCGGCATCGGCGTAGGCATTGGCGCAATCGTATTTTCTGCCGTGATCGGGGTGGTCTTTGGCGGCTATCCCGCGGTCCGCGCATCTCGGCTGTCGCCGATTGAAGCGCTGCGCAGCGAATAGTCCAGCCAGCAATTTGTGGTTGCATTTTGCTCCGCTTCGCCTTAACGGCACGCTCATTCCACATGGAAAGCACTCATACCGGTGCCAAGTGCGGCCTTTCAGGTCGTTTGAGGTTCTCAGCTTTCCAGAGGCATAACCGGATAAGGAGAAATATTATGGCGGCCCCTGTCGTCACCCTACAGCAATTGATTGAAGCCGGAGCGCATTTCGGCCACCAGACCCACCGCTGGAACCCGAAGATGAAACCCTATATCTTCGGCGCCCGCAACAGCGTCCATATTCTTGACCTTTCGCAGAGCGTGCCCCTGTTCGCACGGGCACTCGATTTTATCGCCAACGCCACTTCGGCTGGCGGCAAGGTCCTATTCGTTGGTACCAAGCGTCAGGCACAAGAGCCGATTGCCGAAGCAGCCCGCGCCAGCGGCCAGCATTTCGTCAACCATCGCTGGCTCGGCGGCATGCTGACCAACTGGAAAACCATTTCCAATTCGATTCGCCGGATGAAAACCCTGGAAGAGCAGCTCGGTGGTGACACCGCCGGCTTTACCAAGAAAGAAGTCCTGCAGATGACGCGCGAGCACATCAAGCTGGAGCTTTCGCTTGGCGGTATCCGCGACATGGGCGGCATTCCTGATGTCATGTTCGTGATCGATGCCAACAAGGAAGAACTGGCGATCAAGGAAGCCAACGTTCTCGGCATTCCGGTTGTCGCGATTCTCGATTCCAACGTTGATCCAAGTAACATCGCATTCCCGGTTCCGGGCAATGATGACGCAGCACGCGCGATTCGCCTCTATTGCGAATCCGTTGCTGCAGCAGCGACCAAGGGCGGCCAGGACGCTTCGGTTGCAGCGGGCGAAGATCTCGGAGCGGCGGTTGCTCCTCCGGTCGAGCAGATTGTATCGAGCGAAGCCAATGCCAGTGCAATGGTTTCCGGCGAAGAAGCAGCGGTTGCCGATATTGCGGACATTGCGGCTGAAATGACAGCGGCTGACGCAGCTCCGGCAGAAGAACCGAAGGCTGAAGAAAAAGCGGCTCCGGAAAAAGCTGCTGAAAAGAAGCCAGCTGCCAAGAAAGCTGACGCGAAGAAAGATGAAGAAAAGGCAGACGAAAAAGCCTGAACTTGAAGCTTCTCCATACGGTCATATATAGGCTGTAACGAAACATGAGCGGGGCGGCATTTTTGCCGCCCCAATTTCACATTTCCCGTCAAGAAATTGAGGAACGAATAATGGCTATTACAGCAGCAGCAGTGAAAGAACTGCGCGAGCGCACCGGTGCAGGCATGATGGATTGCAAAAAGGCACTGAACGAAACCAATGGCGACATCGAAGCAGCGGTTGATCTGTTGCGGACCAAAGGCCTTGCCGCGGCGCAGAAAAAATCTAGCCGCACGGCCGCTGAAGGTCTTGTCGGTGTTTCTGTTGAAGGCACCAAGGGTGTTGCCGTTGAAGTGAACAGCGAAACCGATTTTGTTGCCAAGAATGAACAGTTCCAGGACTTTGTTGCCAAGGTAACAAGCGTTGCCCTCGAGCAAAGCGAAGATGATGTCGAAGCGCTGCTCGCTGCCGATTATCCTGCCGGCGGTACCGTCAAAGACGTTTTGACCAACAATGTCGCGACAATCGGTGAAAATCAGGCGATCCGCCGGATGAAAACGGTTGCGGTCTCTAGCGGCCTCGTCGTTCCTTATATCCACAATGCGGTCACCCCGACCATGGGCAAGATCGGTGTGTTGGTTGCGCTGGAAAGCACAGCAGGCGTGGATGTTCTCGAGCCACTCGGCAAGCAAATCGCGATGCATATCGCAGCAGCTTTCCCGCTGGCCCTGAACGCAGACGGCCTTGATCCGGAATTGCTCGCCCGTGAGCGCGCAATCGCGACTGAAAAGGCTTCTGAATCCGGCAAGCCGGACAACATCGTCGAGAAAATGGTCGATGGTGCGATGGCAAAATTTGCCAAGGAAAATGCACTGCTCAGCCAGACTTTTGTGATGGATAACAAGACTCCGGTCGCGCAAGTTGTCGAACAAGCTGGCAAAGCTGCTGGTGTCGATATCAAGCTTACCGAATATGTCCGGTTCCAGCTTGGCGAAGGCATTGAGAAGAAAGAAGAAGATTTTGCAGCAGAAGTCGCCGCTGCGGTTGCTGGCTAATCGAGCAGCAGATTGAATATTTCAGGCGGTAACGCTTGGCAGCATGGCGCGGACTATCTATGGTCCGCGCCATAGTTGTTTTTGGGGCCGGGCGATGATTCCGGCAGGATGGGATTTGCATGAAACGACCGGCGTTCAAGCGCATTTTGCTGAAGCTTTCTGGTGAAGTCCTGATGGGCTCGAGCGAATTCGGTATTGATCCGGAGACGGTCAACCGGATCGCGACCGAAGTGAAATCTGCGAAAGAAGCAGGATTTGAACTTTGTCTGGTCGTCGGCGGAGGCAATATCTTTCGGGGGCTGGCTGCGGCAGCCAAGGGCTTTGAACGGACCAGCGCGGATTATATGGGCATGCTGGCAACCGTGATGAACGCTTTGGCGGTCCAGAATGCGCTCGAACAGATGGGCTGTGATACGCGGGTGTTGTCGGCGATCCCGATGGCCAGCGTGTGCGAGCCCTATATCCGCCGCAAGGCAGTACGGCATCTGGAAAAGGGCCGTATCGTTATCTTTGCAGCCGGAACGGGCAATCCCTATTTTACCACCGATACCGCCGCAGCGTTGCGCGCGGCGGAAATGGGCTGTGAGGCGCTTTTCAAGGGCACCAGTGTTGATGGGGTCTATAATGCCGATCCGAAACTTGATGCGACCGCAACCCGCTATGACGAATTGAGTTTTGATCAGGTTCTGAGCGATAATTTGAAGGTTATGGACGCCAGCGCCGTCGCGCTCTGCCGCGAAAACAAAATACCGATCGTCGTCTTTTCGATCCGCGAGCAGGGCAACCTTGCGACCGTCCTGGGTGGCGGTGGCACTGCGACCATGGTCGGAACAACCGAATAATTCTTAGAGGAAACAGCAATGGCAAAATATGACAAAGCCGATCTGCAAAAACGCATGTATGGCGCACTGGAAGCGCTCAAGCATGATTTGAGCGGCCTGCGCACCGGCCGGGCCAATATCGCCCTGCTGGATACGATCAAGGTCGAGGTCTACGGCTCGAACATGCCGCTTAATCAGGTAGCTACCGTGTCCGTACCGGAACCCCGCATGCTGTCGGTCCAGGTTTGGGACAAGGGCAATATTCAGCCTGTGGAAAAGGCGATCCGTTCTGCTGGTCTCGGGCTCAACCCGATGATTGACGGGCCCAATATCAGACTGCCGATCCCGGATCTGACCGAGGAGCGTCGCAAGGATCTGGCGAAGCTGACAGGCCAATTTGCCGAAAAATCCCGCATTGCCATTCGCAATGTCCGGCGGGATGGCATGGACGACCTGAAAGCGGATGAGAGCAAGAAAGAGATCAGTGAAGACGATCGGAAGCGGCTCGAAACCGAAGTTCAGAAACTGACCGACGAGATGATCGCCGAAGCCGACAAGCTGGCCGAAGCCAAGGAACAGGAAATCCTGACCCAGTGAAGCTTGCGCGTTCCAAGAGCGGTTCAGCAGATCCGGTGCAAGCCACGGCCGGTATATCTGACCCGACCTATGGTGTGCGCCATGTCGCGATCATCATGGATGGCAATGGGCGATGGGCAAAGCGCAAGCATCTGCCGCGCGCCCTTGGCCACAAGAAAGGCGTCGAGGCCGTTCGCAACATCGTGCGTGTAGCCGGGAAGATGGGCGTCGAAGTTATGACGCTCTATGCCTTTTCATCGGAAAACTGGAATAGGCCGGAAGAGGAAATTAGCGATCTCATGGGATTGCTGCGCCAATATATTCAGTCGGATATTGATGAATTCGTTGAGAATGGCGTACGGCTTAAGGTCATTGGCAATTACAAGGCGCTTGATTCCGATATTGTCGCGATGATCGACAATGCGATCGCGAAAACGGCCGAAAACAGTAAAATGACGCTGGCGGTAGCACTCAACTACGGCGCGCAAGATGAAATGCTCCGGGCGATTCAGCATCTCGCCACCCGTGTGCAGGCTGGCGAACTGGCTCCGGAAGCCATCAATCTTGACCATATTTCATCTGCTCTGGATACAGCCGATCTGCCGCCGCTGGATTTGCTGATCAGAACGTCAGGCGAATTGCGCCTGTCCAATTTCCTGCTCTGGCAGGCTGCTTATTCGGAACTGTATTTTACCGACACGCTCTGGCCCGATTTTGACAAGGCTGAGCTTGAGAAAGCCTTACAGTCATTTGGACATCGTGAACGACGATTTGGTGGTCGCTGAGCATGGTTGAACCCGCCGCTCCGGTCCCCGGCAAAGTCAATGAATTGCAAACCCGCA
>PFJE01000066.1 GCA_002783865.1 Sphingomonadales bacterium CG_4_10_14_3_um_filter_58_15
GATCCTGCACTTCGATCCTCCCGGCATCGAACGTCACCGGCGCATTGCTGTTGTGGCTTCCGAAAACTTGCGCGGGCGCAGGGCCTGCGAGCAGCAAAAGTGACGCAGCCAGCAAAGCCGTGCCAGAGGCAAGAAAAAGAAAAAGGTGCAGTTTCATCTAAGGTCTTCTTAGTCCATTTTGTTCGATCCGCAAACGCGCATTACCAGTAAGGCTCACGGTGCGCTCAGCCAAATCAGCTTCAAGCCGATCCGCCCTAAAAGTTCCGATATTGGTCCGTCCATCCACCTTCCCTTCACTCTGCAATGTGTGCTGCTTGAGATCGACGGTGACATTGTTGGTCGAAAGACGATAGCCGCTGGCGGCCTCGACCTGCACGGGTCCCGGCACCCGAACCTTTTCCTGATCCATATCGTAGCGACCACCGCTGGCACGTATCTGGGCCGGGCCGTCCGTCAATAATATGCGGGCCGACAGATCGCTTAATTCGACGATTGCTTCGCTGGAGCTTTTCTGGACCGCGGACCCCGCTTTCAAAGAAAAGGGCCGGCCCTCGCTATCTTCGCCGCGATAGAGTGCTTCGGTAACCCGCATGCGCTCCTTGGCGACATCGACGCTATTCTTGTCGAGAACGAAACTCAGTTCGCCGGTCATCGTGAACGGGGCCAGCGCCAGCATCGAACCCAATATGCCAACGCCAACGGGAAGAATGAAACGCAGCAATCGAACATTTCGATCATGCGTGCCGTTGGGAGCGGCAAATTGCTGGCGCTTGGTCCGGACAATATTAGCGGTGGTTACCATGGCTAAGCAGCAATCCCTCGATCATCGTCACGACGACTTTGCAATAGGTTCCAACGCTCACGCATGCGCGAAAATATCGGTTTCTGGCCAGCCAGCCAGATCCAGACGGGCCCGGTCCGGCAGAAAGTCAAAACACGCCTGCGCCAGAGCCGTTCTGCCTTCCCGTTCGAGCCGAACTTCCAGCTCATCCTTTAATCGATGCAGAAAACGAACATCGGACGCGGCATAGTCCCGCTGCGCTTCGCTGAGTTCGGGGTTGCCCCAATCACTGGACTGCTGCTGCTTCGAAATATCCTGCCCGAGCAGCTCCCGGACCAGTTCCTTCAGGCCGTGCCGATCCGTATAGGTTCGAATAAGACGCGATGCGATTTTCGTGCAGAACACAGGCTCTGCCATCACGCCCATATAATGCTCGATGGCGGCAAGGTCGAACCGCGCAAAGTGATATAGCTTTACGCGTTTTGGATCGGCCAGAATCGCGCGGAGATTGGGCGCCGCATAATCACTGTCGGGGCCGAAGCGGACAAGATGCTCGTCGCCTTCGCCGTCTGATATCTGAAGCAGGCATAACCGATCGCGATGGGTCTGGAGTCCCATGGTTTCCGTGTCCACCGCAACAGCACCATCGGCTAAAACGCCCTCGGGAATATCTTCCTCATGAAAAAAAACTGCCATTGCTAGTTGCCTGTCTATTTTGTTTCTAGGCCACTTCACCTTCGCTTTTGCGGTGTCGGATTGACACCTTTTTGGCTTTCGGTTTCGAACCTTGACCAAATCTCCGGCAGCAAAAATTGACAGCGGCGCCTCATTGGATATGTTATGTGCCGCAGGCCGGTTCAAACAGCAAGTTTAGTTTGAGTTTCTTCTCCTAAGGGAATCACACGAGCAGCACAGGGATTTGACAATATGGCAGAAAATTTACCTGATCCAGCTACCCCCGGTTTCGATTTCAACAAGGCGACAATCGTCTCGCTCCTCTATATTGCCGGATTTGTTGTGGGTATCACCGGCCTGGTGGGGTTCATTCTGGCCTTGGTCTGGAAGGATGACGTTGCCGGAACGTGGGAAGAAAGCCATTTGCAATTTCATATCATGACCTTCGTGATTGGATTCGTGGTCGGCATCATCGGCGGGATTCTGTCTTTCGTGCTGATTGGTATCCCCATCCTGCTCGCGCTCGCTGTCTGGATATTGGTCCGTTCGGTGCTGGCTTTGCTGAAAGCGCAAAAACACGAACCCATTGCCGATCCGAAAACCTGGCTTTTCTGACGACAAAGATTTGAACCTCAGATTCGGCGAGCCTTTAGGGAAGCACCGAATTCATTCGCTTATTCGTCTGTTTTTCTATATAGTTGGAAGGCACGACAATGGGATTCGTGCAAAACAATGTTTCGGAAATCGTCCGCTGTGACATTGCTATTACTGGGTAGGGCGAATTGAAAGTGACGATTTAAGAATGGGTTTTGATAGAAACCGGCGAGGCAGAGGCCGGGACAAACGCGACGGCTTCGGTGACGAAAACTTCGATGGATATCAAGGTGATAACGGTCCGCCCGTAGAGCGATATACGCGACCAGACAGCGATTCCGGTGCCCCCAGACGGGGTGGCGGTATGCCGGATCAAGTCGTCGGCGAAAGCACCGGGACGGTAAAATTTTTCAATGCACAAAAGGGTTTTGGCTTCATCGTACAAGATGGTGGCGGCGAAGACGTTTTTGTCCATATTAGTCAAGTCGAACGTGCGGGCCTGAAAGGTCTCGCCGAAGGCCAAACATTGCGTTTTTCGCTGGTCGACCGCGGCGGCAAAGTCTCCGCGTCAGACATTCAGATTGAAGGCGATCTCATAGAAGTGCCGGACGGTGGCGGGAGCCCTCGTGAGGATCGTGGTGGCGGTGGCCCGCCTCGCCGGGAACTTACCGGAGAAAAGGCCACTGGCACTGTGAAGTTCTTTAATGGCAGCAAGGGCTTTGGCTTCATTCAACGTGATGATGGTCAGCCTGACGCATTTGTCCATATTTCTGCCGTAGAGCGCGCCGGGATGCGCGGCTTGGAAGAAGGGGACAAGCTGGAGTTTGAACTGGAAGTCGATCAACGCGGCAAGACCGCAGCGGTAAATCTGGTCGCGAAATAGCGCGTTTTATCCGATTGATATAAAAATGGCGGGCTTCGACCCGCCATTTTTTTTGCCCTCCGTGCCTGCCATAATAGGCAGATTAGCCGGACAGAGAAAAGCCCGCGGAACCAGTCCCGCGGGCTTTTGCAATTGGAATATATCCGCTCCTAGAAGCGGAAGCTAATCGCGCCGGAATAGACCTGGCTGGACACATCCGACCGGCCAATCGTCGAGTCGGCGGAGAGATCCAGTGAGACATTGCCCATGTTGTAGCGCAAGCCAACACCCACTTCGCCCCAGTTCCTGTCCTGTGCTGCCAGCCGGAATGGAGCGGCCAGTCCATTGCCTCCGACAAAATTTGCACCGAAGCTATTCGGATTATCCATGAATTCATGGACATAATGCATTGTGGCGCGAAGCTGCAATGCGCCACCTGGCTTCGATTTGAACTCGACACCTGCCAGACCCTGAACGCTGTTATAGTCGGGGCGAATGATCGCCAGCGCTGGTCCGCCACCCTGTTCGTTCACGTTGCTGAAGTTGATCTTTGCCGCACGGCCCCGAATTCCAGGCGCGATGATCGCATCGAGAACATTCAGTTCCTTCGACAAGCCAACCTCGGATGCAAATACCAGACTGTCATCATCGGTCGTCAGGTTAAAGGCCTGCGCTCCAACAGCGACGTTGCGCAGGGTCTTCACATTATAGGTACCAAGAGTAACCCGGGCATCCAATACCAGATCGGCAAAGGTTTTCGATTGGCCGTAAATCGAACCCATAATGGCTTTCGACTGTGCCGTGTTCCCCAATGACGCCGTTGCATCGACATCCGAATAATAGCCGGACAGTCCTATGAATGAAGATTCGTCCAGATAATATTCCAGGCCAGCAGCAATGAAGAAGCCGTCAAATTCATCTTCTCCGTCCGCAGCGCCAGGATTGCGAACTGGCATCGACTGAGTGTCTCCATTTACGAAGCCACCGGCCAGATAAATGGCCATATCCTCGTTAACACCGCCGGTGCGGACTTCGGTATCGTCCGCAAATGCGGCGGCATCACCGACTGCAGAAGCGCCATTCATCGCAAAGCCGCCCAGAGATGCAGCCGCCAATTGTAGCGGTTGACCGATGACAGCGATGGTGCCCCCATTGGAAGAACGATCAGCAAAGCTGTTCCGGTTTTGGTGGAAACCGGCAACATTGCTGAGGAGACCGCGACCCATGGCCTGTGCTGTCGACTCCGTGTTCGGTGCCCAGCTGTCAAACGTCGATTGAATTGTCCCCGCATTCGCAAAGTCCAGGAAGGAGAAGAGACCCGCAACAGCCGTATTGCCACGGTTGCGATCCATCAAAGCAGCATAGCTGACTTGGACCGGGTTGAGCTGGTCGATGACATTCTGGTAACTTTGCGCCCGAACGGTCAAATCGACCGCATTTGCGCTGTAGGTCAGATTGGAAAGCAGAATGGCCGAGAGGTTCGACACGCCGCTAAATGTGCTCGTCACCCCACCGTTGGCGGTCAGTATTCGATAGGTGCTAGGCGTGGCCGTCTGGAAGCCGGCGACATTTGCCACTGCAACGTTGCCCCCGACATTTGCTACGCCTGTGACAGCAACACGATCCGAACTTCCAGAAGTGCCGACGTCAACGAACAGAGTTGAGCCCGATGACAAGATCAGATTGCCGTCGACATTTAGCGTGCCGATCGTGCCCATGGTACCTGGCGCAATTCCGCCAGCGATACTGGTCAAAAACGGAGCTTTCACGGTACCGGTTCCCGACAATAATCCGCTAAAGAGCGAATAGTCGCCCGTGCTGGTAAGCGATCCATTGACCGCAACCCGTCCGCCTGTCTGATTCGTATCGATCAGCGTTGACAATTTTCCATTGCTGTTAATCACAAGACCGGCGGTGCCGCCTACGTTCAACCGGTCGATCGTCACATTGCTACTCAATGTCGTGGTACCAGCGTTGCTGAGCGTCACTTCAAAATAACGACCGTTCACGCGTGCCGCTGGATTGGCGCTGACAACCGGGTTGACGTTGTTCGGAACAAAGCCGGTTGCACCGGGCAGACCATTAGCCAGCGTTGGCGTTGGTAGCGGATCTCCTGGTGCTTGCGATTCTTCCTTGGCAAGCTCAACACCAGTAGCAGCCTGGGCTTCTTCGTCCGCTGTCTCGACACCATTATGCGGTGCTTCAATGGCGAATTCGACGCCATTGCCGTGCGCCTGATGCTCGGCGCCCATGATCATGCCTGCGCGTGCGCCCGGAGAGGAAGCAGATGCAACATCGACTGGCGCTGCCACGGCTGTGCTGGGCGCGACTTGCGCTACAACATCCGATGATTCAGCATTGCCGTCGGCAGCCAGATCAGACACTTGAGAAGCATTGCCAAATTCCACAATGCCAATGCCCGAGGTCAGATTGCTACCAGCTGTAGCTGCAGGAGTTGGGGTCGGGGCTGGTGCGGGACGCGATGGCGGTGTTTCTTTGCCGGTGGCAAAGTTAAAGCAGCCGTCACCAGGGTTGTTGCCTTCCGGATCAAAGCAGACTTCACCGAATGTTGGAGCTGTGCCAAACCGTCCATCAGACTGCTTATCGGGGAAACCGTTTACTACTTTTCCATCGGCATTGATGATGCGGTAAGCAGGGTCGAGATCTGTCTGCCAGTGCGTTGCATCTTCCCACGCACCATTGCCCGTCTTCGCGCTAACATAGCGATAGGGATTGGTTGCTGCGATATAATCGGAAAACAGAAATAATGGCTGATAGAAACTTTCCGTACCGTAAGAGCTGAATACCTGGGCCCCAAAGAAACGTGATCCGCCGGACAACACGCCGATTTGAAGATTTTCGGTCGACAGGCTGTTATTTGCCGCATCAAGAATCAAAGGGCCGCCGGAATCACCGCCCGCAGTCGTCCCTTCACGAACCCGCGGCTCATCCTTGTACAGGTTAAAGTCAAAGGGGTTGGTTTTGTTCGGATCGTCGAAGTCGAGACGATAAAGAACCTGAGGCAGATCACCAAATGCGCCGCCAAACAAGAATTCGTTGCGCTTGTCAAAAGAGGACAGCGAACCCAGCATATTCTCCGCCGCACGACGGCGGTAGTCGATACCGACACTTGCACCCGTCGTTCCGCTACCCGTCCGGCCATAGCCGGTAATATTTACATGATAACCGGTGCCGTCCTTGTCGCTAATAGAAGCAGGCGTCGGCAACGGTGAGAAAAGCAGCGCCCAAGTCGGGATCTTGCCCGCAGGAGTAGCAAGGCTGGCGAGAGCAATATCGCCCTCTAGGAAACCTTGGCTGTCCGGCCGCTGATTGGATTGTGCGTTCCAAAAAATCTGGTTGACCAAAAACGTGTTGACCGATTGTTGGAAGGTACCAGAGCTGATGCCCAATTCATCGCGAATGAAGTTGCGCAGCTGGCTGGCGTTAAAGTCAAAAGACCAAGCGGTATTCACCACCGTGCCATAGTCGCTTTCCGGACGGTCATTCACACAGTGTGCGGCGAATAATACAGTACGCGGGTTGATCAGTGTACCCGAACAGACAAAGCCGTCACCGCGAGCGAACATGCCGACGCCATTGACGCCGCCAGCTTCATCGAGAATCTGGGCTGGGGTATAATTATCGTTGGGCACGATAGCCTGAGCAGGTGTAGCAAGAGCGATCGTGGCAATTGCCCCTGCCGCCGCAGTCCGCAAAAGTACAGAACGCTTAGATTGTCCGAAGTTCTTGGTCATGGAAGAATGTCCCCTGTAATATTCAGCCAGAATAGACTCAAGCCATTGCTTTGCTTGATTTTGCAGGACGAATCAAAGTGAATTTTCCTTGAGGCACAGCAGGCCATGAAAGAAATGCCGGTTTTTTGCCGGATTTCCGAAGGGGCAAAATTTAATTTTGGTTACATATGTGATGAATAGGCAACAGAGTTTGACCATTTCAGCCAAATAGCACTGCCGCCGCCAACGTTCATTTAAACCTTGGCGGCGACGATTTGATTCTGCTTTCGGCTTCTCTCCTTTAGGGAAGAGATTATTGATTTTTGCTCAATCTTTTTGGGCGATTTCCAACAGGAACCATGCCCGCTCTTCTGCCTGGTCGGTCCAGTCATCCAGCAAACCATCCGTAGCATTGTCGCCGGCGTCGCCCGCCAATTCCTTGGCTTCCCGGAGCTTTTCAACAAGCTTCAGATTGTCGGCACGGAGTTCACCAAGCATATCCGGTGCCGCAACCTTGGCATCGTCATTGTCGGCGATAGTCTGCCGTTTGCCGATATCGCCAATAGAGGTAAGCGTGCGGTGGCCATTTTTGCGGACGCGTTCCGCAATCAGGTCAGTGGTTGCGAGAATCTGCGCCGCATGTTCGTCAAACATAAGATGATAATCCCGGAAATGCGGCCCGGAAACATGCCAGTGGAAATTCTTCGTCTTGAGATAAAGGGCAAAACTATCTGCCAAAATTCCATTCAGTGCTTCGGCTACAGCCTTCTTTGCATTGTCGCCTGTGGTCATTGTCATTCTCCTTTTCGGATATGTCTACTTTATAACACTTGAATACAGTTTATTGGCGAATCAACATAACGGGAAGATTTGCTCTCTCATAGTTACAATATCGATTGAGCGCCTGGACACATTTGACCGACCCACCATTGACGGGCGGCTTCAGACTATTCCCCAAGCACCAAGCGCCAATATGGTCCCGACCAGCAAAAAGAGCGCCCCGCCCACATAGCGAACCGGCACCATGGGTATGTTTTCGGTCAATTGCCGATAAAACAGGATGGCGGGCAGGCAAGCGATCATCACCCCGAACCACCCGCCGGCAGCGGCAAAAAAACCCATGTCGGTTCGCGCTGCGGTCGCCATCAAGACAAATTGCCCCTTGTCGCCAAATTGCAGAATGAAGAGCCCCACAAACGACGTCCAGAACGGCGCAAGCTGCCAGTTTTCCAGCAAGTCAACCGGGCGCCGCCACGCCACCATGCCAAAACCAGCAAAAATTAGCGACAGGGCATAGAAAAGTTGCAGAGCGTCTTCGCTAATCCACCGATGGATTGCGGAGCCTGCGATAGCTGAAATCACGCAATTGCAAAGAGTGGCAAAGCCAAGCCCCCAGATGACCGGCGACAATCGGCCATATCTCATGGCCAGAGCAGCACATAATATCTGTGGCCTGTCGCCAAATTCTGCGACTGCCAAAGCAAACAGAGAAGTTAGAAATGCATCCACTGCCTGTGCGGTTACGGCTGCCCGCCAAGGCGGAGTGCTACATTGGCCATCAGCGCTTCAGTCATGGCAGGGTTCATCTGGACACAGTCGAGACTCGCCCGCATAGCTTCGAGATATGATCGCGCAATGGTAGTCCCGCCGCCTTTCTGCAAGGCTGGTTGCAAGGCGCTTTCCAATGCGCAACTGAGATCGCGAAGCGCAAACAGATGATGCCAGGTTGCTTTTTGCCGAACCTGGTCCAGATGCATGAGAAATTGACGTGGCTGCTGCGCAACCATTTCCGCCGACAGGCAGTCGAGCAAATTCAGCATTTCCGCCTGCACAAACAGATCTTTATCATGATTCATCGCAATGGCTCCCTGCTTCGATGCGACCATGCAAAAACATGGTTAAGAAGTCGTAAACAGAGCGGAGATTGCTTCCCTCAAGATCACGAAGGCTTTTTCTTGACATTCACTGGCGTTTTCACCATTAGCGCGGGAAGGAATGCGGCGCCGGATTGCGTCGCTGTTTTTATTTCAGCTTCTGCGTTAAGGAATGCACCATGGCGAAACCAGCCAATGTAAAGATCAAACTCGTCAGCACGGCGGATACCGGCTTTTTCTATGTAACCCGGAAAAACCCCCGCAATCTCACCGAAAAAATGGTGCAGCGCAAATATGATCCAGTTGTTCGCAAGCATGTCGAATTCAAAGAAGCCAAAATCAAATAAGCAGCTTTTGATTGTGCTTTAACGGTGCAGGACCTGCTGTACCGATTCGATGAATTTCGCGACCGATATCGGCTTTGAAACATAAGCTTCCGCCCCGGCGCTCAATATCCGGTCTTCATCACCCTTGCCGGCATAAGCGGTCACGGCCATGATCGGAATGATCTTTAGCTGACCGTCTTTCTTGATCTGCTCGATCAGCTCCAGACCGCTGACGTGGGGAAGCTGGATATCCATGATGATCAGATTCGGCACGAAGCTGCGCGCCTTTTCGAGCACTTCCCGGCCATCGCTGACCGGCTCGACCACAAAAGCATGGGCCCGCAGCAGATCGCAGAATAGCTTGAGGTTCAATTCATTGTCCTCAACCACCAACACTCTTTTTGCCACGACCGGATTTGCCCTTTCAAACTTGCTGCCGAACCATTAGGCGAAAGCGGCTATGGAAACAAATCCCAATCTCGGGCCGGACAGCGATATCATCGCCTTGCAGGCGCTTGGCTGGGTCCTGCAGGATCAGGACCGGGCCGAACGGCTACTCGCATTGACCGGGCTGGATCCGCGCGAATTGCGGTCGGGTCTCGAAGATCCGGCCATGCTGTCCTCCCTGCTCGGCTTTCTTGCCAATCACGAACCCGATCTGCTTGCCTGCGCGGAGGCCATCGGGGTTGCTCCTGGCAAATTGGCGGCCGCTGCCGACCATCTTAACTCGACCGGAGATTGTCATGAGTAAAAAGCCGCTTCTGATCAGCGACTGCGATGAAGTGCTGCTGCATATGGTGGTGCCGTTCCAGCAATGGCTGGACAGCGACAAGCATATTCATTTCGATCTGGAAAATGGCAGCGATTTTGCCAATGCGCTGCGCCACAAGCATGACGGCACCCAGGTTCTGCCAGAACAAATCTGGCCGATGCTGAAGGAATTTTTCGACACCGAAATGCATCGCCAGGGAGCCATTGAGGGCGCAGTGGAATCGATCAACAAGCTCGCTGAAATGGCCGATGTCGTGATATTGACCAACCTGCTGGATGATCGCCGGGAGGCGCGAGCAGAACAGCTCAAGGCGGTCGGCATCCATTTCCCCGTCTACACCAATCAGGGCGGCAAGGGCGAACTGCTGAACGATATCATCGCCGAATTTGAACCTTCGGTCACCGCCTTTGTCGACGATCTGGGGCATCAGCATGGCAGCGTCGCCAAACACGCGCCCGATGTATGGCGGCTGCAAATGGTTGGCGAGCCGATCATGGCCAAACATATCAAGACCAATCCTGCCGCCCACGCCCGTATCGACTCCTGGAGTGAAGCCGTGGCCTGGATATCCGAAAGATTTGAAAAAGCCGAACCGGCTCCGGCGATGGACCTGCCTTCGCAAGAGCTTGACCCTGCCAACCATGCGTGAGAGTTTCAGCCTATGACCAATCATATCGAAAAGGCCCTGACCGCCAAGGGCATCCACTTACCCACACCCGCTGCTCCTGTTGCTTCTTATGTTCCTGCTGTTGAAGTGAATGGCATGCTGCATATCAGCGGCCAGGTGTCGATGAATGACGGCGAGCTGATCACCGGTCGGCTCGGGGACAATATGTCGCTGGAGGAAGGACAACAGGCCGCCAAGGCCTGTGCACTGATGATCGCGGCGCAGATCAAGAAGGCGGCGGGATCGCTCGACCGGGTCGACCGCATCGTCAAACTCGGTGTTTTCGTCAACAGCACCGCCGACTATACCGACCATCCCAAAGTCGCCAATGGCTGCTCCGACATGATGGAAGTGATCTTTGGGGCCGCCGGACAGCACGCCCGAAGTGCCGTGGGCGTGGCATCGCTACCGCTTGGGGTCGCGGTCGAAGTCGACGCCATCATTGCCCTTAAACTCGAGTGATCGGAAGGCTGCTCGATAACGCGCTCGCGCCGGCTCCGGCGCCCGGCCGTGTCGCCTTTCTGAAAGGCCAGCCCTATGCGCATCGCGGGCTGCATGGCGATGGCGTTCTCGAAAATAGCCCCGCCGCCTTCGAAGCCGCAATCAAGCTGGGTCATGGCATTGAATGCGATGTCCAGGCAGCGGAAGATGGTCGCGCCTTTGTCTTTCATGATTATGAGCTGGACCGGTTGACCAATCAAACGGGCCCGATCGCAAAATTGCGGGCAAAAGATATTGAACAGATTGAGCTGAAGGGCGGCCACGGCAAAATCCCGCGGCTGCGCGAAACCCTGGCTCAGGTAGCCGGCCGAGTGCCGGTCCTGATCGAAATCAAGTCACGCAACCTGCGGATAGGCCCCCTGTGCCTATCGGTGCGCCGAGCCCTGGAAGGCTATGGCGGCCAAGCCGCTATAATGTCCTTCAACCCGCTCGTCGGTGCATGGTTTCACAGCAACGCCAGACATATAGTGCGCGGGCTGGTCGTCACCGAAGAGGATAGCAAGAACTGGCGCGGCCGTATCGCTCGCCACCGCAATCTTTGGACGGCGAAGCCGGATTTTCTGGCCTATGACATTCGTGACCTGCCCTCCCGCTTCGCAGCAGCCCAGCGGGCACGCGGCCTGCCAATCGTCACTTGGACGGTCCGTTCCGCCGAACAGGAAAAAACCGCCAACCTATATGCCGACGAACCGGTTTATGAGATGCCGCAAAACTGATAGCATTGATCGCAATGTCCGATTCTCCCCAGACCGAAATTCTTGCCCGTGTTGCCGGTGATATCGCCAGCCTGCCCGCCGACCAGTGGGATGCCTGCGCCGGTTCGGCGAATCCCTTTGTTTCCCATGGTTTTCTTTCGGCGATGGAGGAATCGGGGAGTGTCGGGCTGGGTACCGGCTGGAAATCGCTGCCCATAATAATCGAGGACCAGGCTGGGACGATCGCCGCCTGCCTGCCGAGCTATCTGAAATCGCACAGCCAGGGCGAATATATATTCGATCAGCAATGGGCGCATGCGTTTGAAAATGCCGGCGGCCAATATTATCCCAAGATCCAGGTAGCCGCCCCCTTTTCTCCGGTGCCCGGCCCGCGGTTGCTGATGCGGGACGAGGCGCTGGCGGTGCCATTGTTGAGAGCGGCTGAGCAACTGGCGCAAAATAACGGCATTTCATCGGTCCATGCGACATTTGTCAGCGAAGACCAGCTGCCCCATTTCCGCGAAGCTGGCTGGATGATCCGCACCGACAGCCAGTTCCACTGGCGCAATGACGACTATGAAAGCTTTGATGATTTTCTGGCGGCTCTCTCTTCCCGGAAGCGCAAGGCAATCCGGCGGGAACGCGCCAAGGCTCAGGAAGGGGTCGAGATTGTTCACCTGACCGGCGATGATATTGAACCGCATCATTGGGACCATTTCTGGGAATTTTACCAGGATACCGGGATGCGCAAATGGGGGCAGCCCTATCTGACGCGGAGCGCCTTCGATCTGCTGCAAGAGAAAATGGCGGACAAGTTGCTGCTGATCTTTGCCATGCAGGACGGCATTCCGGTTGCGGGTGCGCTCAATGTGATCGGAGAGGACACGCTATATGGCCGCTATTGGGGTTGCACGCGCAATATCCCGTTTCTGCATTTCGAGATTTGCTATTATCAGGCAATTGATGCCGCGATCGCGCGCAGGCTGAAGACGGTGGAGGCCGGAGCGCAAGGCAGCCACAAGCTGGCGCGTGGCTATCAACCGGTGCCGACCTGGTCGGCGCATTTTATTGTTGATCCGGGATTTCGTTCAGCGATTGCCGACTATCTCGAACGCGAGCGGCGGGCGGTTACCGCCGACATTGAATTTCTGGCCGAGATGGGACCATTTAAGAAATCGACGTAAGCTTATGCCGCTCGGCGTATATTTTCTTGCAGCCAACCACGGGCTTCGCGCTGGGCTTCGGCAATTTCACGCGCCGTCATATCAAGCGAAATTTCTGCCCGACATATCTTGCTCTCATCATGGCCGGATAATGCCGCCAGATTGAACCATTTGTGCGCTTCGATCAGATCGACCTCGACGCCATCCGATCCGGTCGAGTAGATTACCCCCAAATCAAAATAAGCATTGCTGCTGCCTTGCAAAGCTTCCGCGAGGTGGCTTTCGATCAGAAAGGCCCCGCTTTTCATGCTGTTGCCCATATTTTCAGTCCCTGTTTTTTCTTGCCGCAATTGCAGCGACACAGCGACATTCAACGCAATATCCTAAAGGAATGGTTAACGCGAAGCGGAGAAAGTCCGGTTAGACGAGACAAAAACCCACGAAATCGGGTACTTTTGTCACATTTTATCAATTAACCATATGGCTCAAGAGCCCTAGGAAAGCGGGATATTATCGATCAATCGGGTACGGCCGATATGGGCCGCGGCGAAAAGACGGGCAGGTTTTGTAAAAACATCCAGTAGCGCCAGCGTATGGGCATCGCGAAGCTCGAGATAGTCAATTTTGTGAAAGCCAGAGTCGAGTATTTGCGCTTTGGCTGCTTCCAATATCGCGGCCACTTTGCCGCCGTCCGCAATCGCAGTGGCCGCTTCGCGCATCGCTTCGGGGAGCGCCACGGCATTGGCTCTTTGCTCCGCAGTCAGATAGGCGTTGCGCGAGGATAAGGCGAGACCGTCGGGGTCACGGACCGTCGGCACGCCGACAATCTCATGGGCGAAGTCAAGATCCCGCGCCATCCGCCGGATGACCGCCAGCTGCTGATAATCTTTTTCGCCGAAATAGGCGGCATCGGGGCGCACCTGGTTGAACAGTTTCGCCACGACCGTGGCAACGCCATCAAAATGGCCCGGGCGGGCCGCGCCGCACAGACCATCGCTGATCCCGGTCACGCTGACACTGGTGGCATAGCCAGAAGGATACATTTGATCCGCCGTTGGCGCCCATAGCAATTCCACGCCCGCCGCATCGAGCAAAGCCGCATCGGCGACTTCCTGGCGGGGATAGGCATCAAGATCCTCTCCCTCGCCGAACTGGGTTGGGTTGACGAAGATCGACGCCACCACCGCGTCGCATTCTTCCCTCGCCACTTCGACCAGCCGCATATGCCCTGAGTGCAAAGCGCCCATGGTCGGCACCAGACCGATTTTTAATCCTGCCTTGCGAAATTCCGCCAAAGCGTCCCGCAGCGGGTCAAGCTGTCGAACAATTTGCATGCATCACTCTTTGCGTTTAGATTTTGCGGTAAAGCTCATCTAAGCTATGGGACGACGGATCGTCCTTCGCAAGGGCCAAGAACAGGGGTAGCGCTCAGAACGTGACCGACAATACGCATCATATCGTCTTCGCCAATGAAAAAGGCGGCACCGGCAAGTCAACAACCGCAGTTCACGTCGCAGTGGCGCTTGCCTACCAGGGTCACAAGGTTGCGCTTATCGATCTCGATCCGCGCCAGCGCACATCCTATCGCTATCTGGAAAACCGCGACGCGACAATGAAGCGGCTGAATATCGAAATTCCGCAACCCGATTATGACGTGTTTGAAGATGACAATCTTGCGCGGCTCGAACAGTTGATCGAACGGCTGGCCGACGGGGCGGATTTTCTGCTCTATGATACGCCGGGCCGCGACGACAAATTCGCCCGATTTGTGGCAACCCGAGCGAATACATTGGTCACGCCGATCAATGACAGCTTTGTCGATTTCGACCTGATCGGGCAGGTCGATCCGGAAACTTACAAGGTAAAAAAACTCAGTTTTTACGCCGAGCTGATCTGGGACGCACGCAAGGCGCGGGCCAAGGCGGACGGTGCGACAATCGACTGGGTCTTGCTGAGAAACCGCACCCAATATGTCGAGGCGCACAATATGAAGCGCATTGTCGCAGCGCTGGCAGAATTGTCGCAGCGGGTCGGATTCCGGATCATTCCCGGACTCAGCGAGCGAGTCATTTACCGCGAGCTTTTCCCTTCGGGAATGACGATGCTCGACAAAAAACATCTCGGTCGGCTCGCCACCAGCCATCTGGCGGCGCGTCAGGAATTGCGCGAACTGATCAAGCATCTGGCTTTGCCGCAAACCAGCAGGGACACGCCCGACGGCGTCGATACAGGCTTGGCGAAGCCAAAGCTGGTGGCCTGATTTGTTGCCCCTGCTGATCTTTGGCGGCGCCATTCTGGCCTGGCTGGTGCTGTCGGGAAAAGCGAAGACCATGACCCCCAACCAGTGGCTGGCATTGGTAATTGCCCTGGTCGGTGCCAATTTTCTGCGCGGCGGCGGCTGGATCATGGGCGGGGCAATGCTCTTGGGCGCGGCTTTTCTGAGCGGCTGGCGGATATTGATACCGGCGCGAGGCCACGAGGAACCGAAACGCAAACCTCGCAGTTTTGAACTGGACCGGGCGCGGTCGTTGCTCGGGGTAAGCGACGATGCCGGGTTTATCGAGATCAACGCGGCCTGGAAACAGCGGCTGGCGGAACATCATCCCGACAATGGCGGCGACGAGCAGCTGGCGAAGATGATCAACCGGGCGCGGGACCTGTTGCTGGAAGAGCTGGAAGCATCCAAGGGTCGGTAACCCGGCTGTCGCAATTTGACAGTAGCACTGGATTTTCAAACATTTGCCTCTTAGAGATACCGGCAAATCCAACAAGCCAGGAACCCCTGACATGAACGCTCCCATCTCCCACAATTTCCATCCCACGACGCTACGCGAATATGATATTCGCGGCGTTGTCGGCGAGACGCTGGGCGAGGAGGATGCCTATGCCATCGGTCGTGGTTTCGGAACCCTGATTGGTCGGGACGGCGGCACTGCGGTGGCCACCGGATTTGACGGGCGCACCAGTTCTCCTACGCTCGAATCGGCGCTTATCCGCGGCCTCAATGATGCCGGAATCAATGCCATTTCTGTCGGAATGGGGCCCACTCCGATGCTTTATTATGCCGAATCTGTACTGAATCAGGTCCAGGGCGGCATTATGATTACCGGCAGCCACAACCCCGCCAATTATAATGGGTTCAAGATGGTGTTTCAGGGCCGGCCCTTTTTTGGTGCCGACATATTGGGACTTGGTACCATGGCGACGAACGGCGACTGGGATCAGGGCACTGGCACGCTTGAACGCATCGATATCGAAGATGAATATGTCGAGCGCCTGCTGAAGAATTTTACCGGCGGTGCCTATAAGGTCGGCTGGGATTGCGGCAACGGGGCTGCTGGACCGGTGATCGAGAAATTGACGGCCCTGCTCACCGCTCGCGGCGCGGGCGAGCATCATCTGCTTTACACCGATGTCGATGGCGCTTTCCCCAATCACCATCCCGACCCCACGGAAGAAAAGAATCTCGCCGACCTGAAGGCTTTGGTCGCAGAGAAAGGCCTCGATTTTGGCGTAGCCTTCGACGGCGACGGCGACCGCATCGGCGCGATCGATGGCGAAGGCCGGGTGATCTGGGGCGACCAGTTGTTGCAGATTTATGCCGAGGATGTGCTGAAAAGCGAGCCCGGTGCGACCATCATTGCCGACGTCAAGGCATCACAGGCGCTCTACGACCGGATCGCCGATCTGGGCGGCAAACCGCTGATGTGGAAGACCGGGCACAGCCTGATCAAGTCGAAGATGAAGGAAACCGGTTCACCGCTCGCCGGCGAAATGAGCGGCCATGTGTTTTTCAAGCATGATTATTACGGTTTCGATGACGCCCCTTATGCCGCGATCCGGCTGATTCAGGCGGCGACCAATATCGGCAAGAGCGTGACCCGGTTGCGCAGCGATATGGTCGAGATGATCAACACGCCGGAAATGCGCTTTCAGGTCGACGAAAGCCGCAAGTTCGCGGTGATCGATGAAGTATTGGCGCGTCTGTCGGCCAGCGGCGCCGAGGTGAATAATACCGATGGGGCGCGGGTCAATTCCGAAGACGGCTGGTGGCTGCTGCGCGCGAGCAATACCCAGGATGTTCTGGTCGCCCGCGCTGAAGCGAAATCTCAGGATGGTCTCGACCGGCTGATGGCGCAGATTGACGAGCAACTGGCATTATCGGGCCTGAAGCGTGGCGAGCAGGCGGGGCATTAGTCACTAGGTAATATTCTACGCGCACCTTGCAGAATCGGTGAATCATCTCACACAGGAATCGCTTCGTCGCAATTATACTACCTTTCATCGCAATGCTGTGCCATTGGCACTCAATCCACTCGCGCAAGAGGTGTGCCATGACATCGGCTAAAGAAACTGAAATCGATCTCAATTACTATGCTTTCAGAAGCCAATTGCCCGACTTGTTGAGAACTCATGCAGGTGAGTATGCTTTGATTCACAAACAAAAAGTCATTTCCTTTTTCGACAATGCAATTGATGCCGTTACCGAAGGTTTTTCCAAATACGGGGATGGCGGATATTCGATCCAAGAAGTGACTCGCGAAGTCGAAAATTTGGGATTTTATTCTTATGCGGGTGGTGCGTTGCAAGCTTGAGCGCAGGCAGGCTATTGTTGAAATAGGCCTTCAAAAGTTTATTCCATGGGCCCAAAATCTGCAATCACAGGACGCAGTAACGGCTTTTCCAGTTAATAGATATCGCGCACTAATTGACACCGGTGCACAAAGGACATGCCTCTCAAGGAGCACGATAGCGATCGAAAATCTGTCGAGTCACAGCAAGAGAGCGATCCAAAATGTCCATAACCAACAGTTGCACCGGCTGTATTTTATAAACTTGGGATTCGTTTGCGAAATCGAACGACCGGATGGCGGTGAAAATGATATCTCATACTATGCTATGGAAACCCCGTGTGAAGTGATCAACATCGCTGATAATGAATATTTTGACGCAATCTTGGGTATGGATATTTTAGAACAATTCGATTTTCGATTCCAAAAAACTGGCGAGTTTCTTTTACAAATTCCTTAAACAAAATTCGAATCGATAAGATGAGTCCTTATCCATTTGCAGTATGGTTATCCGAAAGGCCCGCCCTATAATCGCCGGTTCAGAGGAGAGGAACCGCGCCGGTCATGGACCCCTATATCTACGTCGCCTTTGTCAGCGCCCTTGCGCTGCTGGCTTATTATTTTACCCTGCTGATGGCGGGCCTGGCGCGCGGGCGATTCAAGATCGCGGTGCCGTCGCATAGCGGTCCTCCCGAATATGAGCGTTATGTCCGGGCGCATCAGAACACGCTGGAACATCTGGTGCTGTTCCTGCCCGGCTTGTGGCTGTTCGCCTATGTTGTCAGTCCCTATTGGGCAGCGGGTATCGGCCTGATCTGGCCGTTCATGCGAGTCGGCTATGCGCTGGGCTATCACAAGGCACCGGAGAAACGCTTGCGCTGGCTTTATATCAGTATGCCGCCGATCTATATTTTCGTGCTGGGCTCGTTGGTCGGCAGCATTGTCATTTGGATCAGAGCATGAGAGGCGTCACAGCATGAGCGAATATGACTTTGTAATCCGCAGCGGAACGATCGCCGATGGCAGTGGCGGCGAGCTGATCGATGGCGATATCGGCATCAGCGACGGCAAAATATCGGCAATCGGCACAATTTCCGGTAAGGGCCGCGAAGAAATCGACGCGTCCGGCAAAATCGTCACTCCCGGCTTTGTTGACGTCCATACCCATTATGACGGCCAGTCGATCTGGGCCGAGGAACTCAGCCCCTCGTCCTCGCACGGCGTGACCACCGCGATCATGGGCAATTGCGGCGTCGGCTTTGCACCCTGCCGCACGGCGGACCATGATATGCTGATCAACGTCATGGAAGGCGTCGAAGACATTCCCGGCGTGGTGATGGCCGATGGCCTGCCATGGAACTGGGAGACCTTTCCCGAATATCTCGACGTCGTCGCCAGCGGAAAGCGCGATATCGATGTCGCTGCCTATCTGCCGCACTCACCGTTGCGCGTCTATGCGATGGGTGCGCGCGGCGCGGCGCGCGAACCGGCCAATGATGATGATCTGGCCCTGATGCGCAAGCTCTGCCGCGAAGCGATGGACGCCGGGGCGCTGGGCTTTGCCACATCACGGCTGTCGATTCACAAGACCGCCGACGGCGGCAGCATTCCGACGTTCGAGGCGGATATCGCCGAGCTGGAAGCGATTTGTGGCGGCATGGCGGATGCCGGGACCGGCACTTTTCAGGTCGTGCTTGATGCCTTTGTCGGCTGGGACAAGGAATATAAGGTGATCGAGCGGGTAGTCGAAAGCTCCGGCCGGCCCGCCACCTTCACGCTGGCATCCGGCAATGACGGCCCGCCGCGCTGGCGCCGGGTGCTGGAAATGCTCGACCGCACCAACGCTGCTGGCGGCAAGGCCACCGCCCAGATCATGCCGCGTCCGATTGGTCTGATCGCCGGACTGGAACTGACCGTGCATCCATTCATCCTCTGCCCGAGCTGGGCAAAGATCGCGGACCTGCCGATAGAGCAGCAGGTCGCGGCGATGCGCGATCCGGGCCTGCGCGCAGCCCTGCTCAGCGAGGAGTTCGAGCCAGGCCATCCGTTCAACGCGCTGGCCCGTGACTGGAACTGGCTGTTCCCGCTCGACAATCCACCGGATTATGCGCCGCCGAAGGAAATGAGCATGGCCGGGCAGGCCGCGGCCAAGGGCTGCACGCCGCAGGAAATTGCCTATGACCGGCTGCTCGATACCGACGGCAAGGGCCTGTTCCTCGCCGCACTGGGAAATTATGAAAATGGCACGCTGGCCAGCGCCCATGAAATGCTCAGCCATCCGCATTGCATTCCCGGTCTGGGTGACGGCGGCGCCCATTATGGCGCGATCTGCGACGCCAGTTACTCGACCTATTTGCTCAAGCAATATGTGCAAAAAGCCAATGGCTACCGGTTCGACCTCGCCGAAGCCGTGCATATGCTGTCGCACAAGGCGGCCTGCGCGGTCGGTCTGAACAGTCGGGGCCTGCTGAAAACCGGTGCCAAGGCCGATATCAATGTCATCGATATGGATCGGCTGGAACTGCATCTGCCCGAAATTGTCCAGGACCTTCCCGCCGGGGGACAAAGATTGCACCAGCGCGCAACCGGCTATGATGCCACTATCGTGTCCGGAGAAATCATCCGGCGATTTGACCGGTCCACCGGGGCACGGCCGGGCCAATTGATACGCGGAGCGTGACAAAAACGCCGGGCGGCTGATAATGAGCGGGAATGATAGACGTAATTCCCGAACAGACCCGGGCCGCCTGGGCAGGCTTTCCGCAAGCGCTGACCGAGAAACTGGTCCAGCTTCGTGGCCTCGTGCTGGATGTCGCGCGCAACGAACCGGCCATTGGTCCGCTCGAGGAGACACTGAAATGGGGAGAGCCTGCGTTTCTGACGGCGGCCACCGGATCTGGCACCACGGTACGAATCCATCGGCACAAGAAATCGACTTACACCTATGCCCTATATGTGCATTGCCAGACCGATCTGATCGAGCACTACAAGCAGCTGTACAAGGATATACTCGCCTTTGATGGCAATCGAGCGGTCGTGTTTGACGTCAAGGACCCACTGCCGGTCGAGATCGTCAAGCATTGCATCGTCATGGCCCTGACCTATCATCAGCGGAAAGCGCGCTAGGACCGTCATGCTCCATATCGTCCATCATGCCGATTATGTCGCGCCGCGCCCGCAAAGCGGGAGCTTTGTGTTCGACAAATATCAGTTGGTGATGGACGCGATTCGGGAGCACGCACCGGACCATGTCGCTTATGAGCCGACACCAATGCCGCGGCGCTGGATCGAGGCGGTGCATGATCCGGCCTATGTCGAGCAAGTGATGACGGCCACTGTTCCACGTGAAATAGAGCGCCGGATCGGTTTCCCCGTGTCGGCTGAAATTGCCAGCCGCGTGCAATATAGCTCGGGCGGCACCTGGCTCGCGGCGCAGCTTGCCCTGGACCATGGCTATGCCGCGAACAGCGCCGGCGGCAGCCACCATGCGCTGGCCGATACCGGTGCAGGCTATTGCGTGTTCAATGATCTGGCGATCACCGCCAACCGGTTGCTGGCGGAGGGCGATGCGCGCAAGATCCTGATCGTCGATCTGGATGTGCATCAGGGAGACGGAACCGCGATGTTGCTGGCGGGACGGTCCGATGTGTTTACCCTTTCGATCCACAATGAGCGCAATTTCCCGACCCGCAAAGCCCGCTCCAGCCGCGATATAGCTCTGCCAGACGCGGTTGAAGATGATGCCTATCTGTCTATTGTGGACGTGGCTTTGGAGGAAATTCTGGCCGGTTTCGCCCCGGACATGCTGCTCTATCAGGCGGGCGTCGATCCGCATGTCGATGACCGGCTCGGGCGGCTTTCGCTTACCGATGCCGGTCTGGAACGGCGCGAGCGGATGGTTGTTCGCAAGGCGCGCGATCGCGGCATTCCCGTCGCCAGCGCCCTTGGCGGAGGCTATGGTCTCGATCATCCGGCGGTTGCCCTGCGCCACGCGCGATCGATGATAGCAATGGCCGATGAAGCGGATCTAAGTGACGTTATTCGGTAGCTTTTTCCTGTTCGGCATGGACGTCATGCATATCCGAAAATATGCTCCAGATTGCGATAAACAGGGCTGCCACCAATGGGCCAATCACGATCCCATTGATCCCGAACAGTTGCAGCCCGCCAAGGGTGGAAATCAACACCACATAATCGGGCATGCGCGTATCCCGGCCGACCAGGATCGGACGGACCACATTGTCGACCATGCTGATCACAAAAACGCCGCAGAGCACCAGTACCACCGCTTGCCAGACCGCGCCGGTGGCGAACAGATACAGGGCAACGGGGATCCAGACAAATCCCGTACCAATGGCCGGAATCAGAGAGAATATACCCATCAACACCGCCCAGAGCAAAGCGCTGCGGATATCGAGCGCCCAGAACACCAGACCCCCGAGACTGCCCTGGATGATTGCAATGACCAGGCTGCCCTTGATCGTCGCGCGGATGACAGAGAGGAATCTTTCCATCAGAATCTGGCGTTTTTCCTCGTTCAGCGGAATCATGTCTCCGATTCTCTCGGTTAATGCCGGACCGTCCCGGAGCAGGAAAAAGGTGAGGTACAGCATCACACCCAGGCCCAGCATGAACTGGAACGCACCCTGCCCGACGCTGAGTAGCTGGGTCAGCAGAAATTCCAGAATTGCCGATACATATTGTTCAATTTCTGCCCTGATGCTGGCAAAGTCACCATAGCCATAAGCGGCCAACTGGACCTGCATCCAATGGGGCAACGATTGTTCGAACGCCTTGAACACCGCGTCAAAATCAATATCTCCCACCTGAATCTGCCGGTAGATGCTCGCCGCTTCCTGAGCGAGTGCCATGCCCAGGAGAATTGCCGGTACGACGACCAGCAACAATATCAGGATCAAGGTGATCACCGCTGCCAGATTGTTTTTGCCCGGGAGATAAGCCAGCAATCGATCGTAGACTGGACGAAACAGCACGGCGACAACCACACCCCAGACGATTGCCCCGAAAAACGGTTCGATCAGAACCGCAAATGCCAGCGAAATAATGACCAGCAGGGCAATCATAAACCCCCATTCGACACGGTTTTTGGAAGTCGCCCGATTGTCCATTCAATGTCGCTCTTGTTGGGTTTGTCGTTGCGTTTGCGGTGATATTGCCTTGCTCGGCAGATACGAGAATATTTTGCGGTCGGCAAGGATCGCCGTATCGGCCATTAATACCTCCCATCCAGTCGGCATCCGGCTGTACTTGATGCTTCGTTTTTCCCGATCGCCGTCTGGAGTCCCGAAGATTGCAACCCTCTGTTCAAGCCACCTACGTGCGAATCATTGGAAAGTTGCGACGACATATCGCATAAGGCGCGTAATGCTGGAGAACAGTTGATGGCAATTCCGTTTGAAAAGGGCCTGGTCGAAACCGGCGATGGCCTCTACGCCTATCTCCAGCCGGATGGCGGCTGGGGCTGGTCCAATGCCGGTCTGATCACCGATGGCGGTCAATCCTTGCTGGTCGATACGCTGTTCGATGCCAGCCTGACCCGCGAGATGCTTGGCGTCATGGCGGATGCGGCCGGCGTCGGCGCGGATGATATCGGCATCATCGTCAACACCCATGGCAATGGCTGCTGTGCGCATGCCGAGGTGATCGCATCAGCAGCCAGCGCGCGCGAAATGTCCGAGCTGCCGGCCAGCCAGCTCGCCGCGATCATGGCGCAGGCCCGGGCGATGGGGCCGGCAGGACAATATCTGGTGGATATTTTCGGCAGCTTTGACTTCACCGATGTCGAGGAAAAACTGCCAACCCAGACCTTCAGCGGCGAGTATCGCCTGATGGTCGGCGACAAGAAGGTCGATCTCATCGAGGTCGGACCCGCGCATACGGCGGGTGATGTGCTCATCCATGTGCCGGGTGACAAAACCGTCTTTACCGGCGACATCTTGTTTATCGAAGGCACACCGATCATGTGGGCCGGGCCGGTCGGCAACTGGATCGCCGCCTGTGACAAGATCATCAGCTTCAAGGCCGAAACCATCGTCCCCGGCCATGGCCCGATCACCGATGTCCACGGCGTCCGGCGGGTGCAGGATTATCTGCGCTATATCGATCAGGAAGCGCGCAAGCGGTTCGACGCCGGGCTGTCGGTGCGCGATGCGGCGCATGATATCAGGCTCGGCGATTTCTCCAGCTGGGGCGACAGCGAGCGGATCGCGGTCAATATCTCGACCCTTTACCGCGAATATTCGGGCGATACATCGCCGCCGGATGTGGTGCAGCTGTTCGGGCTGATGGCGGAGTTGAAACAATAGCAACGAAGCGCCATTCCAGAGCAATGGCCGAAGATATTATTCCCCCGATTCTCGCCGACTGGTTCGCAGCGCGCGGCTGGGCGGTGCGTGAGCATCAGCTGGCAATGCTGGAAGCGGCACGAGCCGGTCGTCATGCGTTGCTGACGGCACCAACCGGTGCGGGCAAAACGCTAGCCGGTTTTTTGCCGACGCTGGTGGAGCTGGTCGAGCAAGCGGCTCAGAAACCCGTTCGTGCTGAGCCTGTCGAAGCACCTGGCTTGACGCTACCGGCCCTTCGACAGGCTCAGGGCGAACGGAAGGGTGGCGACACCCTGCACACGCTCTATATCTCGCCGCTCAAGGCTTTGGCTGTGGACGTGCAGCGCAACCTGCTGACGCCGGTCGAGGAAATGGGTCTGCCGATCACGATCGAAACCCGCAGCGGCGACACGCCAGCCAATCGCAAGGCGCGGCAGCGGGTGAAGCCGCCGCAGATCCTGCTGACCACCCCTGAATCGCTCAACCTGCTGCTCAGCCAGCCGGAGAGCTTCACCCTGTTTGCGGGTCTCCGGCGAGTGGTGATCGACGAGGTCCACGCCTTTGCCACCGGCAAGCGCGGTGATCTGCTCGCCCTGTCGCTCGCCCGTCTGCAGAAAATCGCACCCGACATGCGCCGCGCAGCGCTGTCGGCAACCGTTGCCGATCCCGATGCCTTCCGCGCCTGGCTCGCACCTTATGGTGACATCGATACGGTCACCCATGTGCTCGGCGCAGAGGGAGCGCCCGCCGATCTGTCGATCATGCTGCCCGAGACACCGGAAGGCGATCCGATACGGGTGCCCTGGTCCGGCCACGCCGGTGCCTATGCGATCCCGCAGGTGATGCAGCAGATCCGCAGCAACCGGATGACTTTGATCTTCTGCAACACGCGCTTCCTGGCCGAGCTGACCTTCCAGAAACTGTGGGACATCAACGACGAGACGCTCGCCATCGGCATCCACCACGGCAGCCTGTCGCGGGAGGCGCGGCGCAAGGTCGAGAACGCCATGGCGTCAGGACGGATGCGGGCGCTGGTCTGCACCGCCTCGCTCGATCTCGGGGTCGACTGGGGCGATATCGACTGCGTGATCCAGATGGGCGCGCCGAAGGGCTCGTCGCGGCTGTTGCAGCGGATCGGCCGCGCCAACCACCGGCTGGATGTGTCGTCGAAGGCGCTGCTGGTGCCGGGCAACCGCTTTGAATATCTCGAGGCGCAGGCGGCACTTGATGCGGTCAACGAGGGACGCCGCGACGGTGAACCTTTCCGCGCTGGCGGGCTCGATGTGCTGGCCCAGCACGTGATGAGCTGCGCCTGTGCCGCGCCGTTTCAGGAGGATGAGCTGCTCGACGAGGTGCAGTCCGCCCTGCCCTATAGCGCCCTGAGCAAGGAGCAGTTCGAGCGGGTGCTGAATTTCACTCGCGATGGCGGATATGCGCTCAAGGCCTATGACAAGTTCAAGCGGCTGCGCCGGGATGCGCAGGGCGTGTGGAGTCTCACCCATCCGAAATTTGCCGCGCAGCACCGGCTCAACGCCGGGATCATCGTCGATGCCGCGATGATGACCGTGCGGTTCAAGAATGGTCGCAGCCTCGGCAAGGTCGAGGAAGGCTTTGCCGCCATGCTGTCGGTCGGCGACACGTTTTTCTTTGCCGGGCTGAGCCTCGAGATGATCAAGATGGACAGCAGCGACGTGATTGTCCGGGCCTCGAAAAAAGCCGCGATGATCCCGAGCTATATGGGCGCTCGGCTGCCGCTTACCACCCACCTGTCGGACCGCGTGCGCGGGCTGCTGACCGATCGCGCGGGATGGGCGCGTTTTCCCGACGATGTCCGCGAATGGCTGGAAATGCAGGATTTTCGCTCGGTGATGCCCGAGCCCGGCCAGTTGCTGGTCGAGACCTTTCCGCACAAAAACCTCCATTATATGGTCGCCTACAGCTTTGAAGGCTGGAACGCGCATCAGTCGCTCGGCATGCTGCTGACCCGGCGGATGGAGGATCGCGGGCTGAAGCCGGTCGGTTTTGTCGCCAATGATTATGCGCTGGCCTGCTATAGCGTCGAGCCGGTGACAGACCCTGCACCGCTGTTCAGCGCCGACATATTGGAAGAAGAGTTTTTCGACTGGGTCGAAGGATCGAATCTGCTGAAACGGGCGTTTCGCGAAGTGGCGGTGATCAGCGGTCTGGTCGAGCGGCAACATCCGGGCAAGCGCAAGACCGGCAAGCAGGTGACCTTCTCAACCGATCTGATTTTTGACGTGCTGCGCAAATATGAGCCAGACCATCTGTTGATGCAGGCCGCTTGGGCCGATGCGCGGGCGCGGATGACCGATGTCGGGCGTCTCGGCGACCTGCTCGACCGTGCTGCAGGATCGATGATCCATGTCGATATGGACCGGGTCAGCCCGCTCGCAGTACCGGTGCTCGTGATGATCGGGCGCGAACATGTCGCCCAGGGCGCGACCGATGATGCGCTGCTGATCGAGGCCGAATCGCTGATCAACGAAGCCATGAAAATGGACTAGGAAAAAGCACTACACCGGCTGACATTAGGAACTATCGGGTTTTGGGCCTATTATGGCAAAATGGCCTGTCCGATCCTGCTCTATCCTGCCCTTGCCTCCCTGTTCGCGGCGCAGCTTGCGGCGCCCATCCCGGTAGAACCGGAGACCGAAGCCACGATTGCCGACCGCCTGCCGGATCAATTCCTCCAGACAGACGCAGAACAGATTGCGATTGAACAGGACCGCCTCAAGCGAATGACCGTCTCGGTCCGGATCAACAAGGGCGGGCCTTATGCCTTCATTATCGATACGGCCTCCCAGCGGACGATCCTTTCCAGTGAGATCGCTGGCGCGCTGGCGCTGGACATTGAGGATGAAGTCACGATCGTGGCGCTGGCCGGCAGCACCGTCGTGCAAACTGTCTTTGTCCCGAGCCTGACCTTAGGAAAACGCAGCTATGACGGACTGGTCTCGCCGACCTTTCGCTCCAGCAATATCGGTGCCGACGGTGTGCTCGGTCTCGACAGCCTGCAGGGGCAGCGGATCCTGTTCGATTTTCTCGCGCGCAATATTTCCGTCCAAGACACCAGCGAGCCGCTGAAAAGCCGCTCGCTGCGCGAAATCGTGGTGACGGCAAGACGGCGCTCCGGACAGCTTATCTTCACCAACGCCACAATCGCCGGTGTCAAGACCAGCATCATCATCGATACCGGCGGGGAACTTTCGATCGGCAACAAGGCGCTGCAGAGACGCTTGCGGCTGAAATCGTCGGCGATGGTGCAGACCAGTCTCGTCGATATCACCGGGCGCTCGGTGCTTGCTGATTACGGCATCGCCGAGGAATTGCTGATCGGCCGCGCCCGCTTTGGTATCATCCCCATCGCTTTCGCCGATATTGCGCCGTTCAAGGCCCTCAAGCTGGACAAGAAACCGGCGCTGTTTCTCGGCATGGATGCGCTGCGCAAATTTGACCGGGTGGCGATCGATTTTGCCAACCGGAAGATCTATTTTCTGATTCCGAAGGATGCTTGACAAAGTTGTTGGTCGAGGCAGGACGCCCGTCCATGATATCGGTCTGGCAATTGCCGGGCGCCGACCTATGCTGAGGCTGTCCGGGAAAATCGCATGGGAGAGATTATGTCCGCCTTTCTGACCTGCATGCCCGTCGTTTTGGCATCCGTTCTGGCGATGGCTTATCCCGTGCCCTTTGGCCAGCCGGTTCAGCCCGGCAGCCGGATCAATCCCGAAGGCGAAATTGTCGATCTTGACGAAGACCGCTCCGAACGGATGACCGTCCCGGTCAGCATCGAAGGCAAGGGGCCCTTTTCCTTTGTCATCGACACCGGTGCGGAACGGACCGTGATTTCACGTCGGATTGCCGACCGGCTAGCGCTGGAAGGGGAAGATCCGGCGGAATTGATGAGTATCGCCGGCACGAGCATGGTCGAGATGGTCTACGTGCCCAGTCTGACCCTGGGTCAAAAAAGCTACAATGGCCTGATTTCGCCGGTTTTGGCCGCCCGGCATATCGGCGCGGATGGCATATTGGGCCTCGACGGGCTACAGGATCAGCGCATCCTGTTCGATTTCGTTTTGAACCAGATTTTTATCGAAGATGCAGACGAGGAAAGCAGCCGACCAGCGTCGCGAGAAATCGTGGTGACCGCCAAACGCCGGTCGGGCCAGCTGATTTTCACAGACGCCACGATCTCGGGAATCAAGGTCAATGTTATCGTCGATACCGGCGCCCAGATTTCCATCGCCAATAAGGTCCTGCAAAAGCGATTGATCAGCCGGGCGAAAGAACTCGGGGATGATAATCTGTTGATTGCCGTGACCGGGCAGACACTGGGCGTCGAATTCGGTCGGGCACGCGATTTCCGCATCGGTCGCGCCCGTTTTGCCAGTCTGTCGGTGGCATTCGCGGATGCGCCGCCGTTTGAACGCTTCGGCCTTGCCGACAAGCCGACCCTGCTGATGGGCATGGACGTGCTGCGCAAATTTGATCAGGTCGCGATCGACTTTCCCAAACGGAAGATTCATTTTCTGACGCCGAAAAATGCCCGTTTGCATGTGGATGAACCAAGAAACAGCCGAATCAGATCCTGACGCAATCCTTTTGCTCGGAATGTAGCGGTGCCGATAGCTGGTGCGGTGCTGCGGCAGCAGGACTGGGCGTTCCCCGGGCAAATGCCTGCTAGCCCGCGGCGTCTTCCAAACTGAAGACCGGTTCCGGGTCGCCGGTCTTCCATTGCGGGTATTTTTGCATCGCGGCCTTGAACAAGGGTGATGCAAGATGATCGGCGAGCCATTTCTGCAAAGCTGGAAGCGGCAATGGGTCAAACCAGGCGCGGTCATGATTGGCGAACTGGCGGACAAATGGGAAGATGGCATGGTCGGCCAGCGTCGGTCTTGCTCCCATCAACTGGCCGAGCGGTTGAATCAGGCTATCGAGCTTCTCGAGAAACGCCCGGCCGGCAGCCCGATGCTCCAACGCGTCGACATTTTCGTAGCGAACGGGATATTTATAGCGGTCGAGATGATGCTTGAACGGACCATCGGCCTCCGCGATCAATTCTGCCGCAGCCGCCTTGCCTTGCAGCCAGCCCTGCGGATCCTTTTGCTCCAGCGCCCAGTGCATGATCGCGAGACTTTCGTCGACGACCAGCCCATCGGTCAAAATCAGCACCGGCACGGTCGCTTTCGGGGAGGCAGCGACCATTTCCGCGGGCTTGTCGCGCAGCACGACTTCGCGCAAGCGGACGGAGGTCTGGCTGATCAGCAGCGCCATTCTTGCGCGCATCGCGTAGGGACAGCGCCGGAAACTGTACAGAACCGGCAGGCCGTTCATGCGGAACCCAGATGCTGCCTACCCTCTTCCGCAGCCTTTTCGACCTGACGCTGGCGTTCGCGGTAGCGGGCGCGCTGTTCGTCGGTGCGCTGGTCGATACAATGCGGGCAGGCTTCACCGGGAATATAATCCGGCGAGGCGCGATCGGCGGCGTTCAGCGGCATCCGGCAGGCATAGCACTGGTCATAATCGGCTTCGACCAGGCCGTGACCAACGGCGACTCTCTGGTCGAACAGAAAACAGTCACCCTGCCAAAGGCTTTCGGATTCGGGCACATGTTCAAGATATTTCAGGATGCCGCCCTTGAGATGCTGGACATCGTCAAAGCCCTGCGCCTTGACATAGGCGGTGGCCTTTTCGCAGCGGATGCCGCCGGTGCAGAACATGGCGATCTTCGGCCTTGTCACCGAATCCGGCCGCAATTGTCGGGAAAAATCGTCAAACCATGCCGGGAAGTCGCGGAAGCTCTCCGTGTTGGGATTGATCGCGCCGTCAAAGCTGCCGATCGCCACTTCATAGGCGTTGCGCGTGTCGATCACGATCGTGTCCGGGTCGGCGATCAGATCGTTCCAGTCGGCAGGGTCGACATAAGCGCCTTTCTCGGTGGCGGCGTCGACACCCTCCACGCCCATCGAGACGATCTCCTTCTTCAGCCGGACCTTCATCCGCAGAAAGGGCATATTACTGGCTTCGGAATATTTCACCTCGAGATCGGCGAACTGCGGCAGCGCGCGCAACCCGGCAATCACCCGGTCAATCGCGTCGGGCGCACCGGCGATGGTGCCGTTGATGCCTTCGGGAGCGAGCAGGATCGTGCCCTTCAGGCCATGCTGTTCGCACAAGGGCAGCACCTGCAGGCGCAGCGCGGCGGGATCGTCGACGACGGCAAAATGATAAAGCGCGGCGACTTTAACGGGAGATAGGGATTCGGTCATGGCAGCGCATATAGAGCTGTTGCATCGGAAATTCCAATAGAGCGGCTTGCATAGCGACTATGTTCATCGCATAGCGGCGGGATGGTTCCCCTTCTGTTCACCCATCATCGCTTTGCTATCGTCGCTCCGGCGGCGCTCTACTGGCCAGCAAAAGACGCCCTGCTGGTGGCGGATCTGCATCTCGAAAAAGCCAGCTTCTATGCACGGCAGGGCCAGATGCTACCGCCCTATGACAGCCAGGCAACGCTGCAAGAACTGGCCAATCTGGTGCGCGCAACCGGTGCGACAACGGTTTTCTGCCTCGGCGACAATTATCATGATGGCGGCGGCGAAGCGCGGCTGGAACCGGGGGCAGCCAAACTGCTCACATCGATGACCGCCGATCTGGACTGGGTCTGGATCACCGGCAATCATGACCGGGATGTCGCTGGTCTGTGGGGCGGATCGGTGGTCGACGAGTGGACGGGCGAGGGTCTGGCGCTGCGGCATGAAGCAACGGCGAGCAATGCATTACCGGAAATATCGGGCCATTATCATCCCAAGCTTCGCATCGCCGTGCGCGGCCGCCATGTTTCGCGGCGCTGCTTCGTGCGCGGCCAGCATCATCTCATATTGCCTGCGTTCGGGTCTCTGACCGGCGGCATGGCGGCACAGGATCCGGTGATCGAAGCGTGCGTCGGCGGCCCGGCAGAGGCGATCATCGGGCTCAAGGACAAGCCGGTGCGCTTCCCGCTGCCCTTTGCCGACCGGTCGATTGACAAGATCGATGATCCGCAGTTGGCATTGCCTCTGGTCACCAGCGGGCAGTGACTGCTAACGGTCCGGCGATGGATCGATTCAAACCCTATCGCGACCAGCTGCGTGCGCTGGAAAAAGCGGGGCGCAAGCGCCAACTGACGGTGCCGGCGGGCAAGGATTTTTCCTCGAATGATTATCTCGGGCTGGCCAGCAGTCCGTTTCTAAAAGAAGCAGCTCAGACTGCCATTGCAAATGGCGTCGCCCACGGGTCTGGCGGTTCACGACTGCTCGGCGGCAATCATCCGGAACATGAAGCGCTCGAAGAATTTGCCGCCGCCTATTATGGTGCACAGGCCAGCCTGTTCTTCGGCTCCGGCTTTGCCGCCAACACGGCGCTGTTCGCGACCCTGCCACAGACCGACGACCTGGTGCTCTATGACGAACTGATCCACGCCAGCGTTCATGACGGCATGAAGCTGGGCCGCGCCGCATTCAGAGCCTTCCGCCACAACGATTGTAATGCAGTCGAAGCGGCGATTCAGAACTGGCGCGCGAGCGGCGCTACGGGCACTGTCTGGATCGCCGTCGAGAGCCTGTACAGCATGGATGGTGACCGGGCACCGCTGGCCGAACTCACGCAAATTGCCGATGCGCAGGACGCAATGCTGATCATCGACGAAGCCCATGCCGTGGGTGTTTTTGGTGAGGGCGGCATCGGTCTTGCGGGCATGCTGGGCAAAGGGGACAATGTCCTGATCTTGCGCACCTGTGGCAAGGCGCTGGGCGGTGAAGGCGCGTTGCTGACCATGCCGACGATATTGCGCGACTTCTTCATCAACCGCGCCCGGCCCTTCATCTTTTCCACCGCGCCGAGCCCGCTGACCGCGCACCTCGCCCATCAGGCGATTGTCCATATCGCAAAAACGCCCTCGCTACAGGCCGGTCTGGCAGAGCATATCGCGCTGGCCCGCCGCTGCTTTGCCGGTCTCAGTCTGAGCCGCGGACAGGATAGCCAGATATTTCCGATCATCCTTGGCGACGATCGGGTCGCCGTGACCGTGGCGACTCTATTGCAGGGTCAGGGATTTGACGTCCGCGCCATTCGTCCGCCGACCGTGCCTGTCGGAACCGCTCGCCTGCGCATTTCGCTGACATTGAATGTCACTTCGGACGATATTCGGGACCTCTCGACCGCTTTGGGCGAAGCACTAGCGATGGCCGAGGCAGCGTGAACGGGAAATTTGTCATCACGGGTACCGATACCGACATCGGCAAAACCGTCTTTGCGGCAGCGCTGACCGCCGCCCTGGACGCCAGTTACTGGAAGCCGGTGCAGGCCGGTCTGGCCGATGGTACCGATAGCGAGACGGTGGCACGTATCGGCGGTATTGATCCCGACAAGATTCTGCCCGAACGATATCGGCTGCAGATTCCCGCTTCGCCCCATTATTCGGCGGCGCAAGAAGGCATTACCATTGAATTGGATGACTTTGTCCTGCCGCCGGTCGACGGCCCCTTGATCATCGAAGGGGCGGGCGGTGCACTGGTCCCGGTCAATCGGGAATTGCTCTTCGCCGATGTCTTTGCCCACTGGGCGCTTCCGGTGATCATCGTCGCATCCACCCAGCTGGGAACGATCAATCACAGCTTGCTGACGATCGAAGCTTTGCACAGCCGCGGCGCGCCGATTCACGGCATTGCCTTTACCGGGCCGGAAGTGAGCGACAGCGAGCATATCATCTGTGAAATTGGCAGGGTGAGGAGGCTCGGCCGATTGCCGATGATTGACGAGCCATCACCAAAGTCGCTGAAATCGGCCTTTGATACGAATTTCGATCCAGCAGACTTCGCATCATGAGTCTCAATATCTGGCACCCGTTCACACAGCACGGTCTACGCGAACCGATTCCGGAGATCGCGCGGGCCGAGGGCGCAGCGCTCTATACAACGGATGGCACCAAGATCATCGATGCGATTTCCAGCTGGTGGGTGCAGACTCACGGCCATTGCCACCCCAAGATTGTCGCTGCGATTCAGGATCAAAGTGCTAAGCTGGATCAGATGATCTTTGCCGGCTGGACACACGCACCAGCCCGCGAACTGGCCGAGAGGCTGGGCGATTTTCTGCCAAAGTCGCTCAAACACATCTTCTTTTCCGACAGCGGTTCGACTGCCGTTGAAGTCGCGCTCAAAATGGCGCTGGGTTACTGGCATAATCGCGGCGAAGCCCGTCAGAAAATCCTGGTCATGGAGCACAGCTATCATGGCGATACGATCGGCGCGATGTCGGTCGGCGCGCGCGGCGTGTTCAATCAGGCCTATGCGCCGCTATTGTTCGATGTCGGCATCATATCCTTTCCCGAAGCCGGGGCAGAACGCGAGACGCTCGACCAACTGGAGACCTACTGCAAAGATAGCCAACACCTGCCAGCGGCGCTGATCGTGGAGCCGCTGATTCTCGGTGCGGGCGGGATGAAAATCTACAGTCCCGCCATATTGGCGGAAATGGCGGCGATCTGTCGCGCGCATGATGTGCTGTTCATAGCCGACGAAGTGATGACCGGCTGGGGCCGCACCGGCACAATCTTTGCCTGCGAACAGGCGGGCGTCGAACCGGATATATTGTGCATGGCCAAGGGCCTGACCGGCGGCGTCATTCCGCTCGCCGTGACCGCTGCCACAGATGCCATTTACCACGCGCATTATTCCGAAGATCGCGCGCAAATGTTTTTCCATTCAAGCAGCTTCACCGCCAATCCGATCGCCTGCGCTGCGGCCAATGCCAATCTCGCGATCTGGCGCGACGAGCCTGTGCAGAGTCGGATCGATAATATCAGCGCTTCCCATCAGGAATTTTCACGTCGGTTGACGCGCAAATCGAATATCAGCGGCTTGCGACAGTGCGGGACGATCTTGGCGTTCGAAATCGATGACGGTGCAGGCGACTACATGTCTGATCTGGGGCCGGCGCTTCTCGGGTTTTTTCGCGATCGCAACATCTTGCTGCGTCCGCTGGGCAATAC
>PFJE01000175.1 GCA_002783865.1 Sphingomonadales bacterium CG_4_10_14_3_um_filter_58_15
TCATTTTCGGAAAATTCATCGAAGCCCAGATGCCGCCAGCGATCAGTCCGGCGGAAATCATCACGCCCCAGAAGCCGATGCCGCTCAAGATGCCGCCGACTATGCTGGCACCGACCAGTACGCCGACCGTCCACAAGGCGGCGCGGCCCAGTTTTTTGAACAAATGGGTCTGCTTCAGCTTGTGCGAGCGATTGCCGATCGAGCGGCGGAATTGGGCATCGCGAAGCGCCCGTGTCGCGCTGTCCAGGATTTGCTGATTACTTTCCGGCACCCGTCTCTATTCCTCCAGCGCCGACAAGGGATTTTCGGAAGGCGCTTCCAGCTGCGCCTTCGCCTGCCCTTCGGATCGCGCGATATAGCCTTTCGACTTCTCGATCTCGCCGGACAGCGAATTGACCGTCGCCTTCATATTTTCCAGCGCTTTCAACTTGAACGTGTCGATATTGTCCATCGTGTCATAGACATTCTGAAAAGCCCGCTGCAGCGTCTCCAGCGGGATGGTCGACGACGCGGCCTGCTCGTGAATCTGGCCGGTCTGGTTTTTCAGCATTTCGCTGGTGCTGTCGATCACGCCAGCTGTGGTTGTGTTGAGCGCGGTAATCTGGTCGAGGACCAGCTTCTGGTTGGTCAGCGCCTGAGCCACGGTCACACCGGTGCGCAGCGCACCGACGGTGGTTGTGCTGGCCCGGTCGACGCCCTTGACCAGTTCGACATTGTTGCGCTTCACCAGATCGAGGGCAAGATAACCCTGCACGGTGACCGCCATCTGGGTCAGCAGATCTTGCGTGCGTTGCCGCACATAGAAAAGCGCGCTTTCGCGGATCGCCTTGGCCTTGGCTGGGTCGCTGGAGTCCAGTTCGGCAGCCTTGTCCTCGAGCCGCTGGTCCATGACCTTGGAAACATGGATCATCTGCTCCAGCCGGCCCATCGCCGCCCACAGATTCTTGCGTTCGACGTCGATCGCGGCATTGTCCATCAACAATTCGTCCTTGCCGGAGCGCAGCCGGTCCAGGATCGAGGCAATATGGCCCTGCGCGCTCTTATAGCCGTCGAAATAATTGCGCATCTTGTTGCCGAACGGGATGATCCCGAAGATCTTTTTCTTGGTGGTCAGATTGCCGCGCTTGCCCGGATCGAGATCCTCGACCGTGCGCCGTAATTCGGCGAGGTCGGAACCGATGCCGCTGCTTTCATCCATCGACCGGATCGGGCGATCCAGAAAGCGATTCGACTGGCCCGCCGCCTCGGCGATTTCCTTGCGCCCCATATTGGTAATTTGGTCGACCTTTTTGCCGAATTCGGGGCTGTTTTGGTCCTGAGCGATCAAATCATCAATAAAACTGTCGACTTTTTCCTCGAGCTTGGACTTTACCTCGTCGCCAATCGACACAAGGCCTCCGGCCTTTTCGGGCGCCACCGGAACCACCGGATCAGGCGGAGTCAATTTCAGGTCGTCGGTCGCGGTGATTGTTTCGGTCGCCATGCTGTTCAGCCTCCCTGCCCCGGCACCAGTGCGGGGCTTTCTCTATAAATGGATGCAAATGCACCGCTTTTCAAGCGTTTCAACTGCTGTATTAGCAAAATAATACAGTTTTTGTCAGACTGTGCAACATGCTTCCAATTCTTCCAGCTTGCACCAAGCTCAACCTTCCAGCACTTCGACCACTTGTGGCGTGATTTTTCCAACGATTATCTCAACCCCTTCCGCAGTGGGGTGGAGACCATCGGGCAGGAAAAGATCAGGGTTCCCCACCAGCCCATCCATGAAAAACGGATAAAGCGCGATATCATATTTCTTGGCCAGCGCCGGATAGATAGTATTGAATTCCTTACTGAAATCCGCCCCCAGATTGGGCGGTGCCAGCATTCCGGTGAGCATGACCGGGATGCCGCGATCTTTCAGTTTCTTCACCATCGCCTCCATATTCGCGCGGGTATCCGATGGTTTCAAACCCCGCAGCATATCATTGCCCCCCAGACCCAATATCACCAGATCAGGCTTGCGCGACAGGCTGTCGAGGACAAAATCCATCCGCCGCAATCCAGCGGCGGTGGTGTCGCCCGACACGCCGGCATTGTGCACCCGCACGTCCTTGCCAGCGGCGGTCAGTGTCGCTTGCAGTTCCGGCGCGAAACCTTCTTTCTGGTCCAGACCATAGCCGGCATAAAGGCTGTCGCCAAACGCGACGATCAGGATTTCCGCCTCTTTCGTCTCGGCCATTTGATCGCCGTTCGCTTCCATCGAGCCCGTTGCTACGTCCTCGGGGACAGCTTGCGCCTCTTCCGGCGCGGGGCCACAGGCGATCAAAAGTTGAAGAAATGCCAGTGATAGCCCATATGATATAAAATTCCTCAACATCGGATATCCTTTCCCCCATGAATCAAAAACCCGCCGCATCTAGCGACGATGCCATGACCGAACCCCATATCGCGATTGCAGCCCGGAATGTCACCCTGTCTTTGGGGGAAGGCAAGGCACGAGTCGATATATTGCGCGGTATTGATCTGTCGATTGAAGCCGGCAAGACGGTCGCCCTGCTCGGGCCATCGGGGTCCGGAAAGTCCTCCCTGATGGCCATACTGTCGGGGCTGGAGCGTGCAAGCGGCGGTACGGTCAATATTGCCGGTGCCGACTTTGGCACGATGAACGAGGATCAACTGGCGGTCGCCCGGCGCGGCCGGGTGGGCATTGTTCTGCAAGCCTTTCATCTGCTGCCAACGATGACGGCGCTGGAAAATGTCGCGGTGCCGCTGGAACTGGATGGCCAGCATCAGCCGTTCAAGGTTGCAGCACAAGAGCTGGCCGCAGTGGGTCTCGGCGACCGGCTCGGCCATTATCCGACCCAGCTTTCTGGCGGCGAGCAGCAACGCGTGGCGATTGCCCGGGCGATGGCATCGCGACCGACGATCATCTTCGCCGACGAACCGACCGGGAACCTTGACGGTGCCACGGGCGAGAAGATCATCACCCTGTTGTTCGATCGTCAGAAAGTCACGGCAGCGACGCTGCTGATCATCACCCATGATCCCGAGCTGGCCAAGCGCTGCGACCGGATCATCGAATTGCGCGATGGGCTGATCGAGCGGGATAGTGGTGCATGAAGACATCTGACTTCGCCAAGGCCTGGACCATTGCCCGCCGCGATCTGCGTGGACGGTTCGTGGGATTGCGCCTGCTGATCGTCTGTCTGCTGCTGGGCGTCGCGACGCTGGCGGCTATTGGCAGCCTGACCAATGCGATCACCGAAGAACTGGCCAATCGCGGTCAGACGATATTGGGCGGTGATCTTGAGATAGCGGTTGCCCAGCGCGAAGCGACCGCCGCCGAACTGGCGGCGCTCAAGCAGACGGGAACGCTATCCGAGACATTGCGCATGCAGGCGATGGCGCGGCTCCCGGACGGCAGCGACACGCAATTGGTCGAGCTGAAAGGCGTCGATGCCGCCTATCCTCTCTACGGCAAATTCAGTCTTGAGAGCGGAGATGCTGTTTCCGCGCCCAACCCGGGCGATATCTATGTAACCCCTGCCCTGATGCAGCGCCTGTCGTTGGCAATTGGCGACAAGATTGCCTTTGGCGAGGCCAGCTTCACAGTGTCCGGCGTTATCGCCGACGAACCTGACCGCCTCAGTGAAGGCCTTTCGCTCGGTCCCGTAGCGATTACCTCGCTCGCCAGTCTGCGAACGACACAATTGATCCAGCCGGGCAGCCTGTTCGAGAGCAAATATCGCCTGAAACTTCCTGAGGCTTCCGATCCGGGAGCAGTTGGGGACAAGCTGTCCGAACAATTCCCCAATTCTGCATGGGAAATCAAGACCCGCGACGACGGTGCCCCGAGCACCCGGCGATTCATCGAGCGCATGGGACAGTTTCTTACATTGGTCGGTCTTGCGTCATTGGTAATTGCTGGCATCGGTGTCGGCAATGGCGTGGCTTCCTATTTGCGCGGCAAACAGGGGGCGATTGCGACGCTCAAGATACTCGGCGCGGACAGCGCCATGATCTTTCGTATCTATTTGTTCCAGATCATGGCGGTGGCGGTGGGGGCAATTGCTTTGGGCCTCGCCATTGGCGCATTGGCACCACTGGCAATCATCAAAATTGCCGGCGATGTTCTGCCGATCAAGCCGGAATTTGCTATCTACCCTCTGCCGCTTCTGGTCAGCGCGCTTTATGGGCTGCTGATCGCCGTCATCTTCGCACTGCCCCCCTTGTCGCGAGCCAAAACAATCCCGGCAGCCGGGATCATCCGCGGCGAAGGCGGGTCATGGCGACAGATTGACCGGCAAAGCCTGACCGGCGTTGGTTTGGCTATTGCTGCCATAGTGGCGCTTGCCCTGGGCACAGCCAATGAACCACTATTTTCGGCTTCGTTCATCGGTGCAGCAGCAGCCATATTATTGTTGCTGACAGGATTGGGCGCGCTAATCCGTTGGTTGGCAAGTAAGGCCCCGCGTCCGAAACATCCCTTGCTGCGTCTCGCTCTGACCAGTCTTCATCGGCCAGGAGCCCAGACCGGGCAACTTGTCGTTGCATTGGGACTGGGCCTGACCCTGTTCGCCACGCTGGCGGCAATCCAGACCAGCCTGACCAATGAAATCCGTTCTACCGTTCCGCGCGATGCTCCGAGCTTTTTTGTTCTCGATATCCCGGTCGAACGCGCCGACGACTTCCGCGCAAAAGTGGCCGAAACCGCCAGCGACGCGGAAATCAACATCGTACCGACACTTCGCGGAACGATCACCGAATTTGGCGGCCAGCGGGTATCCGAACTGGAAACATTGCCCGAAGGCGCGTGGGTGCTGCGCGGCGATCGCGGGCTCACCTATAGCGCGACAATTCCCGAAGGCAGCGAGGTTGTCGAAGGGAAATGGTGGTCGGCTGATTATGATGGACCACCTCTGGTATCGGTCGACCAAGAACAGGGTGCGGCATTAGGGCTCAAGGTTGGAGACAGTCTGACGGTCAGTCTGCTAGGCGTTGAGATTCCTGCAAAAGTCGCTTCTTTCCGCAAAGTGAACTGGCGCAATTTCGGCTTCAACTATGTGCTGGTATTTCCCCCCAGCGTGCTCGCCAATGTGCCCCATAATGTCGCCGCAACGATTCAGCTGGACACCGCAAAAGAAGACACGCTGCTCAGCATCTTGCCGCAACAATTTCCGTCCATCTCCATGGTCAAGGTCAAGGAGATTGCCGCGCAGATTGGCGATATTTTGGACCAGATGGCAACAGCCATTGCCGCCGCTGCCTCGATCGCTTTCTTCTCCGGCATTGCAGTTCTGATCGGTGCCATCGCCGCATCGCGTCAGGCCCGGGTCTATGACAGCGTGATTCTGAAATTGCTGGGTGCGACCCGGTCACAAATATTGACGGTCCAGGCGGTTGAATATGCGCTGCTGGCATTTCTGTTATCGTTAGTGGCTCTTGGCCTCGGCCTGTTTGCGGGCTGGTTCGTGATCACCCAGATTTTCGAATTTACCTGGCAACCGGATTGGGGAATTGTCCTGCTGACGCTGGGTATTGGCGCGGTCGCTACTTTGGGTATTGGTCTGCTAGGCTCTATCCCGGTGCTCTCCGCCAAACCGGCGCGGGCTTTGCGAGAGCTATAGATTTTACCGTTAACACTAAGCCTGTCGAAGTAAGCCGATGGCCCTGAAATGTACTTCGACACGCTCGGGACGAACCGGTCATGATTCTCTAATTCTGATCCCCGGCCAACCGCACCGCGACAGGTGCGGACAGAAATAGTTGCGAGAGATGATAAAAAATCAGCGGGAGAATGACCAGGCCAGCGCGCTCGGGCGAGAAGAGGATCGCCGCCAGTGGCGCACCAATGGCAACGCTCTTTTGGGCGCCCGAGAATAGCAAGGTTTTCCTGTCTGCGCGGACAAAGCCCATCAAGCCCCCGAGTAGCCATGTGCCGCCAAAGGCGAGTCCAAGCCAGAGCAAAAGCGCAGCAGCCAGCCAGAGAAATTCGGCGCCGCTCACCCGGCTCCACATCCCGGCAATGATCGCTGCGGAAAAAGATACATAGACAGCCAAGGCGATCGCTCCGCGATCAATCCAGCCCGCGAGGTCCTTGTGCTGCATCACCAATGGCCGCAGCCATCTCTGAAAGACTTGGCCGAGAACGAATGGCAGCACCAATATTGCTGCCAGCTTGATGATCGTATCGGTGGTTATCTGGACACCGGCTGCACTAGCAAGCAACGCGAACAGCAGCGGCGACAGAAATACTCCGACAAGATTGATCAATGCGCTGGCGACTACGGAGGCGGCAACATTTCCCCTGGCGATCGCGCAATAGCTGGTCGCCGATTGCACGGTGGATGGCAGCACACCCAAAAATAGAAAGCCCAATGCAACATCGGCGGGAAGCACTTGATCGACTGCTTTCGACAAGAGCAGGCCAATGGCGAGCATCACGCCGAAGACCCAGACGAATATCGTTCCCTGCAGCCGAATATTCCCCAGCCCGGCGCGCACCTCGTGCCGTTCCAGGCGGGTGCCATGGAGCAGAAATACGGCGAAAATCCCGGCATTGAACAAGATTTCTGCAATGTCCTTAGCCGTCCCCTGAACCGGGACCAACGATGCCAGCAGCACCGCTCCACTGAGCAGCCAGATGAATTTGTCGGTGAGGATCAGACGCAGGGTTTGCATATTGTTAGGGCCAAATGGATGGCCCGGAATGATTTGGCAAGCTTTCTGATGTTGCGGTGCAGCACCAAACAGGCTAAGGGCGCGGCAATATCGGGGCTTTGCTTATGGCCGCCCTTTCCTCTTCTTACGGTAGAATCTAATATGTCCCTTCGCAATATCGCAATCATTGCGCACGTTGATCACGGCAAAACAACCCTGGTTGACCAGCTTTTCCGCCAATCCGGTACATTCCGCGACAATGAACGCGTCGAAGAACGGGCGATGGATTCGAACGATCTGGAAAAAGAGCGCGGCATCACGATTCTCGCAAAATGCACCAGCGTCGAGTGGAAAGGCACGCGGATCAATATTGTTGATACCCCGGGCCATGCTGATTTCGGCGGCGAAGTGGAGCGCATCCTGTCGATGGTCGATGGCGTTATCCTGCTCGTCGACAGTGCCGAAGGTGCAATGCCGCAAACCAAATTCGTGACCGGCAAGGCTCTTGCGCTCGGACTGAAGCCGATCGTCGTCGTCAACAAGATTGACCGTCCCGATGGCCGTGCCGAAGAAGTGCTCGACGAAGTATTCGACCTGTTCGTCAATCTCGACGCCAATGACGAACAGCTTGATTTCCCGACTCTCTTCGCCAGCGGTCGCAACGGCTATGCTGGCGAAACACCGGATGTCCGTGAAGGCGACCTGTCTCCCCTGTTCGACAAGATCATCGAACATGTGCCGGAGCCTGACGTCGATCCGGATGCTGAATTCAAGTTTCTCGTTACTCTGCTTGACCGCGACAATTTCGTTGGCCGTATTTTGACCGGCAAGGTCGAAAGCGGAAAGATTGACATCAATATGCCGATCCACGCGATCGATATGGACGGCAATGTCGTCGAAACCGGACGCGCGACCAAGATCATGGCCTTTAACGGCCTTGAGCGTGTACCCGTGGAAAGCGCGAAAGCGGGAGATATTATTTCGCTTGCTGGTCTAACCAAGGCGACGGTTTCCAATACGATATGCGATATTTCTGTGACCGAGCCCATCGCTGCTCAGCCAATTGACCCGCCAACGCTCTCGATGCGCTTTGCGGTGAATGACAGTCCGGTTGCCGGTCGTGAAGGCGACAAGGTCACCAGCCGCGTGATCCGCGACCGTCTGGCGCGCGAAGCTGAATCCAATGTTGCGATCAAGGTTACCGAAAGCGAGGACAAGGACAGCTTTGAAGTTGCCGGTCGCGGCGAATTGCAGCTCGGCGTGCTCATCGAAACGATGCGCCGGGAAGGCTTTGAACTGGGTATTTCCCGTCCCCGCGTCCTTTATCGCGAAGAAAACGGCAAGCGGCAGGAACCTTATGAAACCGTCGTTATCGATGTTGATGATGAATATGCCAGCACCGTGGTTTCCAAGATGCAGCGTCGCAAGGCGGAACTGACCGAACAGCGTCCTTCCGGCGCCGGCAAGACCCGTCTGACCTTCTCCGCCCCGTCTCGCGGCCTGATCGGGTATCATGGCGAGTTCCTGTCCGACACGCGCGGCACAGGCCTGATGAACCGCCTGTTCGAAAAATATGACGATTACAAAGGCGTGATCGAAGGCCGCCCGGTTGGCGTTCTGGTTTCCAACGGCACCGGCAATACGGCCGCCTATGCGCTGAACATGCTCGAAGAGCGCGGCGTATTGTTTATCGGTGCGCAGACTCCGGTTTATGAAGGCATGATCATTGGCGAAAATGCCAAGCCCGGCGATCTCGACGTCAATCCGATGAAATCCAAGGCGCTGACCAACTTCCGGGTTTCGGGCAAGGAAGACGCCATTCGTCTGACCACACCAAAGGTCATGACGCTGGAACAGGCGATTGCCTATATCGACAATGACGAACTGGTCGAAGTCACACCCAAGAATATCCGTTTGCGCAAACGCTATCTTGATCCGAATGATCGCAAGAAAGCGTCACGGCAAGCCGCCGCGGCATAAAGCCAGCGAAAGTAATACAGATAAAAAAGGCGGCCAATTGGCCGCCTTTTTTATATTCAATTTTCACACAACCAATCTCTAGAAGCGGAAAGCCGCCGTCAAACGGATGCTGTGCAGATCGAAATTCGGATTGCTACGTTTCATATCAGTTCCACCGGAAGCCAAAAGAAACGGGTTCGTGGCGCCTGCAGTTCCCGGGCCAACATTCACGACATAATCGTCATCATTATACCGGGTGAAGAGATATTCCAGACCCATGGTGATATTATCGGTGACCTTCGCTTCTGCACCGACGCCGCCGGTCCAGCCAAAGCTTTCGGTCTTGCCGTTATCCGTAAAACTGTTCGCACCATTGGTGGTTGTAAAGCTGTTGTCGATTTTGGCGTAGGAAATACCGCTGGTAGCATAAAATAATACGCCGCCCGGTGTATAGCCAACCCGGCCACGAGCGCCGATCGCATAATCCAGCTGACGAGTGAATGTGTAAGACGCCGGGGTCGTGCTGAAGCCCGTGACGCTATCCGTCGATTCGCTGCGGCCCGCGTCCACCATGAAACCGATTACAAGATTGCCATATTGCTTGTCCGCACCAGCCCGAATGTAATAATCCAGATCATCCTTGTCGTTCTTACAGCCAGCAGCGGGTACATTGCTTTTTGCGGCGCCATTGCAGAAGCCGGGAGAGAAAGCATTGGCACCGGTTACGGTGCGAACGGAATTATCAAAGCTGCCGTTCCGGTCGGTGTCGAACCTGATGCTTTCGTTGACATCATTTGTCTGCGCACCCAAGCCAAATGATCCACCGATATACATTCCGTCAAATTCGGTATTTTCGACTTCCTGAGCATGAGCTGGAACGGCTCCAATTGCCGTAAGCATAGTAGCGGCAGCGACAGCGTATTTTGTGAGAGACATGTACAAATCCTTTTTTACTAAAAACAACTAGTCCTACCAAGCGCACGGGCACCGATTCTGTTCCATTGAT
>PFJE01000061.1 GCA_002783865.1 Sphingomonadales bacterium CG_4_10_14_3_um_filter_58_15
CACGATCCGCGACCTGATCGCCTATCGTCTGCGCCACGACCATCTCACCGAGCGCCGCGAGGAAGCGCGCTTCACCAGCCGCTGGGGCGGCGAGTGGAACGCGATCACCTTCTACAACAGCGCGACCGAGAGCGAGCAGATCGTGCTGCAGAAAGGCCATGTCGATCCCGACAAGCCGACCCTGGTGCGGATGCACGCGACCGCGATCTTCCCTGACCTGTTCGGTCAGGACACCGGCCGCGCCAACATGCTGCAGGAATCGATGAAGATCATCGGCGAGGAAGGCGCAGGCGTGATCGTCTTCATCAGCCCGCGCGTGCCCGACCTCTATTCGCGGCAGGTCCGCAGCCTCGGCGGCGGCAAGCCGCCGCCGATGGACCAGCTGCGCGACTATGGCGTCGGCGCGCAAATCCTCAGCGAACTGGGTGTCCACGATATGGAATTGCTGACCAATACCAGCCATGATCTGGTTGGGCTTGATGCTTACGGCTTGCGGATTGTCGGGCAGCGGGCGGTACCCGCCGACCATGGTAGCGAGGCGAGCAAGGAATTGGAGACGGTATAGAAATCTTCTGCCCCTCCTCTTCAGAGGAGGGGATCAAGGGGTGGTGACGATGCGCAAGCATCGCTCGCGTCAGCGACCAACCATGGTACCGCCGGAAGTGAATGGAAAAGCGAAGACCTGTTCTTCGACGAGAGAAACCACCCCAACCCCTCCTTTGAAAAGGAGGGGCTTAAGAGACAGAAAGAAACAGACTATGGCAAAATTCCTGATCGTCGAAGCACGGTTCTACGACCATCTCAACGACATGCTGATCGACGGCGCAACCGAGGCGCTGAAGGCGGCAGGGCACGAGCATGAGGTGATCACGGTGCCTGGCGCGCTGGAAATTCCCGCCGCCATCTCGCTGGCGATCGACAGTGATCTCTACGACGGCTTTGTCGCGATCGGCGTGGTGATCCGCGGCGAAACCTATCATTTCGAGATTGTCGCCGGCGAAAGCGCGCGCGGGATCATGGCGCTGACCATGGATGGCGCAGCAATCGGCAATGGTATCATCACGGTTGAAAATGAAGAACAGGCTCTGGCGCGCGCCGACAAGACGCGCAAAAACAAGGGTGGTGAGGCCGCCCAAGCTGCGATTTCGATGTATGAATTGGCGCTGAAGTTCAGCAACTAACAGCAGCAGGACCCTGTCCTGCCGCTGTTAGTGCGATCATCTCATGCTTATTGAGCAGGGGCTGGAGTGGCAGCCTGGCTGCCAGCAACCGCAGCCGTAAATTCGGCTTCAGTCATCGCGATGGCAACGCCGCCATCAGCCTGGTTCATGAAGGAAGCAACCGGAAGCTTCACTTCCTGGCCATCATGATCCACGACCACATATTGGTCATCCTTGCTCTGGATGGTACCGATAACGGCAGCGCCGGTTATCGACTTCACCTCGGTGCCGGGAGTGAGGCTGGCGATCAGTTTGGCCTTGGCATCGGCAGCCGCCTTTTCGACAGCGGCATCAAGATCGACCTTGGTCAGCATGATCGACAGGCCATTTTCCGCTTTCGCAAAGGCATTGGTCGCAAGCGCCGCTTTGTTGGTGCCAGTGTTTACGACAACGACGCCTTCGCTGACCGAATCCACTGTCCCGACCTCACCGCCATTTGGTCCATAGACCATCATGCCGACTTCGGCTTCGACCGTCGGAGCGGCATCTTGTGCGAGCGCGGGCGTAGCAGCCAGCAACGCGGCACCGGTCATTAGGGTCAGAAAATTCTTCATATTTTACTCCTTGAGATACAGAAAACGGGAATTACCCTACGATATATACGGCTAAAAAAACGATGGCCGGATTTGTTAAGCCGATTGAGGCGAACCGAAGCTTCGGCACGATAAAATGTGCTTGCCTTGCAATCGGCCTGGTTTTCGGCAGCATTAAAAAAGAAAGGCTGGCTCGGGAAGAGCCAGCCCTTATCATATCAGGCTGCTTGTTGCATACGCTTGTGGAGACCTTCCTTGACCTCCTCGATGATCTTGGCACTGAACGCATCCAGATCACCGGGATTGCGCGAGGTAATCAGGCCGTTGTCAACCACCACTCCGCTATCCTCGAACCGTGCTCCAGCGTTGATCAGATCGGTCTTGATCGACTTGTAGCCGGTCATTTTGCGGCCCTGCACCAGATCCGCTTCAATCAGCAACCATGGCGCGTGGCAAATGGCAGCAATTGGTTTGCCGGCATTGAAAAACGATTTAACGAAATCGACAGCCTTGTCCTCGACCCGCAACAGGTCAGGGTTGATCTGTCCACCGGGAAGCACCAGCGCATCAAAGTCGCTCTCGTTCGCGTCATCCAAAGTCAGGTCGACGGAGATGCTCTCGCCCCAGTCCTTCTGGTCCCAGCTCTTGATCGAGCCGGATTGCAACGAAACAATGGTGACGTCTGCACCAGCATCTTTCAATTGTTTCCTTGGTTCAAAAAGCTCCGATTTCTCAAAACCATCCGTCGCAAGGATTGCTATTTTTGCGTTTGAAATGTTCGTCATTTCTGTTGTCCTTTCGTTAGAGGTTACAGGGAGTCTACGCGGCGGGAGCGCAAATGGTTCCGATAAAATCGAAATCGGCAGCCGTTCCGGCGGCCACTGACTCCCTATTCATTGAACCGAGGATCATCGGATCCTTGGGTGCTGATGCTTCATATTTATCACGACTCATCTGGGCTCCTCCGCGCACCCGTTTTCACCCTTTTCGAGTAAAGTTCGAGGAACCAAATGGCAGCAGGTGCGTAGAATTTTTAGGGACAGCGCTCCGGCATTTCGTTGAGCGCGCCAAAACGAAAGGGAATTTATGACTGTTCAAACCACAGACATCCGCGAAATGAAGACCGATATCAAGAAAGCTGACAGAGCCGATATGGCCGAGAAGCTCGGCAAAACTCTGGCATCTACCTATATGCTCTATCACAAGACCCAGTCGGTGCACTGGAACGTGACCGGGCCCTTGTTCGTCAGTGTCCACAAGCTGACCGAAGCCCAGTATGAAGATCTGGCCGCCTCGGTCGACGAGATCGCAGAAAGAATTCGGGCTCTGGGCGCGAAAACGCCGGTTGGTCTTTCAACCTATGTAAATGACAGCGTGATCGATGATCAGATCGGCTGGGGCGATGCCGAAGCCATGCTCAAGCAACTGTCAGGCGACAATCTGGCGGTAGCCAACCAGATGCGCGAATTTGTGAAAACCGCTGAAGAGGCCGACGATGTATTTACGGCCGATCTGTTGACCTCGCGGATTGGCGCCCTGGAAGAAGCATCCTGGATGCTGTCGGCCAGCTTGTAATCCACAACCATAAAATAAAATCAGGAAAAATATATGAAAAAAAAGTTGGATGAAACCAGCGCCCGTCAGGGCTTCACCACCCGCCACATGACCATAGTACTCGGCGTATCGCTCGTACTTGCGGTTGTGGCGCTCGGCGCAGTGATGGGCTTTTTCTAAAGCATATTTGATGATTACCAAGTGCGCCTTACCGCTCCTGCTTCTGGCAGGAGCGGTCTTTTTTTGAGCGCCGCTGCTACTCCGACTTGACCAGTTTCAATAAGAAACGATCGGTCTTGCCACGGGTGGCGGGATCAAAGACATTTTTCGTGTGATCGTCGTTCGTTCCGGCAAGCAATGCGTCATTGCGTTCCACTTCGAAGCCCGCTGCTTCTGCCGCGGCGACGGCCAGCGCCGGATCAATCCGGTGCGCGGCCTTGTTGTCGCCATCCGGATCGCCGACGTGATCAATGAGGCCGAGCACCCCGCCCGGTTTCAGCTTCGCCTTGACCGCCATCAGCATCCCGATCGCCGCCGGGGCACCGAAGCCATTATAGACATCATGAAAATTGAGCGCAGTCAGCGCAACATCAATGCTGTCATCGGGCACACCGAGATCGGCGATCTCGCTGTTGAGTTGCTCGATCTGCGGCAGATTGTTGGCCGCCAGCCGTTCGGTGATTTCCTTTTCATAGGCGCCGTCCCGCAACTGCAGCGCGGCCGCCGGATTCTGCGCATAGACCTTGCCTTCCGGACCGGTCGCAATGGCAGCAGCCACACTATACCAGCCGCCGGAAGCGATCAGGTCGAGTAGGGTATCGCCCGGTTTCAGGCCCAGATAGGCCAGGACTTCGGCCGGCTTGCGGCTGGCGTCGCGGGCCTTGTCCTCATCCGAGCGGCCCGGCGAAGCGGTCAGCGCAGCCTTGGTGGCGACGACGTCGATGACCGCATGCTCTGCTGTCTGGTGATGGTCCACCGCCTGAACCGGCATCGAAATTGCTGCGCTCATCGCAAGGGCACTGGTGAAGGCTAGCGCATATATAATCTATAATCATCGTCTGGCATCCTCGTGTTTTGTTATCGTTGACCATATTATGCGATGAGCCGGATACTGCAAGCCATCGCCCCGCCGGTCAGCAGCCCTTGCCCAGAACCGCGCCGATCAGCGAAGGCTTGCACGGTTTTTTCTTCGGCTGCTGGCGTTGGTCATTGCCCGACATGTCGCCCAGGCCCCCCATCCCTTCACCCATCAGCAAGCTGGTCGTCGAGCGGTAGCGGGCGCGGGCGGTCCATTCCGGATTCCACACGCCTTTCGCTGGCCGCGGGGGATAGGCGAAATTCGCTTCCGGCCCGAAGGCGGTGAGATTACCCATCATGAACTGCGGCGCGGCGGCCTTGACCTCGGCCGGGATCGTGCAGCTGGTCTGGCTCGGCGGCATCACCGTCTTGTCGGCAATCAGCCGCTGGACCGTGGCCGGGGACAGCCAGTCCCAGAGACCGGCGCCGAAATCACGACTCATCGAGGAGGACCACCAGACCATGTCGCCCATTTTCTCGCCGGTGATCTTGCCGCCGATCGCCCAGGCATAATAGCCGGTGGCCGCGGGCACGCTGTTCCAGTTCAGGTTGGTCGCTCCGCCGATGCCCGACGAAGACTGGGCGTTGAGCGGTCCCATGAAATCCTGATTCAGGGTGAACTTCATTTCCGGCGTATAATTGCCCGCGACCCGGTGCTCGCCCAATATCGACGCATTGCTGTCGGGCATTTTGCCGGATTTCTGATTCGGCCAGCTGCCATAGGTTTTGCTGTTGGCCATGGTCAGGCGGGATTCGACCGGCACCCGGGTCGAGAACAGGTCCGGTGGCATCTGGCCGGCAGCGACCCTGGCGAAATCTATCACCACCGGCTGGCCCGGAGCGGCCTTGGCGCCGCAGCCCCAGAACAGCAGTAACCGCCCTTGCGGACGTTCGAAATTTTGCGGCATGCGGCTGGATGGCTCAGCGGTCGAAGCGGACGGCGTCGGTGTCACCAGCGGCAGCGATTTGCCGAGTTTCAATTCCGCATCGGGGAAATGATCGGCGCTGGCCGGCCCGCCGGTCGGGGCGAGACGGGACCCGAGCCGCAGTTCGAGCATGTGGGACGCCTTGTTCTTGCCGCCGAACATCATCGACATCGCGCTGCCAAGGCCGCCGGTCATCCCGGCAAATCCGGTGACGGTGCTGATATCCATTTCATATTGGGCTTTCGGCGGATTGGCGGTCTGCGCCTGGGTGAGGTTGCTGGAACCCAGCAAGAGACTGGTCAACAGGATGCTTTTGGCAACAGTATGATTCATGGCACATCTCCCTGAAAGGAACTTGCGACTCGAATTATCCTCAGGCCCTTTTTATGCCGATTTTCGATGCCGGAATAGCCTTATCTTTGGCCAATGCGCTGGTTTGGTGAAGGTGCTGGCCTGTCGCGTGCGGCACTCCGCGAATTGCATGCGACGGACAAAAGCGACCGGACCAGCGCGGCCGCTTTCCAGCGGTCCTTACCGCGCTGTATCATGCAGAGGTGGGTTTGACCCATCGGTTCGTATGGCCTTGATCTCCCGCCTTAGCGCCCGGATTTCTTCCAGTATCTCGTTTCTCTGGGCAGCCTGCTCCTCGTCCGTTTCCTCGTGCATCGCATTGACGATGATCGCGATAAACAGGTTGAGAACGACAAAGCTGGTCACCAGCACAAAGGGTACAAAAAAGCCCCAGGCCCAGGGATAGACTTCCATGATCGGGCGAACGATGCCCATCGACCAGCTTTCCAGAGTCATGATCTGGAACAGTGAATAGAGCGACGAGCCGATCGATCCGAACCATTGGGGAAAGGAATCGCCAAACAGCTTGGTTGCCATCACCGCTGCGATATAGAAGACCAGGCCGAGCAAGATGATCACCGTTCCCATCGACGGAATCGCCGCGAACAGGCCCTGCACCACCTTGCGCATCTTGGGCATCGCCGAAACCAGCCTCAGGGCACGCAATATCCTGAGCGCGCGAAGCACGGACAGGCTGCCGCCGGTCGGCAGCAAGGCAACCCCTACAATTATAAAATCGAATATATTCCAGCCATTTTTGAAAAATTTGAGCCGGTAGACGCATAGCTTAAGCAGAATTTCGATAACGAAAATGACGATCGCGATGGTGTCGAGCGCGTGCAATATGCTGCCAAAACCTGCCATGATCGCGGGTGACGTTTCCATGCCGATGACGATGGCATTGATTATGATGACGGCCAGAATCACGTTCTGGAAACGCGCGGATTCCACCAATTTGCGAAGTCGTTCAACCACAGGTCGCTCTCATTTTCCGATAGACTGATTCAATCTGGCCATGTGGTCGTGCCATCGCCGACAATCAACACAAGCTTTGCATCGGCAGCGATAGAAAATTGCCTCTGTTGCGGGACGTGTTCCGGCGGCGTCCGCGGTACAATGAGGGGGTTGGCACCAAGCCCCGGATTCACACCGGCTCGCATCAGATGACGAGTCTGCTTGACCAAATCGATCCATTCTATATTTTAGAACAAACCATGAACAATAGCGATTCGGATTCGGCTGGGCCTTTTGCGGGCTCGCCGACCAACCCTTCTGCTGTGCCCCGGGCACCAGCAAAACCTTCTGTCTTGCGGGCGCGGCTCGCGAAGATATTGGCGACGTCCGGTGTCCGGGCGGCGGAGGATGACGGCTTGCCATCCCACTTCACTTTGGGGGTCGACAGCATCGACGCGGCCTTGCGCGGCAACGCGGGAATCGATGGCCTGCCGCGCGCGGCGCTGCACGAGCTGCATGCGGCGGACAAAAGCGACCGGACCAGCACGGCGGCGATGGGCTTGCTGCTGGCGCAGCGCTGCCGGATAATGGATTCAGACAGGAAACCGATATTGTGGATCAGCGAAAGCGGGGAGGCCAGACGGCAGGGCCGGCTCTATCCGCCGGGGCTGGCGGAACTCGGGATCGATCCGTCGAGCCTCATCCATATCGATGCGCCCGACAGCATCGCCGCTCTGCGCGCGGCAGCCGACGGCGTGCGGTCTGCGGCGATCGGCGCGGTGATTGTCGAGCTGTCGGGCAAGAAACCGAAGGGGCTCGACCTGACCGCGACCAGGCGGCTGTCGCTGTCGGCGCAAAAGTCGGGCGTGCTCAGCCTGTTGCTGCGCTCCGGCAGCGACGCCGACAATCCGCTGCCGACTGCGGCCTTCAGCCGCTGGCAAGTCGCCGCTGCGCCGTCCGCCGCGCTCGTCGGCAATGCCCCGGGCCATAGTGCTTTCGATATCACCCTGCTGCGCCATCGCAGCGGTCTTTACGGGCTCAGCGCCCGACTGGAGTGGAACCGTGACGATCAAGTCTTCCGCGAGCAGCAAGGCAGCGAGAGCACGCCGGACACTGGCGCTGTTCCTGCCCTGGCTGCCGTCCGAACGGATCATCCGGGCGCTCGGGCCGCCTGAGCATCCCTTTGCCCTGACCGCAAAAATTCGCGGCGCCATGGTGATCATGGCGGCGGACCGACAGGCGGTGTCTTTGGGTCTGGGGCCTGGCATGAAGCTCGCCGACGCCCGGGCGCGGGTGCCGGATCTGCTCGCCTTTGACCATGATCCGCTGGCCGATGCAGACCTGCTGTCGCGGCTGGCGGAGGCGTGCGAGCGCTACACACCAATGGTGGCGGTCGAGCCGCCGCATGCGCTGATCCTCGATATCAGCGGTGCGGCGCATTTCTATGCCAGCGAGACCGCGCTGGCGCAGGATGCCGAGGACCGGCTCGATACGGCGGGCTATAGCGCCTGCTGGGCGCTGGCCGGGACGCCGGCTGCGGCGCTGGCGCTGGCCAGACACGGGCTGAAGGAAGGCGCCGAGGCGCAGCTGCCGGTGGCGGCGCTGGCGATGGACGAGAAGACCCACCAGGCGCTGGAACAGGCCGGGCTGTACAAGATTGGCGATCTGGCCGAACGCCCGCGCGCCAATCTCGCCGCGCGCTTCGGGATGGACCTGACGCTTGGGCTGGACCGGATTCTCGGGCTGGAAGACCGGCCGATCGATCCGCTGCGCCGGATCGGCAATATCGTCACCGAGCGCCGTTTTGCCGAGCCGCTGACCCATATTGATGCCGCTCTGGAATGTCTGTCAGACCTGTTTGCGGAAGCCGCGGAACGGCTCAACGAGCGCGGCCAGGGCGCGCGGATGATCCGGATGCTCCTGTTCCGCTGCGATGGCGATATCGCAAGGCTCGGTCTGGAAACCGGCGCGCCGACCCGTGATGTAGCGCTGTTCCAGCGGTTGCTGCGCGAACGGATCGAGGCGCTCAACGATCCGCTCAACCCCGGCTTCGGCTATGATCTGATCCGGCTGAGCATCACGACTTCGGAGGTGCTGGCACCGCAACAATTGCGGCTTGAGGGCGGCGAGGACCAGCAGGGCGATGCAGTCGCTCTGCTCAGCCAGATCAGCACCAGGCTGGGCCGCGAGCGGGTGCAGACATTTGCCCCCGCCGACAGCCATATCCCCGAACAGGGCCTGCTCGCCCTGCCCGCGCTCAACGCACCGGCACCGGTGGCGTGGCAGATGCAGGCTTGCGGCGAGCCACCGATGCGGCCCTTGCACATGTTCGACCCGCCGCAACGGGTGCAGGTGATCGCCGAAGTCCCCGACGGCCCGCCCTATCGCTTCACCTGGCGGCGCAAGACCCACCAGGTGATCCGCTATGAAGGACCGGAGCGGATCGCGTCGGAATGGTGGCAGCGCAAGGACGGGCAGCAGCCGGGCAACGGCGGCCTGACCCGCGACTATTACCGGGTCGAGGATGCGCGCGGACGGCGCTACTGGCTGTTCCGGCACGGCCTCTATGGCGAGGAAAAGGCGAACCCGGACTGGTATGTGCATGGGCTGTTTGCTTGAAAAACCTTCTCCCCAAGGGGGAGAAGGATACGGCGCCTTGCTTGCGAAGCAAGCTAGGCAGAGTTGGATGAGGGGGTTCGCAGGAGAGCGGAGCACCCTCACCCAGCTACGACTAACGAACAAGTTCGTAAGTCTGCGCAACCCTCTCCCTCAAGGGAGAGGGG
>PFJE01000141.1 GCA_002783865.1 Sphingomonadales bacterium CG_4_10_14_3_um_filter_58_15
CGTGTCATAGGTGTAGCGCGTGCCCAGATCCTGTTCGATCGCCGTGGGTTGAATCCTGCTTCGGCGCGCCATCTTCTGCGCCGACGCCAGCCGGGCATTGAGCGGCGCCATGTCGCTAGCGTCTTCTTTCAGCGGATTGCCCGGCGAGACCAGCCACCAATATTCATCGAGCTGAAGCTGCTCGATCGCAAACAGGCTGATCGAGCGATGGGCGCCATGCGCCGGATTAAAGGATCCGCCGAGCAGGCCGGTGGTTTTCACCGAATCACGATCAAGGGCGCACTTGCCCGGTACCGCGCACGACCCATTTATAGGTCGTCAGCCCTTCCAGCGCGACCGGCCCACGCGCGTGGAGACGCCCGGTCGAGATACCGATTTCCGCCCCGAGCCCGAACTGCCCGCCATCGGCAAACTGGCTGGAGGCATTGTGCATCACGATCGCGCTGTCGGCGCGCAGGATGAAATTTTCGGCCATGTCCGCGTCTTCGGTGACAATCACGTCGGTATGATGCGAACCATGTTCAGCAATATGGGCGAGCGCTTCGTCGACGCCACCCACCATCGCAACGGAGAGAATCGGCGCGAGATATTCAGTGTCCCAGTCGGCATCGTCCGCCGAAACGACTCGCTCGTCCAGTTCCAACACGGCATCGTCGCCGCGCACTTCACAACCGGCGTCGAGCAGCGCCCGGACCAGCGGGCCGGGAGCAGGATAATCCTGATCGACCAGCAATGTCTCCATCGCGCCGCAGATTCCGGTGCGCCGCATCTTCGCGTTGACGGCGATGGCGATGGCTTTGTCCTGATCCGCATCCTTGCCGATATAGATATGGTTTATGCCATCGAGATGCGCGAGCACCGGCACCCGCGCTTCGTCCTGCACCCGCTTGACCAGCGACTTGCCGCCGCGCGGAATGATGATGTCGATCAAGCCGCTGGCTTTGAGCATCGCCCCGACCGCTGCGCGATCTGTCGTCTGGACCAGCTGGATCGCGTCGGCGGGCAGACCCGCTTCGACCACGCCGGTGACCATGGCGTTATAGATCGCGCCGTTGCTCTGGATCGCTTCCGATCCGCCGCGCAGGATCACGGCATTGCCCGAACGCAGCGCCAAGGCTGCCGCATCGGCGGTCACATTGGGCCGGCTTTCATAAATGATCCCGATGACGCCCAGCGGCACCCGGATGCGCTCCATCAGGAGACCATTGGGCCGTTCAGTGCGATCGATGACCTGTCCTACAGGGTCCGGAAGCACCGCGACATCCTCTACTGCGGTTGCGATGGCTTCCAGGCGATCAGCGTCGATCATCAGCCGGTCGAGCATGGAATCGCTCAGCTCCCGCTCGCGTGCGCTTTCCATATCGCGCTGATTGGCCGCCAATATCGTCCCTTGGTCGTCCCGCAAGTGTCGCGCGGCCGCCTTCAGCGCGGCAGACTTTTGCGCATCGCTCACTCCGGTTAACTTGGCAAATGCAGCGCGCGCTTTGCGGCCCATATCGGTAATCAGTTGTACAGGTTCGGTCATAAGCGGCTGCTAGCATGGCGGCGGCGGCAATTTAACCCAAAATCGCGAAATAGTTACGCAGGAAAATTTGCCGTCAGGGCGAGAATCGATTCGTATCAACACCCCTGTTGACGACAAGTTCCATCGAATCGCGCAATTCACCCCATGACTCGTTCGACTCGTCACGAGTCGCCCCTCTGCGATTCGCCAGTGCCGCGACCCTCTGCTAGCGGACCACTGGGGATTACGAATAACAACGGCGGGTCATGCACAAACACAATACCAGAAATGGGCTAAAGGCCCGGCTGGACCATATGTTTACCGATCGCGAGTTCTTCATGCGGTCGCACGGACAGGTCCGGTTTCTCACCATATCGGCGAAATTGCAGAAGCGTGTGTTCTATTCTGTCGCGGCGGCGCTGGCTGTCTGGCTGATGATCACACTGGCGATGATGATCAATCAGCTTACCGTCAGCGGTGAACGACTGGCGCTCGCTCAGAAAGAGGCCGAAGTAAACAGCACTCAAAGTCGCGTCACCGACTATAAGGCCTCCATCGATGACGTCGCCGCCGACCTGCAACAGCGCCAGGATGTGCTCGATCAGATGACCGAGCAGTTTGTCGGCGAGCAGCCGACGGCAGCCGACGAGGAACAAACCGACAAGCAATTGTCCGAAAATACCCGGAAAATCAGCGCGGCTTTCCCGGAGGCGGCCCATCTTGCCAAGCTGGAAGCGCGGCAGATCCTGTTCGCCCGGCGCCTGACCATGGCGGCCAATCAGCGCACCGAACAGGCCGCAGAAGCGATCCGCAAATTCGGTCTGAACCCGGACAAGCTGAGCAAAAATTCTACCGATGCAATGGGTGGCCCGCTAATCCCTTTTTTCAAAGACAAACACCAGCAACTGCACCCCTCGCTCGAACGGCTTAACCTGGCCCTTCAGCAGATGGACGCACTGGAGCGGACGTTGATTGCGATCCCCTCCGGCAAACCCTCCAGCACCGGCATGATATCGAGCAGCTATGGCTATCGCCGCGATCCGTTCACCGGCGGCGGCGCCATGCACAGCGGCATCGATTTCAAGGGGCCACTCGGTCAGCCCATTCTGGCGGCCGCCGGCGGCAAGGTGACTCATGCCGGATGGAAGTCGGGCTATGGCAAGGCGGTGGAAATCACGCATGGCAACGGATTGATGACCCGCTATGCGCATTTGTCGCGGATCGGTGTGACCGCTGGCCAAAAAATCGAACAGGGGCAACAATTGGGCGCCATGGGAAGTACCGGACGCTCGACCGGAACGCATTTGCATTTCGAGGTTCGGCTGAACGGCCGCGCCATCAACCCCCGACCATTTTTAGAGGCGAATACAGATGTTCTCAAGATCAAAGCCATCGCACGACAACGTGCCAAAACACCAGCCCGCAACCAGTCAGGCGCCAGCCGTGGCTAGAAGCAGCGGCAGCAGCGGCTCCAGTTTCTCGATCATCGGTGACGGGATTGTCATCACCGGCAATATCGAATCGAAGGTTGATCTGCATATCGACGGCGAAGTGATCGGCGATGTGAAATGCCTGTCGCTGGTGCAGGGACCATCGAGCAAAATAAATGGCGCAATCGTTGCCCAGAATGCCAGCCTCTCGGGCTCGGTCGAAGGCTCGATTGATGCCGGCGACCTGGTGATCGCCTCGACCGCCCGCATTGGCGGCGATGTTACCTATGAAAATGTGACGATCGAGCAAGGCGGCCATGTCGATGGCAAGTTCAAGCACCGCAGCAGCAAAACCCCGAATCTCGCCAAATCGACGGTCAGCATGAACGATATGGCGATACCGCTGGAGTTGAAGGCAGACGACCGGGCGGCCTGATTGAGCGCTATTGCACAAGCGTGTAACCCGAACCGCGCCCTGAACTAATTGCGCGGCGCTTGCCGCCGATAGCTGAGCGCTTCCGCCACATGAATGCGTCCGACCTCCTGAACAGCCGCGAGATCGGCAATCGTGCGAGACACTCTCAGGACCCGCGTGTAGCCGCGCGCGGATAGCCGCATGGCTTCAGCAGCCTGGGCCAGTAATTTTCGCCCCGGCTCGTCCGGGGTCGCATATTTTTCCAGCGCATCGCCATCGATTTCGGTGTTGGTCCGGATTTCCAGATCGGCATAACGCTGATTCTGGATCAGTCGCGCTGCCGCAACCCGCGCCGCGACCGCTTCCGACCCCTCCGCCGGTGGCGGCATGGTCAGATCGGCGGCGGACAAGGCGTCCACTTCTATGTGCAGATCAATGCGGTCGAGCAGTGGCCCGGAGACCTTTGCCTGATAATCGGCCGCGCATCTCGGTGCCCGCGAACAGGCCAGAGCGGCATCGCCCAAATGGCCACAACGGCACGGGTTCATCGCAGCGACCATCTGGACGCGCGCCGGGAAGGTGACATGTGCATTGGCCCGGGCGACGCTGACTTCTCCGGTTTCGAGCGGCTGGCGCAGCGAATCGAGCACCGGTCGCTGGAATTCGGGCAGCTCATCCAGAAACAGCACGCCGAGATGCGCCATGCTGACCTCACCGGGACGGACCTTCAAACCGCCGCCGACCAAAGCCGCCATGGATGCGCTGTGATGCGGTGCGCGAAACGGACGCTGGCGGGACATTTGCCCGCCCTCGAGCGTGCCGGCAACCGATGCCACCATGGAAACTTCCAGCGCTTCAGACGGCGATAGCGGCGGCAAAATCCCGGGCAAACACGAGGCGAGCAATGACTTGCCCGATCCCGGCGGGCCGTTCATCAGCAGATTATGGCCGCCAGCCGCCGCAATCTCGAGCGCGCGTTTCGCGGTTTCCTGCCCCTTCACGTCTTTCAGATCCGGCCCATAATCGGGCTCGGGCGCGGCGCCCGTTTCCGGCGGCGTCAATATCGACTGGCCCTTGAAATGATTGAGCAGCGCCAGCAGATCGCCGGGCGCCAACACCTCTACATCACCGGCCCAAGCCGCTTCAGAACCCTGCAAGGCCGGACAGATCAAGCCAAGATTATGGCCGGAGGCATGCAGCGCTGCCAGCAATACGCCTGGGGTCACCGCCAGCCTGCCATCGAGTGACAATTCGCCGACCACGATATAGCTGGCCAGCGTTTCGGCATCGATAATGCCCATCGCGCCGAGCAAAGCCAGCGCGATGGGTAAATCGTAATGAGAACCCGCTTTCGGGAGATCGGCGGGCGAAAGGTTAACCGTGATCCGCTTTGGCGGCAGCGAAAGTCCCATCGCTGCAATCGCTGCGCGGACCCGTTCGCGGCTCTCGGCCACGGCCTTGTCCGGCAAGCCGACGACGTTGAAGGCAGGCAATCCCGGCGCAACCTGACATTGCACCTCGACACCGCGCGCCTCCAGTCCGAGATAGGCCACCGTCTGAACCAGCGCCACCATTATAGCCGCCCCAATTGCATGGCGGAAACACTGGCGGCGACGGGATAATGAGTCGAGCCTCAACCGCGACTTGGCCGTAACCGTCAAAATCAGGGCCCTGTGCCTGAGGGCAATGGTTAATATCGGGTAACTTCACTCCACTACTCTCTCGAAGGTGCCAACCCGTATAACAGGGACATGAGCAAGAATGACCAAATAGATATTTCACAAAATCGCTGCGCTGCAGCTGGTTCGAACAATGGTTTCGTCGCCAGCACCTTACTGCTGCTAGCGCTGCTGGTCTTCCCGATCCAGCCTGCGCTTAGCAGTAGCAGCTATACCGTCACGGAAACGTTCGAGACTTTCGAATATGATCTGACCGAGCCAGAAGCACGGGCAACGTCGGCGAGCGCTGCTTATGGTCAATATGGCCCGTTTCGTGTGATTGCGCCGGACACGGTGGAAATGACCGGTACGGTGGACAGTTACACACCCGCGCTTTTTCGCAAAATGATCCAGCATTTTCCGGGAATCAAGCGGATTGAAATGCTAGATTGCGACGGTTCGGTGGACGAAGCTGCCAATCTTGATCTGGCCCGGATGATTCACACAGCGGGCATCAGCACCCATGTCCCCGCCGGTGGCTCGGTCCGCTCCGGTGCAGTGGAGCTTTTTCTGGCCGGAGTCACGCGGACCGCACATCGCAATGCCGAGTTTATCGTGCACAGCTGGATGGACGAAAACGGGATGCAGGCGAAAGACTTTCCCATGAGCGATCCGGTCCATGCTGAATATCTCGATTATTATGCAGAAATGGGCGTGCCAACTCCCACCGCCCAAGCCTTTTACGCCTTGACCAACAGCGTCCCCTTCTCGGAGCAATTGCGCCTCTCCCGCAACGACATGGCACGCTATAACCTCCTCCAATAGTCGCTTCCATCTCCTGTTGCCGTTCACGTCCCGTGCATCTTCGGGAACAATAATCGTCGCTACGCGCTTTAGTTAGGATAGCAGGCTTGCGAGTCTGATCGCGAAGCACCAAATGGAAGACGATGGACGACAAACTGGCGAAAAAGCGTTGGAAGTACACCTCCGGTTCCCGATTTCTACTTTCGGTGATCGGCTTCACGCTGATTCTGATTTCGCCCATCATCGGTGCGATCCCCGGCCCCGGGTTTATTATCGTCTTTCCGATTGGCCTGGCTCTGGTGCTGCAAAATTCACGCTGGGCAAAGAAACGCTATGTCGATTTCAAGCGGCGATTCCCGAATTATGGCAAATGGACCGACTGGGCGATGCGCAGAAGGCACCACAAGACTCTTCCCGACGATTTTGAACTGCCGATTTTCGGCAAAGTGAAAACCGGCAAACGGGACAAGAAAGTTTAGGGTCAAGGCCTATCGCAAATGCTTGACTTTCCGCGCCTGTCTGCCTAATCGCAGCGACAACGTATCGGCCGCAGCTTTTGGCGGCTTTTTTTATCGAAATTTTGACGTAGGATAATCGCGATGAAGCGTACATTTCAACCGAGCCGCCTGGTCCGTAAACGGCGCCATGGTTTCCGCGCCCGCAAAGCCACTGTTGGTGGCCGCAAAGTGCTGGCTGCCCGCCGTGCGCGTGGCCGCAAGAAGCTCTCTGCCTAAAACCAACGTGTCCGCCCGTGCTACGCCTGCCGAAGCACCTCTATTGCCGGACCCCTTGGACGAGAAACAGCCTTCGTCCGATTCGGCTTTCGCCGATTCCAATCATCCTATCGAAGTGATTCGCAAGCGTGCGGATTTTCTTGCCGCCAATCGCGGCAAGCGATTCGTTACCAACAGCTTTGTCCTGCTGGCGCATCGGCGCCGCACCGATCATCCCATCCCAGCGGAAAGGATCCGGTACGGCATCACAGTCACCAAGAAAATCGGCAATGCTGTTGTCCGCAACCGGATGAAGCGCCGATTCCGGGCGCTTCTCGCACAGGTCCTGCCCGGCAACGGCATCGCTGGCGTCGATCATATCATGATTGGTCGCAAAGCGAACACGGAAGCCGATTTTGCAGCCCTGAAGGCGGATCTGGAAAAAGGCCTGAGATATCTGGCGAAAAAGCTGGACTAGCCATGCTCAAGTCCGTTTTCATCTTCTTTGTGCGATGCTGGCAATGGGGCCCGTCGCGGATATTGCCACCGACTTGCCGCTATATGCCGACCTGCAGCGCCTACACGATCGAGGCGATCGAGAAACACGGTGCAATTAGGGGTAGCTGGTTGGGAGCGAAACGGCTATTGCGCTGCCATCCTTGGGGTGGCTCGGGTTACGACCCTGTGCCTTGATACCCTGAACACCGATCCTATTTACAACCAATGGCCGAAAGCGGGACGATATAGTGGACGATAAGCGTAACATCATCATGGCGGTGCTGCTCACCGGAATCATTCTGTTCGGCTGGCCGCTGATGATGGAACAATTTTTCCCGGACATGGCCAACAAGAACGAGGTGGTGGAGCAGGCGAATGCGCCGGCCACCGACCAGGCTGCCGGTGACAGCATGACCCCGTCTGTCGCACCGACCACGGGCGGTACCGACATTTCAGCCGCGGCTCCGTCGGACAAGATTCGACCGCTGGCCACAGTTCTGCGCGAAAATCCCCGTGTCCTGATCGACACGCCGCGTCTCCAGGGATCGATCAACCTCAAGGGCGGACGCGTGGACGACCTCACGCTGACCGATCATACCGTCGACATGAGCAAGGACAGCGAGCCGGTTCGGCTGTTTGCGCCATCGGGAACCGAAAATGCCTATTTCAGCCGGGTCGGCTGGGCGGGCGACGGCGTGGCCGTACCGGATGACAATACGGTCTGGTCCACGGATGGCAGCACCCTGACCCCGGCGACGCCGGTCACGCTCAGCTGGTCCAACGAGACCGGGCAGACCTATGTCATCAAGCTGTCGATCGATTCCGACTATCTGATCACCAGCGAGCAAAGCGTCGTCAACCGCAGCGAAAATCCGATCGCGGTCAAGCCTTATGCCCTGATCAACCGCAAGCGGGATCTCGACAATGTGCCACCCGAAGAAGCCAGCACCTGGACGATCCATTCCGGTCCCGTCGGCGTCTATGAAGGCGCGGCCAATTATGATGTGGACTATGAAAATCTGGCCGGAGAAGAGCCCGGATTCTTTGCCAGCATGTTTGGCACCAGCGCGGTCCCCGGCACCAATTCCTACAGCACCGAAGTCAGCTGGCTCGGCTTTACCGACAAATATTGGCTGGGCGCCCTGATCCCGGAAAATATCAACGACGTCGATGCCAGGTTTCGCTCCGGCGGCGGCGACATCTTCCAGGCCGAGATCGCCAAGAAGAGCGCCCAGATCGTCGGTCCCGGGCAACAGCTGAAAACCACCACCCGCCTGTTTGCCGGCGCCAAGGAAAATGCGCTGCTGGAAAAATATGAAGACGCATATGGCATCCGCAATCTCGATCGGGCGATCGACTGGGGCTGGTTCTACTGGTTCGAAAAGCCGCTGTTCTATCTGCTCAACTGGCTGTTCCAGCTGGTCGGCAATTTCGGCGTCGCGATCATCCTGATGACCTTCATCGTCCGCGGGATCATGTTCCCGATCGCCCAGAAGCAATTTGCCTCCATGGCGCAGATGCGCGCCGTTCAGCCGAAAATGAAGGCGATCCAGGCCAAGCACAAGGACGACAAGCAGCAGCAGCAGCAGGAAATCATGAAGCTGTACAAGGATGAAAAGGTCAATCCGCTGGCCGGCTGCCTGCCGATCTTCCTGCAGATTCCGATTTTCTTCGCCCTCTACAAGGTGCTGATGCTGTCGATCGAAATGCGGCACCAGCCCTTTGCCCTGTGGATCAAGGATCTCAGCGCGCCCGATCCGCTGACCCCGGTCAACCTGTTCGGCCTGCTGCCGTTTGATCCGCCGACCTTCCTCGCCGTCGGCATATTGCCGATCCTGATGGGCATTACCATGCACCTGCAGTTCAAGCTCAACCCGGCACCAATGGATCCGATGCAGAAGCAGATCTTCAGCATCATGCCGTGGATTCTGGTGTTCATCATGGCGCCCTTTGCCGCCGGTCTGCAGCTCTACTGGACGGTGTCCAACACGCTCACCATCCTGCAGCAGAAATGGCTCTATTCGCGTCACCCCCAGATGCAGGAAGCGATGGCCAAGGAAGCCGAAGAGAAAGCGCGCAAGGCGGCTGCTGACAAGGCCGAGGCATGACACCACTCCATCCGAAGCTGTTCTCCGGCCCGATCAGCTTTCTGAAAAGCGCGCCGCAGCTGCAATTTCTGCCCGATCCATCGGTGCCGGAGATCGCCTTTGCCGGCCGCTCCAATGTCGGCAAGTCATCGCTCATCAACGCGCTGACCAACCGCAACGGTCTCGCGCGCACGTCAAACACGCCGGGGCGAACCCAGGAACTCAACTTCTTCGATGTTGGCGATCCATTGGTCTTCCGGATCTGCGACATGCCGGGCTATGGCTATGCCAAGGCCCCGCCAAAGGTGGTCCAGAAATGGCGCTTTTTGATCAACGATTATCTG
>PFJE01000004.1 GCA_002783865.1 Sphingomonadales bacterium CG_4_10_14_3_um_filter_58_15
ATATCATCCACCAGATGGAAAAAGCGGTGCCGGAGAAGAATTTCATCGGCGCGCCCGGAGCGGACGGCAACTGCAACTGCAATATCTGCCCCTATATGGCGCTCAACACGATGGAGAAGCTCTACGTGGCGCTGCGCGATCTGGAGCCACGCATCGAGATGGACGAGGAGCTGCGGCTGAAGGCGCGCCAGTCGATCGACCGGATGATGGAAATGGCGAGCGCGACGGTCGGGCAGGGGGACTTGGGGCCGACCGATCTGGCGCATGGGGGGTAGTTTGAAGAGTTTTAAGTTTTGGGCCCCCACACGGCTCCAACAGTAAACAGTTTACCTGGTACTGATTTCTGGGTTTTGATTTTTTTGTATCCCGCCTCGCGCATTATTTTGGCTACGCGATCACCCACAAATTGTTTCGCGAAGTTGAATTTCTTTATATCGGTTTTTTTGTAGTCCTTCAATACTTCCCCCATTTCAGAAACCAATGCGGTTACAGCCGGGAAGCCTTCACGAGAAAATGCCTTCATCTCAATCAATCGATCTTTTTGATTAATCAAACTGTCAAGTTGCAGACCCAATTCAGTATTTTCAAAATCGTCAAATCGTCCTGTCATAATACACTCCTTTTTGGCATTGAATATTTCAATGTCAAAAAAGTTGATTCGAGTCAACATGAAAATACTCAAGGTTGGATAAATGGCGGTATAAGTGTATCCTGCCTGCGCGGGAATGACAGAAACGACTGAAATCACCTCCCCTTGTCATCCCCGCGCAAGCGGGGATCCAGTTGTCGCGCTTTGACGGCCATCTCAGCTGTTGAGTGTCTCGAACAGGTCATCCCAGTCGGGATTGCTCTCCTCGATCAATCGCAATTTCCAGCCTCGGTTCCATTTCTTGAGCGCTTTTTCGCGGGCAATAGCGTCACGAACATCTGCGAAGGGTTCGATGTGGACCAGTCTGGTGACATCGTATTTTTTCGTAAACTCCGAACCCTTGCCGTTCCTGTGGGCCAGAATGCGAGCGGACAGGTTGTTTGTAACCCCGATATAGAGAGTGCCGTTTCGTTTGCTGGCAAGAATATAGACATAGTAAGTATGCGGCATGGTCCCTTCTAACTGGGTTCCCGCCTTCGCGGGAATGACAAAGAGAGGTGGCGGATTATCAGTTTCGGCCAGATATTCCACCTTCTCCCGTGAGGGAGAAGGATAAGGAGCCTTATCAGCTTTGCTGATTAGGCGCAGTTGGATGAGGGTGTTCTGTTGGTGGTGGAGCGCGCGAAATAGCCACGCGCAGTGCACCCTCACCCAGCTACGACTAGCGAACAAGTTCGCAAGTCTGCGCAACCCTCTCCCTTAAGGGAGAGGGAGTTTCACTTTCAACGCCCCTTAAGGGAGAAGGAAAAAATTACCCCGCCATCACCCGCTTCACCACTTCCGGTTCGGCGCGGATTACCTTGAGATAGGCGCGGACCGCTGGCGGAGGCATATGGCGGCCGATTTCATATTGGCGGATATTGGCGAGCGGGATGCCGTAGGTTTGGGCAAATTCCTCCTGAGTCATGCCAAGATCGTAACGAAGTACCCGGATGAAGCGGCCCATATGCGAGCGTTCAAGGGCGGCGACGCTAACGTCTCGATCTTCCGGATCATTTGGGTCTGCCGGGATTGCGATGGTAGTCTCTTTGTTCACTGCTGTTACTCCTTCGTACCGAGATGAACCTGACAATGTCACCACGCCAAACGTGAATCGCCGTGAATAATTTTCCGTCCACTTCTCCGATCAGTTTGAAGCGTTGCTCCTCATCGGCAAGCCGGATTGTTTCGGTACCGGTATGAAAAGGATCATCAAAAATCCGCTCTCCGAACGCCAGCGGCAAATGATCTTTGGCCCGGTTGACCGCATCCTTGGCAGGATCAAATTCAAAATCCATATGTCCGCATATGTGAAACACATAGTTATCACAAGCGGGACCGCTCGACAAGCCATGACAGTTTCGACCATTTCTTGAACGCCTTCTCCCCAGAGGGAGAAGGATATGGAGCCTTGTCAGCTTGCTGACTAGGCGGAGTTGGATGAGGGTGTTCTGCTGGTTATGGGGTGCGCGAAATCTCCAGAGCGGTGCACCCTCATCCAGCTACGGCTAAACTCGTTCCTCGTTAAGCCTTCGCATCCTTCGCCCTCAAGGGAGAAGGCAGATTCTCGCTTTCACCAGACAGTCGATTGGGTTAGGTCAACTGGCATGACCTTCACCCTTGACCGCTTCGACCTCGACGCTTTCGTCGCTTCCACTCTTGCCGAGGACCTCGGTCCAACCGGCCGCGACGTCACGTCGGAGGCGGTGATTCCGGAAACGGCGATATTCTCCGGCGTGATGGACAGCCGCGATGATGCGGTGATTGCCGGGCTGCCGATTGCCGAGGCTTTTTTTCGCTATCTCGACCCGGATGTAGAGATTGAAATCCTGGTCGCGGAAGGCGAGACGGTGGCGGCAGGCACCGATATCATGCGGCTGAAAGGCAAGGGCCGGGCGATGCTGACCGCCGAGCGCAGCGCGCTCAATACGGTGCAGCATCTGACCGGGATCGCGACCATGACCAATGAATATGTCCGGCGGATCAAGGGCACCGGCTGCACCCTGCTTGACACGCGCAAGACAATACCGGGCCTGCGGGTGCTGGAGAAATACGCGACGCGGATGGGCGGGGCGCAGAATCATCGCATGGGCCTGTGGGATGCTGCGATGATCAAGGACAATCATGTCGCGGTCGCCGGCTCGGTCGGCGAAGCGGTCCGGCGGGCCCGGGATGCTGGCGTCGAGAATATCATCTGTGAAGTCGACCGGGTCGACCAGATCGAAGCGGCGCTGGCGGCGGGGGCGACCCATCTGCTGCTCGACAATATGGAGCCGGCGACATTGCGCGGGGCGGTGACGCTGATCGGCGGGCGCGTGAAGACCGAAGCGAGCGGTGGCGTAACGCTGGAGACGATCCGCGACAAGGCGGAGACCGGAGTGGATTATATTTCGGTCGGGCGTTTGACGCAAAGCGCCCCCGCAGCAGATATCGGGCTGGATTTTGCGCAGGTTTAGAACTCGTCATCCCAGCGAAGGCTGGGATCCAAAGCAATCGTCTGAAATAGGCTACTTTTGGGCTGGGCCCCAGCCTACGCTGGGACGACCAGTAGCTTTGTTCCTGTTACTGGCAATGGCCGCTACTTCAGCCCAAGCCCAATCCTACCAATGCCGTCCACCATCCGGCCTCAGCGCGCCAGCCGAACGCAAACCGCCCTCGGAACCGCGCCGTATCAAACCGGTCACCGGCTACACCCTGGCGCTCAGCTGGTCGCCCGAATTTTGCCGCACCCGCAAGGACAGCCGCCGCGACAAGACCCAGTGCAGCGGTGACGACGGCAGTTTTGCCTTCATCCTCCACGGCCTGTGGCCGGAAACGCGCGGGCCCGGCTATCCGCAATATTGCGCCTCGACCAAGCCGCTGCCGCCTGCAGTGGTGAAGCGCAATTTCTGCATGATGCCGAGCACGAAAATGATGGCGCATGAATGGGCGAAGCACGGGACCTGCATGACCAAGCGGCCAGAAACCTATTTCCGGGTGTCACGGATCCTGTTCGATGCGGTGCGCTTTCCGGATATGGATCGGCTGTCGCGCAAGCCGCTGACGGCAGGCCAGTTTCGCAACGCCTTTGCCGCGGCAAATGATGGTGTGATGCCGGATATGGTGCGTCTGAAGGTGAATGAACGCGGCTGGCTGCAGGAGGTGCGGTTGTGCATGGGCGGAAGTTTCCGTCCTCAACGCTGTCCCGCTTATATGCGGGCGGTGAAAGACGATGTGCCGGTAAAAATCTGGCGTGGGGGGTAGTGCCCCTGCGCAGGCAGGGGCCCATCTCCTGCTGTTGAATATACTAATAGTGGGAAGTCGCAACGACAACGGCGAGGCCAGTCCCGAAAATCACTCCCGCGTCTGGCGGATAGCACAAGAGATGGGCCCCTGCCTGCGCAGGGGCACAAAGCTCTACCCATCGATCGTGCGGGTGTCTGGATGATGCTTGTCGAGATGCTTGTGGATGATCTTCAAATTTTTGCTGTTGGAACGCCAGAAAAAGTCGAAGACGTCGCCGAATAACGGGATTGCGCCGACCGCCGTATCGATGCCGACATTGGCCGCCATCCGGGTCAGTTGCAGCTTGGACATGCCGAGATTGCGCGCTTCGAAGACGATATAGGCAGACATCAGCGCGGTGACGATATCGCCGACTACCGGAACCAGACCAACGATTGAATCGACTCCGATTGGCCGATTGATGCCCGGAATGACAAATGCCCGTTCCAGCATCTTTTCCATCGCTTCGACGCGTGTCCGTACCGCTTGCGGATCGCGGCTGACGTCGGGCAATTGTTCTGCCAGACGCTTTAATTTTTCTTCGAAAATGGCCATCGGATATCCCCGTCATATGTTAGCAACACGGTCAGGATATGGGTATGCCGACCAGCGGGTTCAATGGATGCCAGCCACGCGGATTGACGGCAAAGCCGCGCTGATTCTGGCGGGCTATCGACCAGCGGATGGGCACTGCGATCGGGATGAAATTATAATGATCGACGAGCATATCCTCGACCTCGGCGTACAGACGCGCCTTGATCTCCAGATTGGTCGCCGCATCGGCTTCGGCAATCTTGGCATCGGCGTCGTTCAGACAGACTTCGGTTTTGGCGCAGGTGAACTGTTTCAAGAACCACGGGGCGCTATCATAGGGGGCAATCTCGTCGATCAGCTGGACATCGGCCTTCTCGTTGCTGTCGACCTTGCGCGCGTCCAGTCCCACTCTTCTGAGATCCGACTGGATACGCTTGAACAGAATCCGGGCCCCGGCGGCATCGGGCAGGGCAATGGTCAGCGGCACGACCGGGCCTTCCGAGGCCTTCCACCGGCGCACATGGTTTCGCGCAAAGGCGATGCGATCCTGCATCCTCATGCTGGCCCAGTCGGGATAGGTGTTGACGCCCTCGACATCGAGCGCTTCGGGAATGATCTTGAGGCGGCTCTGCCAGGCACTGACATTGGGAAAGGAAGTCAGCAGAGCAGGGCGATTGATCGCCATGGCCAGGATTTCGCGGTTCGCCGGGACCGACCAGAAACCATTGGCGCGGATGAAGCGCAATCCGAACAGTCCGGCAACCGGATCAAGCCGCAAATCTCCGCTGCTGATGTCCGCTGCATCGACGAGCGGTAGGTGATGATATTTACCGTTCAGGACGACTTGCACGGCCCCGGCCCGATAGCGGGCGATGGCACTGGCGGCGGGTTCGCTGCGCAGCGAAACCCAGCGGTCGTCTTCTTCGATCGTTTCCTCATCATCCTGGGAAGGTTCATCAAACTGGCCCAGTCTGATGCCATTTTCTTCGCTCAACAGGCGCATCGGTCCGGCCCCGTGCCCGGCCCGAAAAAGGCCCATTTCCGGCTGGGCAAGCAGCTGCAGGAAATTGGGGTGCGGCGCATTCAGCTTGATCTCGATCACCCGGCCGGTCATCGACACGACTTCGTCGACCGCCGCGACGTCATAGCGCAAACGGCTGTTGCGCAGTTCCGACAACCGCTGGTTCAATAACCGCGCCACGCGTTCGGCGGTGACCTGTCGGCCGTCGTCCCATTTGGTGTCGAACAGACGGAAAATATAGCTCAGCCCGTCGTCGGTGACGATCCATCGGGCAGCGAGGGCCGGAACCACCCGGCCCTGCTCGTCGAGCCCGACCAGCCCCTTGGCGATGGCCGCGCGCATGGTCGAGGATGCAAAATTGAGGCTTGTACCAACCGGATTGATCCGCGCATCGCCATCTTCGACGACGGTGACTCGCACCTGATCCTCGTCCCCGGCATAGCCGCAGCCGCCAAGCATCGTCAATGTCAGCGCTGCGGCGATACAGTTCAGCCGGAATCTTGAAAGGAAAATCATCAGCGCCTTATACGCAAAGTGCGGCTGGGATGCACATTGGAAATATTATCTTCCCATCCCGCAATCCGCTCAGCCACAAGACTGCGTGTTACATAGAAATAGAGCGGCAGAATTGGCATGTCGGTTATCAGCTGTGCCTCCGCCTTGCGCATTAGTGCATTGCGTTTTTGCGTATGCGGCTCCGCGATCGCCTGCGCCAATATTCGGTCGTAGTACGGATTGTCATATCCGGAATAATTGCCGGCCCCACTGGCCTGCTGATGCACCAGCAGGAAATTTTCCGGAGTCGGCAGGTCGGCAATCCAGCCGGACCGGGCAAGGGTGAATTCATGACGGCGCAGCGCAGCAAAATGCAGCGCCGCTTCGCTGTTGAACAGAGTTGCCTCGACCGCAAGCGGTTGCCACATTGCCGCCATCGCCACCGAGACGCGGCGATGTTCGGCAGAACTGTTGAACCGGATTTCGAATCGCAAGGGATTGTCCGGACCATAGCCTGCTTCTGCCAGCAAGGAACGGGCCTCGTCCAAACGCTGCTCCCTCGGCCAGGCGGCCCATTCGGGTTTTGCAGGTGCAGGTCCGATCAAGCCGGGCGGCAGCAGGCCCCATGCCGGGATATTGCCGACCCCGATCACCTTGTCGGCGATCCACTCGCGTTCGACTGCCATGGACAGGGCCGTGCGCACCCGGCGGTCGTCAAAGGGCGGAGCGCGGGTGTTGAACGCAAAATAATAGCTGCCGAGATAGGGTACGCTGTGAGCGGCGGCAGGATGATTTTCCTTGAGCCATTGATGTCGGCTGTCCGGATAGTCCGCGGCTACATCGGCGCCACCGGACAGGAATAGCCGCAGGGACGAGAGGCTGTCCTCCATGGGTTTCCAGATGATCGTCGCGGTCGGTGCCTCGCCATCATGCCACGCCGGATTGCGCTCCAGCCGGGCGTAATCGTTCAGCTTCCATTCGGACAATTGGTAGGGACCACTGGCGACCATCGGGCGGTCCGATGTCCATTGGTCCCCCGCCTCCCGGATCCGGTGGAGGGGAATTGCCGCCATCGCCGGATGCGCCAGCAACGCCGGCAAGGACGGGTCGGGCGAGGCGAGGCGGACGGTCACGCTGTTTTCGCCGGTCGCTTCCACGGCGAGGATATTGCCGAACAAGGCGCTCGCAGCCGCTGCCGTTTCCGGTGCGCGCAACCGTTGCAACAAGGCCGGAAAAAGCGCCGCATCAAAATCAACGTCATCGGAGAACCGCAAATTCTCCCGCAAGGCAAAGGTCCAGCTCAGGCCGTCCGGCGCGATTCCCCAGCCCTTGGCCAATCCCGGCTCCGCCTGGCCCATGGCATTGAGGCGCGTCAGCCCCTCAAACTGGTCGGCAGCCACCCGCAGCGATGACAGATCGGAGATTTTCTGCGGATCGAGACCCTTGATCTCCGAATCGGACAGCCGGACAATCTGTGCCGGGCCCGGCGCCGTATCGAGCGCCGGACTTGTGTCGCAGGATACTAGCAAAAGCATCGCGTATAGAAGGGCAAAATAACGCATGCCGCCTGTCTAGATGTTTTTGCTGGCTCGACAAAGCGGAACTCTTATGCTGTCTGCCTGGATGAGGAGAATGGCGGCATGACCGGCTTGCAATATGATATTTCCACGATCGGTGAGGTCGGCCCCGCCATTCTCGCTCTGCTCCCGGCAATCGCGGCGCGGGCCGAGGAAACCGAAAAGGCGCGGCGATTGCCTGAGGACCTTGCGGCAAAACTCGCGGCTGCTGGTGCCTTCAATCTGTCGAAGCCCGCTGCGCTTGGCGGACTTGAGCTGGCACCGCTCGACTTCCTGAAAATTGTCGCGACGGTTGCCGAAGCCGATGCCAGCGCCGGCTGGTGCGTGATGATCGCCGTGACCTCGACGCTGGGTGCAGCCTATCTGCCGGAACCGGCGGCGCGCGAAATCTGGGGTCCGGATGATGTCATCACTGGCGGCGTTTTTGCGCCGATGGGCAAGGCGGAGGACAAGGGTGATCATTATCTGATCAGCGGGCAGTGGCAATGGGGCTCGGGCTCGGCCAATTGTTCCTGGCTTGGCGGCGGCGCGATGATCTTCAAGGACGGTGAATTGCAGAAATTCGACAATGGCGCGCCTTATCACCGGATGCTGTTTTTCCCGGCTAAAGAGGTGTCATTTATTGACAGCTGGCATGTCGCCGGATTGAAAGGTACGGGGTCCGGCGATTTCTCGGTCGAGAATTTGAAGGTTCCGAAGGATCGCAGCGTGTCCTTTGTTGGCGACCAGCCGCGCAACCCGGGCGCGCTGTACAAATTCCCGCTATTCGGACTGCTTGCGCTAGGCGTGTCTTCGGTTGCGTTGGGCAATGCGCGAGCTGCGCTGGAAGAAATCAGGACTATCGCGATCCACAAGAAGACCCCGGGTGGTGGTCGCTCAATGGCGCAGCGGGCGACGGTTCAGGTTGAACTGGCGCGCGCGACGGCGCAACTGGAAGGGGCTTTCGGCTTTCTGGAAAACGCGATCAGCGGATGTTGGTCGGAAGCGAACAGGGGTGATGAAATCTCCGCCAAAGGCCGAGCCAATCTGCGTCTTGCCTGCACTCATGCTACCGAAATTGCGGCTGATGTCTGCAAGACGGCCTATACGCTCGGCGGCGGCGCGGCGGTCTATTCGGACAATAGTCTGCAACGCCGTTTCCGCGATGCTCATGTCGCTACCCAGCACATCGCCACCGCACCCGCAGTATTCGAACTGGCTGGCCGTATCCTGCTGGATCAGCCGGTCGATATGGCGATGTTGTAACCGTCAGCCAAAGGGACGGTTGAGCTGCACGATTTTCGCATTGAGCGCCGCCGCGAAGGATACCCACAGGGCGTAGGGCAGGATCAGCAGGCCAGCGAGTGGGGCGAGACTCCAAGTCACATACAGCATCGCGACGACCGACAGCCACAAAAACACGACTTCAACCAGCGCCCAGTCCGGTCTCTGATATTTGAAAAATAATGGCGACCAGAGCAGATGAAACAGGAAATTGGCCGCGTAGACCCAGATAACCATCGCCTGTTCGGACTGATCATTGGCTTGATTCCAGGACAGAATCGCTGCCCAGGCGGCAAGCCCGAGAATGATTGTCCATGCCGGTCCGAACAGCCAGTCCGGTGGCTGCCAGCTGGGCTTTTTCAGGTCGCGGTACCACGAACCAATATCCGTGAGCAGACCGCCTGCACCGCCGAGTATGACCGCCCAGGCTATGGCTGCAATGATCGGCGAGTCGAGCATGGATATGCCTTGTTGATGAGGTTGACGACAAAGTCCGTCGCGGATGATCGGCAAGTCTAGCGAAATTCGCGACCGAAGCAATCATCTCGCAGTGAGCCTGCGCAAAAACTGGTGCGGACGGCGGGACTCGAACCCGCACACCCATTTCGGATAGCAGATTTTAAGTC